>DASXBJ010000077.1:0-3402 GCA_036491755.1 Candidatus Dormiibacterota bacterium
AGGCCGAGGCCCAACGCGCGATCGAGGAGACGGGCGGTCGCGGTCTTTTCCTGGCGCCGGGCTGCTCGGTGCCGCCGCGGGCCCGCGACGCGAACCTGGCGGCGATGGTCTCCGCGATCGCGGCATGACGCGCGTCGCGGGACTCGCGGAGATCGTCCTGTGGGTCCGCGACATTGACGCGGCGCTCGAGTTCTATCGCGACCGGCTCGGCCTCGAGGTCATCTCACCGCCTGAGTTTGCGAACAAGTTCCTGAAGGTCGCGGACGCGGTTGACGGCGTGCCGGAGATGATCGTGCTGATCCCGCATCCAGACCAGGAGTTCGTGTTCCCGCCCCAGCGGCAGAAGCGAACGCTTCACCACCTCGCGTTCCGTGTCGGTCACGGCGCCTACGACGGCCTCGAGAATCGCTTCATCGAGGCGGGGCTCGAAGTCCGGCACGGCGTCCACCCTGTGCTGAAAGGAGTCCGCACCTTCTACGTCGACGACCCGGACGGAAATGAGTGCGAATGTATTACATACGACCCTGACCACCCGGACGCGACGAAGACCGGCTACGAGCTACCAGAGGTGTAGGGTCGACCATGCCGATGCTCGAATGCCCCGGGCTGTTTACGGTGCCACTTGTCCCCGATGGATGGAGTGTCACGTCCGATGGCAATCTTTACGAGCTACAACCTGCGAGCCGTGATGCGGCCCTCCATATCTCGGTCTATCCGCGAACGAAGCCGACCGACCCGCAGCCGGGTGAGGCCGAGGCGCTCCTTAAGCGGTTCATCAGCAGCAGGCCACCTGAGGGTGACGTACGAATCGTCGCTCTGCCACAGGAGGGACACGAGCAGCGCGCCTTCGCCAAGTATCAGAACCGCACGGACGACGGCAAACTCCACGAGTGGATTGCCGGGTGCATCCTCTGGCCGACGGCAATGCTGATGTGTTCGTGCAACGCGGCGCCTGGAAATGCCGCCCTCAAGGAGGGTGAAATCATGATCGCCTCAATCTTTGAAGGGACTGAATCTGATGGCTGAACTGCGCTGGATTCGGAGCGCTGCCACGTAAGACCCGGACGGAAACGAGTGCGAATGTATAACCTACGATCCCGGCCACCCGGAGGGGACCAAGACCGACTACGAACCGGGCACGCCTTAGCTGATCTCCCCAGCCGTGCGGCTCGACCTCCATCGTCGCCATGCGAATGCCGTGGCGAAGGCCACGATTAGGCCCAGCACGATCGCAACCGCGAATGGCCCGTTCGGATTCTTGACGCAGGCGGTCAACGAACGATAGGGTCCCTCGTTCGCCGGACAGCTCATGGGGACGACCAGCATGCCAAGGATGAACGCGGCCGCCGCAACGGCCGCCCCAGTTGTCACGGCCAGGAGGCCCGCAAGGATGGCTCTCATTACAGTCGTCATTGTCGACCCCGACGGGAACGAGATCGAGGTACTAGGTCCGGCTTCGGACGACGCGCCGATTACCTACTAACCGCTGCGCTTGACGAGATCCTCGTCAACCCGTCGCGACATGCAGGACCTGAAAACTTTCTCGCGTGCGCTCGCGGGGCGGTCGTGCACGCGGGAGAAGTCGGAGTATGAGTCTGACGGCTGGATTCATAATCGGGACAAAAGGTGCTTGCCTTGGGCGTCATCTACCTTGGCGTTCTGGCGGTTATTCTCGCCGTCATCGCGGTGCCGATCATTGCGATAGCGGTCGTAACCGCAGTCGCGGCCAGGTCCAGGACAGCCAAGTCGACCGCCAGGCCGCAGATTTCCAGTGACGGCAACTGGTGGTGGGACGGCGAGAAATGGATCCCAATCGATCAGCGACCTTCGTAAGTAGCTTCGTGACGCGCATCGAGCGAGGCGCCGTTGACTTTTGGGCCGGAGGCTGCGTGGGCGCTTAGGCAAGGACGTCGATGACGACTTCGCAGTTCCGGACAGGAATGAGCGCGAACTCATTGCCTTGGATGGCGACCGCTCGGACGCCATAAAGGTTGTGTAGACATCGGGTGCGGCGCTCTGGGATCTGACCCCAGGATCAGGACACGACGGTGACGCTGACCGCCCAGCGGGGAGGCGGCAGGCACATTGCACCCGCTGGGCAGGCCATGGCGGGACGGTAGGACGACAGTTCGGCCACGCCCGTTCGCTTGGCCAGGAAGACCGCCTCGATTCCGCCGTCGGGCGGGTGGGGGAGGGGTAGGGGAACCACCGCAACGATCCCCGGATCCGACGTCTGCACAAATTCCCACGCCGGATCGGACGGCCCGGCCAGGACGACCCAGATCGAGTCGCATGGATGAGCGACGATCGAGCGGCCGTTGTCCCTGACGGCGAGGTTGATCACGGGCGAATTGCTCGAGTAGCCGCCGGAACACGTGCTCGGTGCGTGCGATGCCGGCGCGGCGGATCCATAGCCGCAGGCGGCGAGCAGGCCGGCGGCGAGGATCACGAGCACTGTGGCGCGCACTGCAGACATCAACGTCTGGTCTCGCTCGAGGGAACGATCCTGCGTGCTTTTGCGGGCCGGCCGTACGTTTAATGGTGGTGGGGAGATGAGCCGGTCTGAGCGCAGGCGGGTCAGGTGGTTTTTCGCCGGGCTGTTGATGCTCAGCGGCGTGCTGGACATTGTCGGCGCCCTCCTGGTCCAGCACCAGACCCGCAGCGAGCTGCTTGGCAGCATCCTGCCCCAGAGCGTGACCCTCGGAGGCCGGACCGGCGCGGTGCTGTCCGGGTCGGCGCTGCTCCTGCTCGCCGCCGGTGTCGCGCGAGGCAAGCTGGTCGCCTTCCGGCTGACCCTCGTGGCGCTGGCGGCGACCATTGCTTTCGACCTGGTCAAAGACCTGGACTTCGAGGGCGCTTCGCTCTCGGCCTGGATCCTGTTCGGGCTCTGGTGGTTCCGGCGCCAGTTCCAGGCCGACTCCGATCCAGCGCGCGTGCGCTGGGGCATGGCTGCCCTCGGCCTCGGGATCGGACTCGCGGTCCTGTACGCCGTCACCGGGAGCTTCGTGCTCGGCAGCCAGCTGCATCCAGAGGTGGGCGTCGTACGGACCCTGGAGTCGGTCGTGTCGACGCTGGCGGGATCCCCGGCGGGCTACAGCGCGCTGACCGAGCGGGCGGGGTGGTTCCTCGACTCGCTCCCGGTCGTGGTGTACGCGCTTGTGATTCTCGCTCTGACCCAGGCACTGCGGCCGGTCCTGGCTCCACGCGCCATGGCAGCCGACCGCGAGCGCCTTCATCGTCTGATGCAGAGCTCGGGGCGCAACCACATCTCCCAGCTGGCGGTGCACGGAGCGTCGAGCTACCACTGGCTCGACGAGCGCGGCTGCATCGCGTACACGCTCCGAGGGCGCACCGCGCTCGCGCTGGGCGACCCGATCGGACCTCCGGAGATCGTCGCCAGAG
>DASXBJ010000078.1:0-19645 GCA_036491755.1 Candidatus Dormiibacterota bacterium
GTGCCCTGGGGGTTGGCCTCAACCTGGGGCTGAATTGGGGTCCACCCAGGCATCGCCGGCGGCGCAAGCGCTCCAGCGCACTGGACCTGGTCGGCGGTCGAGTTCTGCAATCGGTCGACGGCCTGCACGTGGACGCAGGCGCTCTCACCCGCACGCATGCCGTCGAGCTGTAGGACTCGAGGCGATGGCGTGGCCGCGAGCTGCAACTTGCCAGACCGAGCGTTGCTGGTGAGCCACGAGATGTAGTGGTCCATGCCGGCGACGAAATAGTCGCGGCCCGCACCGTCTCCCCTGTCCGCGACGGCGTCCCAGGTGAAGGCCACCGAGCTCGGCGTAATCGCCGCGACGTATGGGCGTGGAGGGTCCGGTGCAACCGAGTCGACGTAGATATCGACGACCGGATAGCCGTACTGGTCCGCCATATAAGGAGGAGGGGCGCTGCGTCCACGTGAGCCGAGGCCGCACTGGCCTCCAAATGTCCAGTTGTAGTACGCGATGTATTCCTTGACGTGGCCGTGAACGGCCCATCCGCTGTCGCCGAAGTTCCAGTGATAGTGCTGCGGATAATCCTCGTGCAGCAGCTTCACCCAGCCGGATGAATCCCCGGGCGTGCCCCTGAAATCGCCGTAGAAGAAACCGAACCAATCGTCGTAGCCGGGATTGCGGTGGAATCCGTAGAAGGTGTCGACCTCCGGGTTGGCGCTGACCAGCGGGTCGTTCGTCCGCAATGTGGCAACCCACATGTCGGAGAACCTGGTGCACCAGCCGGGAGGGTCTCCGTAATCAGGGCTGCCCCACGACGAGGCCGCGCGCACCGGCGCGGGAGCAAACCCGACGATGCATGCGATCAGCAGGGCGAGGAGGCGGCGCACGAGTCGCAAGCTAACGGCTGCCGGCGAATTCGCAAACCCAGCCTGTTAACGCGCATCGCCAGCACCTTGACACTTGACGAGATGGTCTGTCTCATCTAGTATCGCCACGTTGGCTGCGCAGAGCGTCCGAGACCGCATCCTGACGCGGGCTCGACCCCTGCTGGCCCAGGGAGGCAAACCGACTGTGGACCAGCTCGCGGAAGCCGCCGGCGTCTCCAGATCGAGCCTTTACCGAGCCTTCGGCTCGCGCGACGCCCTGCTCGCCGGCCTCGACTTCACCCCCGAGCCGGGCGCCCGCGAGCGCGTCCTGGAATCCGCGCTGGCCATGGTGGGCGCGCAGGGGCTCGCGGCCCTCTCCATGGATGAGCTCGCGGACCGTGCGCTGGTTTCGCGCGCAACCCTGTACCGACTTTTCCCAGGCAAATCCGCGCTATTCACGAGCCTCATCCATGCCTACTCCCCGCTCGAGCCAGTCACGACAATCCTGGCCTCGCTCTCCGACGAGCCGCCAGAGGTCGTCATGCCGGAGATCGCGCGCACGGTGTACCGCACCGTCCTCGCCGGCGGCGAGAACCGCGTGGGCATGTTGCGGACTCTCGTGTTCGAGGTGAGCGGGCTCGCACCGGAGACCGAGGAGGCCGCGCGTGAGATCGTGACCAGGCTCGTCGGCATGCTCACGATGTACGTCGTGACTCAGATGTCATCGGGGACGCTGAGGCAGATGAATCCCCTCCTCGCCCTGCAGTCGTTCATCGGCCCGATCTTCTTCCACCTCATGACCCGTTCCGTCGCCCAGCGGGTGCTCGGAATGGAGCTGGACGGCGAGCAGGCGGTCACGGACCTGGCCGAGGCCTGGCTGCGGGCGATGCAGCCATGAGCGAGCAGCTCGCGGTCGACGTCGAAGGCGTCTTCCGGTCATTCGGAGCCGTGAAAGCCCTCGACGGCGTCACGCTGCGCGTCAAGCGCGGCGAGATCTATGGCCTGCTCGGTCCGAACGGCGCGGGCAAGACCACTCTCATCCGAATGCTGGTCGGGCTCATCGAGCCACGCGCCGGCACTGTGACAGTGCTCGGCCGGCGCATGCCCGATGTCGACGTCCTCCGCCAGGTCGGATACATGACCCAGCAGGCGGCCCTGTATCCGGGGCTCTCCGTCGAGGAGAACGTGCGGTTCTTCGCGGCAATCAATGAAGCGGAGGATGGAGTCAAGTACGCGCTCGAGCGCGTTGACCTGTACGAACGTCGAGGCTCGGTAGTGTCGACGCTGAGCGGCGGGATGCGCCAGCGGTGCTCGCTCGCGTGCGCCCTTGTGCACCGTCCCCAGCTCCTGCTGCTCGACGAGCCGACCGTCGGCGTGGACCCGCAGCTCAGGGTCCAGTTCTGGGAGGACTTCCGGCGGATGGCCGAGGCGGGGACGACCATCATCGTCTCGAGCCACGTCATGGACGAGGCGGAACGATGTCAGCGGCTCGGCCTGATCCAGTACGGCAAGGTGCTCGCGGAAGGCACTCCCGACGAGATTCGGGCCACCGCAGGCACTCCAGTCCTGGAAGACGCGTTTCTCAAGCTGGCCGGGCGGGGGGCGACCCGATGAGCGGCCATCGCGTGACCGCCATCACACGACGCCTCCTGCAGCAGTTTCGTCGTGACCGCCGAACCCTCGCCCTGCTCTTCGTCGCGCCCATCGTGATCCTGGGTCTTTTGGGATATCTAATCCGCGGCTCGGCATCGGCGCCTTCGGTCGGAATCGCCAACGAGGATCAGGGCCCGGCCGGCGCCGCGGTCGCCGCCGCGCTGGCCGGCTCGAGCGCGATCAGCACCGTGGCGATCAATGCGGCCGATGGCGACGCGAAGTTGAAGGACGGGTCGCTCGCCGCCTACATCGTGCTGCCCCCCGATTTCAGCCGCCAGGCCCAGTCGGGCTCCATCGCGCCGCAGGTGCGCCTCGAAGGCTCTCAACCCGGCAGCACGGGCCCGGTTCTGCAGGCTCTGGAGCAGGCCCTGATCTCGCTGGCGGCGCAGGCGCCCGGCCAGGGAATCCACGTCCAGCCGCAGGTCTCCTACCTCTACGGCGGTCGGAACTTCGACACGCTGGACTATTTCGGAGCTGCATTCATCGGCCTGATCGTCTTCTTCCTCGTCTTCGTCGTGACCATCGTCTCGTTCCTCAACGAGCGCTCGCAGGGCACGCTGGAGCGCCTGATGGCTAGCCCGCTGCGCCGAGGCGAGATCGTGCTCGGCTACATGCTCGGCTTCTCGGTCCTGGCGCTGGTCCAGTCGGCGGAGGTGCTGGTTTTTGCGCTGGCGGTGCTCAAGGTGCACAACTCGGGCAACGTGGCGCTCATCTTCGGCATCGAGGCGCTGATGGCCATTGCGGCGGTCAACCTCGGCATCTTCCTCAGCATGTTCGCTCGTACCGAGTTCCAGGCCGTGCAGTTCATCCCGCTGGTGATCGTGCCGCAGTTCCTGCTCTCGGGAATCCTGTTCTCGGTCTCGTCGGAGCCCCGGCCGCTGCAAATCCTGTCCGACGTACTGCCGCTGACCTACGCCGTCAACGGGTTGCGGGACGTGATGGTCAAGGGCGCCGACCTGAGCTGGGGATCGCTCCAGCTCGACGCCGGCGTCGTGCTGGGTTTCGTGGTCGTTCTGATCATTGCCGGAACCATGACGCTGCGCAGGCGCATCGCATGAGACCGGTACGCTGGTGCCGGCATGCTCCTGGTCTGCTCACGTCGCTGCGGCAGCCGGCTTTTCCGCGCCCTGTTCGCCGAGGTCGAGATCGACTCCGCCGGCGAGTACCAGGACTTCCGCATCGCCCAGGCGGGGTACGTCTGTTTGAGCTGCGGATCGCCGGCCGTCGACCTGAGCGCTGTCCCCGAAGCGATGCGCGAAGAGGAGGAGGAGGACGCGCGCGAGGAGGTCTCCGACGTGCTCTGCCCCGTGTGCGAAACGATGGTGCGGCTGGACGGCAGCATGGAATGCCCCAACTGCGGCTCCCCGCTGGAGGTGGCCTGAGCCCTCAGGTGAGCGCTGCTGTCCCCACCAGGATGCCCAGCATCCACGCCGCCGCCGCGGCGTCGCGCTGACGCAGGGCCGCACGCAGCGCGCGCACCGCGCGTGGCGTGTCAAGGTCGTCGGCCATCGCCCTCTCGAACTCGGCCAGCAGTGCGCGCGAAGGTTGCACCTGCCGCGCGTGCCTATCGGCGGCCGAGCTCTCCGCCAGCAGCGAGCGTAATCGGTCGATCAGCCGAGACGCCCTCGCCAGCCCCTGCCAGCTGAAATTCCAGTCGGCGTGATAGCGATGCGAGATGAGGTACAGGCGGATGGCGGCCGCCGGGGCTCGCTGCAGCGCCTGGCTCACCTTGACCAGGTTGCCGAGCGACTTGCTCATCTTGCGACCCTCGTAACGGACCATCCCCGTGTGCATCCACGCTCGGGCAAACGGCGCCTTGCCCGTCAACGATTCGGATTGCGCCCGCTCGGACTCGTGGTGGCTGAACTCGAGGTCTCGTCCACCGCCGTGGATGTCGATCTGCTCGCCCAGATACCGCATCGCCATGGCCGAGCACTCGATGTGCCAGCCGGGCCGGCCGGGACCGAACTTCGACTGCCACGACGGCTCATCGGGCGCTGATCCACGCCACAGCGGGAAGTCCAGCGGCCCGCGCTTGGCGTCGGGACCCACGGTGCCCAGCAGCCCCTCGTCGCGCAGCTTGCGAAGCATCGACCGGCGCGTGCGATGCGAGAGCCTGCCGTAACCGGGATAGCGGGACACGTCGAAGTACAGCCCGTCCGTCCTGTAGGCGAACCGCTTCGCGTGCAGGCGATTGGCAGCGGCGAGGATTGGCTCGATCTCATCCGATACACGCGGCATGACGTCGGGCGCGCGCCAGCCGAGCGCGGTCATGTCGCGAATATGGACCTGCGTCTCGCGATCGGCCAACGTCCGCCAGTCGACCTCGTCGCGCCGTGCCCGCTCGAACAGCGGGTCGTCGATATCAGTGACGTTCTGGACGTACCGAACGCGGCCGCCCTTGGCTTCGATGAAGCGAACGAGCACGTCGAAGATGGAGAAGGTGAACGCGTGCCCCATATGGCCCGAGTCATAGGGAGTGACCCCGCAGACATAGAGCGTGAGCGCCTTCTTGCGCCCCGTGGTCGCCGGTGTAAATGCGACCTTGCGTCGGGACAGCGTGTCGCTGACGCGGATCCGCAACCCGGCTTGACGCTGGTTCAGGTGCGTGTCAGCTGGAACGTCGAGCTGACACCGATGAGTCGGCGCGCAGCGCTTCGACCCGGTTCGTGACCTCCCACGGCACCCCGAGGTCGTCACGACCGAAGTGACCGTAGGCGGCGGTCGGACGGTAAATCGGCCGCATCAGCTTCATGTTCGCGATGATCGCGCCTGGGCGCAGGTCGAAATGGCGCCCGACCAGCGCGAGCAGCTCGTCCTCGGGCACCGTGCTGGTGCCGAAGGTCTCGACGGCCACCGACGTCGGATGGGAACGGCCGATGGCGTACGAAACCTGGACCTCGCAGCGATCCGCAAGCCCGGCGGCAACGAGGTTCTTGGCCACGTGCCTCGCGGCGTATGCCGCCGAGCGGTCGACCTTGCTCGGGTCCTTGCCGCTGAACGCGCCGCCCCCGTGCCTCGCCACCCCGCCGTACGTGTCGACGATGATCTTCCGGCCGGTCAAGCCGGCGTCCGCGGCCGGCCCGCCGACGACGAACTGGCCGCTGGGGTTGACCATGATCTTGGTCGCCGCGTCTACGACCATGCCCTTCAGCACGGGAGCGATCACCAGCTCCCGCACCGCATCAGAGACCTCTTTCTGGGTCACGTTGGGGGCGTGGTGCGTGGATACGACGATCGCTTCGATGCGCTTCGGCCGTCCGAACTCGTACTCGACGGTGACTTGGGTCTTTCCGTCGGGCCGCAGGAACTGAAGGGACTTGTCCTTCCTGACCTGGGCGAGGCGCTGGGCGAGGCGGTGGGCAAGCGAGATGGTGAGGGGCATGAGCTCGGGCGTTTCGCGACAGGCGAAGCCGATCATCATGCCCTGGTCGCCGGCGCCCTGCAGCTCGAAAGGATCGTCCTCGAGAGTGCCTTCACGCTCTTCGAGGGAATGGTTGACGCTGGCCGCGATGTCGGGCGACTGCTCCTTGAGATAGACCTGGATCAACGCGTGGTCGGCATCGAAGCCGGTTGACTCGTCGTCGTATCCGATGCCGCGAATGGTGTCTCGGATCGTGCGCTGGATGTCGAGCTCGGCGTGCGTCGTCACCTCGCCGATCACCACGCACAGGCCCTTCGTGATGGCCGTCTCACAGGCCACACGCGCGTCCGCATCCTGGGCGAGCATTCCGTCGAGGACAGCGTCCGAGACCTGGTCGCAGATCTTGTCCGGGTGACCTTCGGTCACGGATTCAGAGGTCAGTAGGTACGAGGGAGACGCCGCAAAGGAAGTAGTCACAACGGCAGCCAATCATAGCGAGGGACGTTGCACGAGCCCTCCTCATTCGATGGCGGAGCCGGACGGAGGGGGCTCAGACATGCACCCCTACGCACCGTTGTGGTGGCGGCTCTCTTCGGGATCCTGCCCGAGCAGCTGGGCCTGCAGCGCGAAGATGTCGTCCAGCACCCGGTCGATGCGACGGCCTTCGAGGCGGTGGTCGGCGATGACGCCCGCCCGCTCGAGGTGCTTGCGCAGCAAGGTGCCTAGCGGCCCGTCGATGCGTGCCTTGCCGTGCATCTGGGCCTCCTCCAGCAGCTGGAGGCATCGATCCAAAGCCAGCTGTCTTGACCTGTGCTCACGGACGCTCATGTCAGGCGGTCCCCAACACCTCCACACGGCCCGCCGCGGTGACGCGCACCTGGACCGTGTTGAGAGCCGGCAGCGGATACCTGGTGTCGGTGGACCGGCCGTCGGGAGTGAAGGACGCGGGGTGACAGGGGCAATCGAGCTGGGCCTGGCCGCCGTTCCACCACAGCTCGCACGGCAGGTGCGAGCAGATCGAGGAAACCGCGGTCACGTTTTCGCCGTGGCGGAAGACGAACGCGCCGACGGCGCCGGCCGTGACACGCTTGCCCTGGCCCTCCGCGAGGTCCGCGAGGGCGGCGACGTCGATCCAGCGGCCCCCGACGGGGTTGATCGGCCCTCCGGCGGACGGGACCGGCGCCGGCGCCGGCTCGAGGTTCCGTCCCACCATGCCTCCCGTCGCAGCACCGGCGGCGATGCCAAGGCCGGCGACAAGCGCCGCGCGGCGCGTGATCCAACCCTCTTTCGGAGCGTCCTCGAGCAAGTCGGAGAGCCTTTTGCGGAAAGCCGGGCTCATGCGCTGCGGACCGAGGCGGGCCGCGGCGAGGCGGGCGGCCGTAGTGATCGCCTCCTTTTCCTCCGCGTCTCCCCCGCGCAGCCTCAACCTGCGACCGTGCAGCAGGTCGGAAACGATCCTCTCGACGCGGTTTTCCGACCTGGTCATTCCACGCTCACCTTGGCCGCGGCCCGCAGGGCACGAAGCTGCATCACCTTGACGGCGCCGACTGTCGAGTGCATCTCCGCTGCCACCTCCTTCAATGAGTACCCGTGAAGGAAACGCAGCTCCAGCACCCGCCGGTAGTTGTCGGAGAGCTCGCCGAGGATCCGCTGCACGGTGTCGACCCCGTTGTCGGGGTTGGAAGGCGGAGGCGAGACGAGCGCCAGATCATCGTGGAGCTCGGCCTCGGACAGTCCGAGTCGGGTGCTCCAGAACCCTCCCAGCACGGAGCGTGCGGTGGCGAAAAGGTATCCGCGGATCGCGCTTGCGGGGGCGCCCTGGCGCAGCCGGGGGATCGCTTTCAAAGCCACCTGCTGAGTGAGGTCCTCCGTGTCCGCCCTGTTCCCAACCCTGGCGTAGATGAACGCGTAGACGAGCTCGAGCTCGTTGAGCGCGATGTCGGTTGCGCTGGGGCCGTGCAGCTCGAGGATGTCGCCTGAAGCTTCATCGGACCGCTGTTCCGGGGGACGTCCGCCGATCACGGACGCCCCGGGCCGCTGGGCTCTGGCCGGATGGTTGGATGGGCGTCAGGAATGCCAGGCACCGCTCAGGATCACTACCGCCGAAGGTTACGGGATGGTTATGGGACGGGCGGGTGGACCGCGGGCCGGACCCCAAGCCCGACCCGCGGACGACGATCTCTTACGCGTGCTTGACAGCCGGCGCCTGGCGCCAGCGGCGCCAGAGCAGGTAGCCGAGCCCCAGCAGGACGATGAAGGGACCGATGGCGCCGAGACCGGTGACCACGTAGTTGATCGTGGTGACGAAGTTGTGCGCTGAGTCGGTGAGGGCGGTCGCAAAGCCCCAGCTGTCGGACGGCGCCTGCTGCGCGGGAGCGCCGGCCTCGGTCAGCGAGACCGCGATCGAGCTGAACGACGTGTTGTTGTCGAGGTACTTGATCTGTCCCTTCAGCTGCTCGATCTCGCCGGTGATCTGCCCGATCTGGTTCTGCACATTGATGATGTCGGTGATGGACTGCGCCCTGGTCAGCAGGGCCAGCATCGCCGCGTGCTGCGCCTCATCGTTCGCCAGCCGCGCGTTGAGGTCCACGTACTGCGCGCTCACGTCGGTGCCGGTGATGTGCTCGCTCTGAACATGGCCGACCTTCGACAGAAGGTCGATCGTGGCGTCGAAGTTCGCGGCCGGGACCATGAAGTTGATGACCCCGGTGCGAATCTGGCTGTCGACCGGGTTGCTCTGCGCGTCGGTGCCGGCGATGTAGCCCTGCTCCGACTCGACCAGCGTGCGAACCGAGCTGAGCTTGGAGTCGAACGAACCGGCGCTGACGCTGATCGCCAGCTGGGCCTGCCGGATCACAGGCGGCCCTTGCAGGACCGGCACGTTGGTGCCGTTGGGCGGGTTCGAGGTCGCGGTGCCGCCGCCGGTCGACGGGACGCCGCTCTTCGACGGCGGCTGAGCCGGCACTGCGGCGCCGGTGGAAAGCCCGAGGTTGCTTGGCTGCCGGTCCGCGCTGCTGCCGGCGGTGGTGGCGGCGCCTCCGCAGGCTGCCGCCGCGGCCAGGATGGCGACGATCACGACGAGCTTTTTCATTGGTCGGCCTCCTACGGATTTGATGCCATACGAAACGCCGCATTGCCCGCCACGTAACATCGCCACGTGCTCCAGGTCCGCAATCTGGCGATTGACGTTGCCGCCAAGCGCGTCCTTTCCGACGCGAGCTTCACCGTGGCCGCGGGCGACAAGGTCGGTCTGGTCGGCCGCAACGGCGCGGGCAAGACGAGCTTGCTGAAGGTGCTCGCCGGCGAGGACGATGCGGCCGCCGGCCTGGTCCTGCGCCGGGGGACGCTCGGTTATGTGCCGCAAAACCCGCGCCCGAGGGCCGAGGCGGCCCAGACCGCCCTGCAGCACATCCTGTCCGGACGCGGACTGGATCGCGCCGCCGCCCGGCTGGCCGAGCTGCACCTGGCCCTCGAAAGCGACCACTCCATCGCCAACATCGAGCGCTTCTCGGAGGCCGAGGAGCGGTACCGGATGGATGGCGGATATTCCAGCGAATCGGATGCGCGCCGCATCGTCACGGGGCTGGGCCTTCGCGACGATCGAGTTGACCTGCAGCTCAGCGTCCTGTCAGGAGGCGAGCGCCGCCGCGTCGAGCTCGCGCGGGTCCTGTTCGCGGACGCGGAGCTCCTCCTTCTCGACGAGCCCACCAACCACCTCGACAGCAACGCCAAGACATGGCTGATGGAGTTCCTGCGCGACTACCGAGGCGCGGTCATCGTCGTGAGCCACGACCTGAGCCTGCTGGACACGTCGATCACCCGTGTCCTGCACCTGGACGCCGGCCGGATGATCGAGTACCGCGGCACCTACTCTCAGTACCAGGAGGCGCGCCGCCTAGCCGAAAAACGGCTGACCTCCCTGGCCCAGCGGCAGGAGTCGGAGATCAAGCGCCTCAGCCTGCTGGCCGAGGTCATGCGCCGGCAGACCCAGAAGCGCGCCAAGACCGCGCAATCGATCTTCAAGCGAGTCGACCGCATGAAGGCCGTCCAGGTCAATGCGCCGCGCCGCGAGCGCAAGGTGAAGATGAGATTTCCCGAGCCGCCGCACAGCGGGCGGGTCGTCCTCACCGTGAGCGGCCTGGCGAAAGGGTATGGCGGTCCGGTGGTGTTCAGCAACGTCGCGTTCGAGGTCGAGCGGGGCCAGCGCCTGCTGGTGATGGGGCTGAACGGTGCGGGCAAGACGAGCCTTCTGCGTATCCTCGCGGGCCAGAGCGAGCCCAACGCGGGGAGCTTTCGGCTCGGGCATGGAGTCTCCCTCGGTTACTACGCGCAGGAGCACGAGGGGATCCAGGCCAAGGTTTCGGTGCTGGCCCACATGCGCCAGGAGTCGAACGCCGACGAGTCCGCGCTGCGGGCCCTGCTCGGCACGTTCGGGCTTTCAGGCGACATCGCCCGGCAGGAAGCGGGCACGCTGTCAGGCGGCGAGAAGACAAAGCTCGCGCTGAGCCAGCTGGTCGCGGGCAAGCACAATCTCCTGCTCCTCGACGAGCCCACCAACAACCTCGACCCCCCGTCGCGGACGGGCGTCGCGAAGGCACTGGCCGCGTGGCCGGGCACGATGGTGATCGTGAGCCACGACCCCGAGTTCGTCGAAGCCTTGCACCCGGGCCAGGTCCTGTTCATGCCTGAAGGCCGGGTCGACTACTGGGAGGAGGATCTCCTCGACGTCGTGTCACTCGCATGAGCGGGCGGTAGGACAATGGGCCGATGAGCGCCGATGTCCATGAGATCGTCATGCCAGAGCTGCAGGGCGCCGAGGAGATAACCGTCGGCGCGTGGAGCAAGCGGCGCGGCGACCACGTGGATGAGGGCGAAACTCTGATGGAGGTCCACACGGACAAGGTCAACGCCGAGATCCCGTCACCCGTCAGCGGCACCGTCGAGGAGCTGCTCCTCGAGGTTGGCGACCCGGTGCAGCCGGGCCAGGCGATCGCGAGGGTGACGGCCGGGTAGCGCTGACCGCTTTTCAGCGCGCCGGGGTCGGCAGCGCCTTCTCCATCTCGTCCTCGCCCAGCTTGCGCCCGAACCACCAGGCGGCGGCCAGCAGGAGGATCACCGCGATCGCGATCGGGATCACGAAAGGCGAGATGGAGCTCGATACCTGCTGGTAGTGCTGACCCAGCTTGTAGCCGGCGAAGGCGAGCGCCAGGTTCCACGGGATCGCGCCGGCCAGGGTGGCGATCGAGAACCTGACGTAGCCGATCTTCGATACGCCCGCGGGAAATGAGATGTAGGTCCGCACGATGGGCAGGAGGCGCCCGACGAACACCGCCCACAGGCCGAACCGGCGGAAGAACCGCTCCGCCAGCCTGAGGTGGCCTTTGTTGAGGCCCATCCACCGGCCGATCCGGCTCAGCACGAACGGCTCGCCAAAGCGCCGGGTGAGATAGAACGCGATCAGCGAGCCCGCCAGGTTGGCGACGCTCGCGACCAGCACGACCAGAATGAAATTCAACCTGCCCTGCGACGCCAGAGCCCCGCCGAGGGGGACCACGATCTCGCTGGAGATGGGCAGGCCGCAGCTCTCCCCCGCCATCGTGACGAAGATGGCGAGCAGGCCGTAGGTCCCGACCAGGTTGATGAGGGTGTTCGTCATGGCGCTTGGGAAGCCATCGCTGTCACAACGCGGAAGGGAAGGGTTCTCACCTGCTGGTCGTCGACGAGGATCTCAAAGTTGTAGAAGCCGGCGTGCGGGATCGGCACCCCGGCGAGGTTGATCACGATGCTGGAGGCGAGCTCCCAGCCGTGCGGGTAGTCGGCCGGCACCTGGCGCGCCGGCAGCGACAGCATGATCGGCTGGGGCAGCACCGCCTGGCCATCCTCATCGGAGCAGTGGACCTCGACCTTATGGGCGCGCTCGGCCTCGAGCCGGGTCGCCAGCAGCCGGATGACGAGTGACCCGCCGAACGGCGTCGGGAACTGCTCCCGCAGCAGGGTGTCGATGCCCGCGCCAAGGATGTAGACAAGCCCGTTGGGCGGTGCTTCAGCGGCGCTGGCAAGCAGCGCCCAGTCGAGCCTCATCTGAGGGCATTATCCGGTGTCTCCGAACCGGGCTCTAGGGCGCGGTGAGGGAGCGAAGCAGCGGCTCGGTGATCGAGTTGTGGTCTTTCGCGGTCAACGTGCGGAGCAGGTAGTACTCGGAAAGGGGCCTGTCGTCGGTGATCAGGGGCCCCGCGCCGACGAACGCGTCGACCTGGGAATCCTTCAACCACTCCTGGCCCATGATCAATCTTGCCCAGCCGGCGCCATCCAGCTTCGAATCGTCAGGCGCGGTCGCGAAGTCCGCCGCGGCGGAGCCGGTGCCCAGGTACTGCGCGAGCGACGCCGCGTCGAGGTTGAACGGTTGATCCGAACCCATCAGGTAAGCACCGTTCTGGACAGGGCTGAGCAGCACGTCCATATGCGGGAAGGCCGCGCGGAATGTCCGCAGGTGGTTCTTGAACTCGTCGGTCGTGGCGGCGTATGGAAACCACAGCAGGAAGATGCCGCCGGGGTTCAGCCGCTGTCTCGCCTCGGCGAAGAACTCCGACGTGTACAGGACGACGCTGCCGGCCGACTCGATGGGTGGAGGAGGATCGACAACGATGATGTCGTATCGATCCTGGGACAACCGCACGAAGTTGCGCCCGTCGGCGATGATCACACGGCCCTGCGGGTTGTGCAGGTACTGGCTCGAGTCGGAGAAGAAAGCCCCCATCTGCGCGGGCACGGAGGGCGACAGCTCGACGGCGTCGGTTCGCATGCCGAGGATGAGCGACGAGCGGTACGTCGAGCCCATGCCGAAGCAGATGTCCAGCATGCTGGATGCCTGCGGCCGCAGCGCTTTCGGGATGTACGCCATCAGCTTGGTGCTCTCGGTGAGATAGGTCATCGAGATTCCGGCCACGAAGATCCGGCGCTGCGTCGGCGAGCCGCCGGAGACGTCGACCGTCGCGATGTTGTCCTCCCGATGCGCGACGAGCAGGCCCTCACCCAGAAGCCTGTTCTGGGTTGCGGTGCGGGCCACAGGCAGTCCGGCGGCAGGCGCGATGATCGCGATCACCGAGACCAGGGCGAATGCGCCGGACAGCGCTCTCCAGTCGCGCCGGCGCGGCTCGGCGAAATTGAGCAGGGCGCATCCCACGAGCAGCTCAACCGCGGACAACAGGAGGATCGATGTGTTGGTGCCGAGAGTCGACGCGAGGACGAAGGCGGCGCAAAACGAGCCGAGGATGGAACCCAGCGTGTTGCTCGCGTAGAGCTTGCCGACGCTGTTCGGCGCAGTCGCCGCCGATGTGGTGACAAGCCTGACCGCGAGGGGAAACGCGTAGCCCATCGCGATGGTGGCGGGCAGCAGGACCAGGGGACGAACGCTGTAGTAGCCGTCGCTCAGCGGCCCGCTGCAGAGGACCACGGTCAGGCCCGCGGCCAAACCGATCGCTCCGAGGCAGATGCCAAGCGTGCCGATCGTGTCCCGGTCGGGCCGGCTGCGGCGTCCGAACCACACGCTGCCCAGCGCGATGCCGAAGAGGTAGATCGCCAGGATGGCGGCGAACAGGTAGATGCTCGAGCCGCTGCCCTCGGCGAACAGCCGCGTCCACAGAACTTCGAAAGCAAGAGCGGCGAAGCCCGCGATGAAGGTGGCCACGTAGACGACTCGTCGCTGCCCGGGGCTTGACGGCCGTGCCTGAGACGATGCATGCGCGCCGTTCGACGCCACGAGCGGCGTGGCTGGATCGACGCGGACGCGCCCGCTGACCGCGAGCGCCACTCCGCCCGCCACCAGGTTCAGGCCGACAGCCACCAGGGCGGTACGGCCGAGGCCGATCAGCTCGATCAGCGCGTAGCCGGCGACCACCGTGCCGGCCACCGCGCCCAGCGTGTTGGCGGCGTACAGCTCGCCGAGCCGGTGCCCAGCCTGGTCGAGCGAACGCACCAGGAAGCTCGTCAGCGCGGGCAGCGTCATGCCCATGCAGAAAGTGGCGGGCGTCACGGCGGCGAACGCCAGGCCAAAGCGGATGAGGCCCAGCTCGGTCGGCGAGGCGGCGCTGTAGGCGGACCCGTAGATGCTTCCGAGCGCTGGAAACAGCGTCGGCAACCCGACCGCCAGGACGGCCACCGCCAGCTCGATCGCCCCGTAGAGTCGCAGCGGATTCCTGCTCCGGGCCGCGAGGCGGCCACCGAGAAGCGCCCCGCCCCCCAGGCCGGCGAGGAAGGCGGTGACGATGGTGGAGATCGCCTGGCTCGTGTTGCCGAACAAGAGAACGAGGTCACGCGACCAGACGACCTGGTAGATCAGCCCGGCGGCACCCGAGGCGATGAACAGGCCGAGCACGAGCTGCTGGACGGCTGTGTTCGCGTTCCGCGCATTTTCAGTCGCGGCTGGAATCGTGACCACGTGGCCGGCGGCCACTCTGGTAGACATCGCGAACTAAACGAAGCGACCGGCCAAGGTGATCGAAAGCATGACGGGCGGCGCCGCCGGTGCAGCCGCGTTCCGCTATTTCTCGGCTGCGTTCGACCGCACGCCCTGACCACCTGTATGAACCGCACCCTGCTCGCGCCGATGCTCAGCGTGGGCCCGGATGGATTCGAACCATCGACCAGAGGATTATGAGTCCCCCGCTCTGACCAGCTGAGCTACGGGCCCGCCGAAGGCTGAGTCTATCCGGCGCCTGTTTCAGAGGTGGGCGGCGCGGGAAAGATGCGTGGATGCTCGCGCTGGGGTTGCTGGTCTTGCGGGTCGTGATCGGGCTCATCGTGGCTGCGCACGGCGCTCAGAAATTGTTCGGCTGGTGGGGCGGCCCCGGCATGGCGAACTGGACCGCCGGCATGACCCGAATGCGGATCCGGCCGGCCGCGCCATGGGCCTGGCTGTCGGTCCTGTCCGAGCTGCTGGGCGGATTGGGGCTTGCACTCGGATTGCTGTCTCCCCTGCCGAGCTTCGGCATCGTGGCGGCAATGCTGGTGGCGATCGCCCTCGTGCACTGGCCCAACGGGTTGTGGAACGCCAAGCGTGGCTACGAGTTCAACCTCTCACTCATCGCCGCCGCTGTGGCGCTTGCCCTCACCGGCCCGGGAGCCTACTCGCTGGACACGCTGCTCGGCATCCACCTCCCGGAGCCGCTCGCCTTCGTGGTGGTGGGGCTGGCGACCCTCGCCGGGGTCGGACTGGCGCTCGGGACGCGAACCAAGCCGGCGGTCGAGACGAAAACCGAAACCGCCTGACTGGCCCAGGCGACCACTCGTAGTAGCTCCCCTCTCGAACTCAGACCGGCGCGACACGCTCGATCTCGGTGCCCTCGTGAGGCGGTTCGGGCTCGGGGTCTGGCAAGTGGTTGTCCGCGCTGCAGCTCGATCTAATAGTTCGGGGCGGCGGCGTCGGGAGCAATGAATTCACACTCATTGCCGTCCGGGTCGTCGACGTAGAAGGTGCGCACGTCCTTGAGCACCGGATGGACCCCGGCGCGAACCGCGACTCCAGCGGCCTCGAAGCTCTTCTTGAGCGCCTCGTACTCGGCGGCGTCCAGCCGAAATGCGATGTGGTGCAGAACGCGCCTCGCCTTCTCGCGCGGGAACTCGTGCGAGGGGTCGGGGTGCGGCACGAGGACGATCATCTCGGGCACCCCACCCGACGGATCGGCCGCCCGCAGGAACTTGTTCGGCATCTGCGGAGGCGAAATCAGCTCGAGGCCGAGCTGGTCGCGATAAAAGCCAAGAGCCGCCTCCATGTCGCGCACCCAAAGCACGATCTCGGCCAGCCCGGCCACACGGGTCATGCCGCGACCGCGGACACCATGGCGGCCAGGTTGACGTCCCTCGCCCGCGGAGGCACCGAACAGCCTGGCGCCAGGAGCAATCCCTGGCCGCCGGTCTCGGCGATCGCGCTTCGAGCCTCCGCCTCGACCGCCGGCGGTGGCCCGTAAAGCAGGCTCCCACGCTGCCCCAGGCCGCCCATCACGGCTCGACCGACGATCTCTCGACCTTCGGAGAGCGACGGGTTGCCCTGGTTGTGGACGGACCAGCTGACCACCTGCACCGGAAGGTCGCGGGCGATGCCGAAGTTCAGCTTCGAGCCGCACATGTGCACGACGTTGAACCACGCTTCCTTGGGCAGGCGCTTGAGCACGCTCAGGTCGTAAGGCAGCACGAGCTCGCGGTAGACGGCTTCAGGCATCACCTCGCGGCCGCAATAGCCGGAGATCGCGTAGAAGACACCGGCGGCGCCGGCTGCAACCGATTGGAGGCTGAAGTCGGCCAGCGCGTCGGCGATCCTGTCCAGCGCGGGTCTGACCAGCTCCGGGTTCCTGCGCAGCTCGCGCACGATCCGCGCTTGGGATTTGCCCACGAGATAGCCGCCGACCGTGATCGGGCTGAACACCGTCTGGATCACGGGGACATCCGTGCCGAGCTCTTTGGCGACCAACCCGATCGAGCGGACCTGGTCCTCGAGGGCCTGGGGATTGACGAGCGCAACGCCGCGCCACGATTCGAGGTCGGGCACCGCCGCCTTGATCAGCACCGGCGCGCGCATGCGGTGGCCGGCCGGCTGGTACTCCGAGCCGAACGCCTCCGCAAAGCAGCTGGCGCGAGGCTGGAACTTGACGAAATCCCACCCGAACTTGCGGGCGCGCTCGACGGTGATTGCGGCCAGGGCCTCGGGCGACCATTCCTCGCGATACGTGTGGCCCCACGCTCCCACCGGCGGCCGATCCGCCACTCGCATCGCGATCGCCGCCTCCACCCTCTCCCTACCGGTCATGGGTTCGAGTTTAAGCTGGACTCGATGATCGACATCGAGGCCGAGGCCGCGCGCCTGCGTGGCGCGGCCGAGGCGAAGCCGATGAAGCTGCCGGTGAACCGTCGCGTCGACGAGAGCCATCACACGATCACGCCCGACGGGCTTTCGGTCTGGTACACGATCCAGGTCTCGCCGCACAGCCGGATCCAGGAGGCGATCTTCGAGCGGATGGACAGCATGCCTTCCGACGAGGAGTGCCGGCGCTGGCTGGATCTCCTCATCGTCGGAGCGGAGGCTGTCGAGGCCCCTGGCCTGCCGGATTCGATGACTCGCCGCTTCGAGGCTTTCGAGCACAGCCCGGGCCGCGACGCTCCTCTCAGCTGATGTCGCTGCCCCCCGGCGTCGCCGAAGAGCTGCGCCGCGTCGTCGGCCGCGACTCGGTGATCGACTCGGCTAACGACCTGCGGATCTTCGAGCGGGACGCATCGATCGAAGGGGCGATGCCCGATGCCGTCGTGCTGCCCTCGGACACGCGCCAGGTGAGTGAGGTGATCAAGGTGGCCGCGCGGCACAGCATTCCCGTCGTTCCCCGCGGCGCGGGCACCGGCCTCTCCGGTGGCGCCGTCACGATTCGCGGTGGAATCGCGCTGCAGGTGTCGCGGATGCGCCGCATCGAGATCGACCCCGTGGCCCAGACCGCGCTCGTCGAGCCAGGCGTCGTCAACAAGGAGCTGTCCCTGGTCGCCGCGCGGCAGGGACTCTTCTACGCCCCCGACCCGTCGAGCCAGAATGCGTGCACCATCGGCGGCAACGCCGCCGAGAACTCGGGCGGCCCACACTGCCTGTACTACGGCGTGACCACCAACCATGTGCTCGGCATGGAGGTCGTGCTCGCCGACGGCGGCGTGCATTGGGTCAGCGGCGACTCGCCGGAGCGGGCGGGCCTCGACCTGTGTGGTGTGCTCGTGGGCTCCGAGGGAACTCTCTGCACGATCACGAAGATCAAAGTCCGGCTGCTGCGCATCCCCCCCACCATCGCCACCCTGCTCGCCGCCTTTCCGACGATTGAGGCGGCCAGCCACGCGGTCTCCGCTGTCATCGCGCGCGGCATCGTTCCCGCCGCGCTCGAGATGATGGACCAGGTCACCGTTGGCGCCGTCGAGGCGCACTACCACGCCGGGTACCCGACCGACGCGGGCGCCGTGCTTCTGGTCGAGGTGGACGGAATCGCCGAGTCCACGCGCGAGCTGATCAGCGCCATCCGCGAGGTGCTCGGAAGCAACCACGGCTACGCCATGCGCGAGGCGCAGTCCCCGGCCGAGCGCGACCTTCTGTGGGCCGGACGCAAGGGCGCCATCGGCGCCCTGGGCCGGATCAAGCCCAACTACTACCTGCACGACGGAGTCGTGCCGCGCTCCCGGCTGCCCCAGGTCTTGTCGGCTGTGGGCGAGATCGGCGAGCATTACAGGCTGCCGGTGGCCAACGTCTTTCACGCCGGCGATGGCAACCTGCACCCCAACATCCTGTTCGACCTGCGCGACGCGGGAATCATGGATCAGGTCGAAAACGCCGGCGAGGAGATGCTGCACGCGGTGGTCGACCTCGGCGGCGCACTGTCGGGCGAGCACGGCATCGGGCTGGAGAAGTCCGCTTTCATGCCATGGGTGTTCAGCCCGGACGATCTCGACGCCATGCACCGCGTCAAGGACGTGTTTGACCCGATCGGCATCCTGAACCCAGGCAAGATCTTCCCTGACCCCACGCGCAAATCGGTCCGGCTGGCCGGACGCACCGGGGTCGCGGTCGAGGCGAAATGGTGGTGAGCGCGCCTGCGGCCGTCGAACGACCGTCCAGCGCCGAGGAGCTCGCCAGGCGGCTGCGCGAGGCAAACGCAGCGGGGGCGGCGGTCATGCCGGTCGGCGGCGGCCGCGCGAGCGCAATGGGCGAGCCGATGGAGCGCTGCGACGTCGCGCTGCACACGACGAGGCTCGACCGAGTGATCGAGCACTCGCAGGCGGACATGGTGGTCAGCGCGGAGGCGGGCATCACGCTGGAGGCGCTGCAGCTGGAGCTCGGCAAAGCTGGCCAGTTCTTGCCGCTGGACCCCTTCAACTCCCCGGGCCACACCATCGGCGGCCTCCTCGCCAGCGGCTGGACCGGCCCCCTTCGACTGCGCTATGGCTCCCCGCGCGACTACCTGATCGGCATACGGATCGCACTGCCTGATGGCAAGCTCGCGAGCGCCGGAGGCCGCGTCGTGAAGAACGTCAGCGGATATGACCTGATGAAGCTGCATTACGGCGCGCTCGGCACGCTTGGAGTGATCGTCGCGGCATCATTCAAGGTATTTCCCCTTCCTCTCCACGACGTGACCATGCGAGCGTCATTCCGGTCTCCAGACGACGCGTGGCGCGCTGCCGAAGGCGCGCTTGCGATGCCGCTGGCGCCCTCGGCCCTGGAGCTCTTCTCCGACGGCGAGGTGCTGGTCCGGTTCACGGGCAGCAAGGACGCCGTGAACCGAATGATCGCCGACCTCGGCTGGGACAGGTCTGCGCAGTCGGCGTGGAGCGACCATTCCCGACGCGCGCCGCTGGTCTGGGCACGCATCGCCACGCAGCGCCACGATCTACGGGGCATCCTCGACGCCCTGCCGGCCGGCTCGAAGTGGTGGGCCTCACCCGGTGTCGGCGTCGCTCACTGGGAGGTCTCCACGGACGCGGCCGGCGTGCGCGAGATTCGGGCGGCGGTCGAAGCGGTCCACGGAACGCTGGTCCTGATGGCGGCGCCGCGCGAGCTCGTCCGTGACGTGGGCGCGTGGGGCACCCCGCCGCCGACCCTGGATGTGATGAGGCGCATCAAGAACGCGTTCGACCCCGTGGGGATCCTGAACCCGGGCCGGTTTGTCGCGTGACCACGACGCCTTTTCCCAGGCTGAGCGACGACGAGCTCGCCACCTGCGTGCACTGCGGCCTGTGCCTCGACGCATGCCCGACTTTT
>DASXBJ010000079.1:0-22998 GCA_036491755.1 Candidatus Dormiibacterota bacterium
CCGGCGTCGAGCTTTTCTGACGACACCCAGTGGATGTCGATCCCAAGACCATGGTGGATGCCGGCATGGCGGAGCGCCTCGATGACGCTGAGGTAGGCGTCGGGCAGCGAGATGTACTTGCCCACGATTGCGATCGGCACGGTCGCGCGTGGATGCTTGATCCGGTCGACGAGCTGGATCCACGGCCGGTGGTCGGGCTGGTTCGACCGCTCGTCGAGCTCGAAGTGCTTGGCCATGACATTGCCGAGCCCCGAGGCCTCGAGCATGAGCGGTACCTCGTAGATCGAGTCCACGTCGGGGACCGAAACCACGGCGTCGCGCGACACGTCGGTGAACAGCGCGATCTTCTCCTTGAGGTCGGCGTCGATCGCCCTTTCCGAGCGGCAGATGATGGCGTCCGGTTGGATACCGATCGCGCGCAGCGCCTGCACCGAGTGCTGCGTCGGCTTGGTCTTCATCTCCTGGCCGTGGACCACCGGCACCAGCGAGCAGTGGACGTAAAACACGTTCTGGCGTCCTAGGTCGTTCTTTAGCTGGCGGATCGCTTCGAGGAAAGGAAGGCTCTCGATGTCGCCGACGGTGCCCCCCACCTCGACCACGACCACATCGGCTTGCGGGTCTCGCGATGCCCGGAGGATCTTTTCCTTGATGACGTTGGTGACGTGTGGAATGACCTGGACGGTGGCGCCGAGGTAGTCGCCTCGCCGCTCGCGAGCGATGACCTCCTGGTAGATCTTCCCGGTCGTCACGTTGGACGCGACCGTCAGGTTCTCGTCGACGAAGCGCTCGTAGTGCCCGAGGTCGAGGTCGGTCTCGGCTCCGTCATCGGTGACGAACACCTCACCGTGCTGGTAAGGGCTCATCGTGCCGGGATCGACGTTGAGGTAAGGGTCGAGCTTCTGGAGGGAGACGGAGAGGTGGCGGGCCTTCAGGATGTTCCCGATGGACGCCGCAGTGATGCCCTTGCCTAACGAGGAAACGACACCCCCGGTCACGAAAACGTACTTCGACATGCAGACCTCCAGGGCGGTTTCATGGATTCTACCGGATGAGGAATGAGAGGGGACCCGGATTTGGCTCCCCAAGCCCGGGCTACGCGAACTCAGACCCTGGGTTCCACCTTTGGTTCCAGGACGACCACTTTTGTCTCGTAGTCGCCTGAGGATTTCTGGACCGAGAGCTTGGGCTGGGGCTCCGAGCTGGCCACGCCCATCTCCTTGAGGAAGCGCTCGATCGTGTCGAGCTCGATCTTCAAGCCCGGGATGGCGTAGTGCATCGGCACCACGAAACGAGGTTCGAGCTGCCTCACGACCTCGGCCGCCTGGGCGGCATTGATCGACGTGCGCCCGCCCACCGGGACCAGCAGGACGTCAGGTGACGCAACAGCCTCCGCCTCGGCGTCGCCGAGCTTGTGGCCCAGGTCCCCGAGGTGGCATATGCGAACGTCGTCGATCTCTATGAGGTAGACGGTGTTGCGCCCCCGAGTGGCGCCTTTCTCAGCGTCGTGGTAGGTCGAAACGCCGATCACGCTGACGCCCGCGACCTCGTACTCGCCCGGCCCGCGAATCTCATAAGCGTCGCGCACGACCTGGGTGTAGTTGTGGTTCTCGTGCTCGTGGCTGACGGTGACCAGGTCGGCGTCGAGGCGCTGCAGCTTCAACCCGATCGAGGGTGGGTAGGGGTCGGTGACGGCGGCGGCGCCGCGGCCTCTGAGCCGGAAGCAGCCATGTCCAAGCCAGGTGACGTCCACTGGTGTTCTTGTCTCTCCTTTATATCTGTTGCTACATGCGCTCTGGTGCGGAGACGCCGATCAGGTCGAGAGCAGTCTGCAAAGTGTGACGCGCCGCCCGGCAGAGTTCCAGCCTGGCGCGTGTCAAGGCAGGGTCGTCGACCACGACGCGGTGCTCGGCCTTCGCGTTGCCGGCGTGGTAGAACCTGTGCACGGCGGTCGCCAGGTCCTGCACGTAATAAGGAATGCGATGAGGCTCGAGGAGCCTGGCCGCGTCCTCCACCACCTCGGGCCAGAACGCGAGCTGCCGCGCGACGTCAAGCTCCGCCGGCTCGACCAGCAGCGAAACGTCCGCCGGCTCCGGCAATCGCGCGTGCCTCTCGGTCGCTGCCGCCTCCACGTTGGACAGGCGCGCGTGCGCGTACTGGGCGTAGTAGACGGGGTTCTCGTTGCCCTGCGTGACAGCAAGCTCGAGGTCGAACTCGATCGTGGTATCCGGAGAGCGCAGCAGGTAGAAGTAGCGCACCGCATCCGAGCCGACGCGATCGACCAGCTCGTCCAGCGTCACGAAGCGGCCGGCACGCTTGCTCATCTTGCCTTCCTTGAGGTTGACCATCTGGTGAAGGATGATCACGAGCTTGTCGGGGTCGATCCCGAGGGCCGCCGCCGCGGACTTCATGCGGGGCACGTAGCCGTGGTGGTCGGCGCCCCACACCTCGATCACGCGCTGGAAGCCGCGCCGCTCGAAGCGGCTCAGCAGGTAGCCGAGGTCCGAGGCGAAGTACGTGGGCTGGCCGTTGGACCGGATGACCACGCGGTCCTCCTCTTCGGCGACCTCGCCCCCCGCTTCCTCGCTCTCCTGGAGGGCGGGTCCGAACCACACGGCGCCATCCCGGTCCTTGAGGTAACCACCCTCGCGGAGCCGGTCGATCGCAGCCTGGGCCAGACCGGTCTCCCAGATCGTGTTCTCCCAGAACCACTCGTCGTAGCGGATGTTCAAGCGGCCGACCGTCGCCTTGATCTGTTCGACCATCTTGCCCAGCGCGTACATGCGCAGGCGCGGCTCGGCCTCCGTCTCGGGCAGCTTCTCGATTCCGGGCAGGTCGCGGAGCGCCATCTTCGCGATCTCGGTCACGTATTCGCCCGTGTAGCCGCCCTCGGGCGGCTCCTGGCCATGCACCCTCGCATAGACCGACGCGCCGAACCGGCGCGTCTGGGTGTTGTCGGAATTGACGTAGTACTCGCGCTGAACTTCGTGTCCGGTGAACTCGAGCAGCCGGCAGATGGAGTCGCCCAGGATGGTGCCGCGGCCGTGGCCGATGTGGAGCGGCCCGGTGGGATTGATGCTGGCGAACTCGACCTGCATGCGCTGCTTGTGACCGAGGTCGACCGATCCGTACCCGGGGCCGGAAGAGGCCACGCGCGCCACGAGCGCCTGGAGCCAGGTGTCGCTCAGGCGGAAGTTGACGTAGCCACCCGCGGCCTCCGCGATGGCGGCGCCGTCGCGAACCTTGATCGCATCCGCCAGCCGCTGTGCGATCTGCGGCGGCGGTTGCCGGAGCGAGCGCGCGAGCTTCAAACCGGCCGAGCTGGCGTAGTCCCCATGGCCCGCCCCCTTGGCGCGGCCCAGCTCGAGGTCGGGCAGGTAGCCGTCGACGCCGAGCGATCGCACAGCTTCATAGAGCGCGTCGGCGATCGCCTCCCTCACTCCTCCAGTCATGGCTGTCGTCATGAGCAGCCGGGGTGGCCGCCCGACAGCGTGAGCTGAACCTGCGTGGTGCTCCCGGCTCGCGAGTAGGTCACCGTGACGCGCTGGTTGGGGTGGAATCGCGACCGGAGCAACAGGTCCAGCGGATGCGCTTCGTCGAGGGTGACGTCATCGATCTGCGTGATGACGTCGCCGGGCTGGAGGCCGGCGGAAGCCGCGGGGCCGCCCGTGGCGACGGTTGCGACCTCGCTTCCCTGGGCGAGGCCGTTGAGAGCGGCCATCTGGGATGTGACGTCAGTGGTCGATGCGCCAACCGACGCGACGACGACCTGGCCGGTCTGGATGATCTGGCTGACATCGTCGGTCACGTCAGCCACGTTCAACCCGAACCCTCCCTTGCCGGCCGCGG
Organism: Candidatus Dormiibacterota bacterium; assembly: GCA_036491755.1. Taxonomy (GTDB): domain Bacteria; phylum Chloroflexota; class Dormibacteria; order Dormibacterales; family Dormibacteraceae; genus DASXBJ01. The sequence goes on from DASXBJ010000079.1 coordinate 3,847, forward strand.
GCGCAGACTCCATGGAGATCCCCACCACCTGCCCTCCGACGTTGAGCAGAGGCCCGCCCGACGTGCCAGGGTCGATCAGCGCGCTGGTCTGGATGGCGTCGCTGAACTGCACGGTGTGGCCCGCGATCACGGGGTCGGCGGCAAAAACGACCTGGTGCATGGCGCTGACGTACGCCGGCGTGACCGCACCTCCGTCGTATGGACCTCCGACGGCGACGATGACCTGGCCCTGGACGAGTGCGGTCGGGTCGGCGAAAGCCAGGGTTGGCAGTCCGCTCACCTTGTCGACCTTTATCACGGCGACTCCGGTGCCGCAGTCATAGTCGACGAGCCTCGCCGCGTGCACCTTCGAGTCGCCGGGGATGAGCACCGACATCGTGGCTGCGCCCGCGATGACGGCGATGTTGGTCACGATGAAGCCGTCGCTCGTCGCCAGGTAGCCGGAGCCCCGGACCAGCGCGGGCGGCTGCTGCGTCACCACGCTCACGACGGCCGGGCGGGCCTTGGCGGCTGCTTGGACGATGGCCGAATCCTCGGTGATGGTCACACCCGACCGCAGGTTCACCTGCTGCGGGTTGGTGCGCGACTCGAATTGCAGGACCCCCAGCGTCACACCGGTGGCCACGAGCACCGTGAGAACCAGGCCCACGGCAATAAAGATGAGGAGGCGCACGCCATCAGTCTAGAAAGGCGCTAGTGGCTGTTGTTCTTCGGCTCTATCGGGTACCAGGTCATGACCAGCTGCCGGTTGGACTCAAAGCCGGCCGAGCGGTAGAGCCGGACGGCCGAGTCGTTGTCGGGCCGCGTCCACACGTAGGCGAGGGTGACGCGCCGGTCCTGGAACAGCTTGACGGCTTGCTTGACGAGCATCTCGCCGATGCCCCGGCCGCGGTGCTCGGACGAAACGTACAGCTCGGCCACCTCGCCCTCGAGGCCAGTCCCCGGGTCGTACATGACGATCCAGCAGAAGCCGACGACCTGGCCCCCCTCGTCACGAGCGGCGTAGATCACGTTCTCGCCGCGGAACGCCGAAGGGACCTCCTCGAGGTGCCTCTCGATCTCCTTTCGGCTGAGCTGCGGATGGTCCGAGTAATGGACCTGTTCGCCCAGGTGAAGGTCGACCAGAAGTGGCTTGATCAGCCCGTAATCGCCGGTGGCCAAGCGCTCGATGTCGAGTGTTCGCATCCCCGCTCGATGGTAGCCTAGGGGCCCGCCGAATCGCGCTCGCTAGGGCGCCCATTTCTCAAACCAACTTGCCGACGTAGCTCAGCTGGCAGAGCAGCCGCCTCGTAAGTGGCAGGTCGTGGGTTCGAATCCCACCGTCGGCTCCAGCGGCCCCTGACGCGGTGGCCGTCAGACGGCCGCGACCACACCGTCACCGACCGGCGAATTGACCTTCTGGGTCGGTGACGGCAGCATCAACGACGCGAGGAGAGCCGCCTCCGCCAGCAGAATCGGCACGGCCAGGACCAGCAGCGCGAGCTCCAGCAGCGCATACCCCGCGACCAACAGGCCGACCTGCCATCGCGACGGCCCGGCCCGCAGCACCAGCCAGCCCGCGACGACGAGCATGGCGAAGTCCTGAAACCCGACATACGGCGTGAACAGCAGCGAGGCCGTGATGCCGGCGGCGATGGGTACGCCCGAGCCGGAGCGCCGGTGAGTCCACGCCGCGACGGCGGCGGCAGCGACGACCACCACCTCCACCGCGTAGACCTGGGGTCCCAGGCCGAGCGGGCCGGCGATCGCGTAGCGGCGCGTCGGCTCCCACTGCGAAGCGAGCGCGAGCACGTCGCGGTAGCGGTGCAGCCCGCCAACGCCGAGCAGCACGACCGAGACCAATGCCAGCAAGGCGGCGGCGCCCAGCCATGCCCCAAAGATTCGTGTGTGGCCGGACACCAGCAGGCACAGCGGCACCAGCAGAGCCACCTGGGGCTTGACCGCGGACAGGCTGAGGACCAGGCCGGCCGCCACCGGGTGATTGCGCTCCGCGAGCCACCAGCAGCCGGCGACGGCCGCCGCCACGAGCGCCACCGGCTGGCCCACCATCAGGCCAAACGCCACCGGGAAGAGGCCCACCCAGAGGGCGAGATGCGCCAACCGGACCAAAGCGCCGCCCGGCGCGACGCAATACCAGGTCAAGAGCGCCGCCGCGACAAGCAGGCCGGACCAGATGACGATGGCGGCGTCGAACGGCAGCGCCGTCAACGGAGCCGCGATCCAGACGAGCGGCGGCGGGTTGAGAAACGGCGACCAGTAGAAGCCCTGGCCAATGCCCTCGACAGCGCTCTTCTGGGCCGCGAGATCGTAGAGGTGGCCGAAGCCCCGGGTGAGCGCCGTCACGGCGGCGCCGTAGATGAGCCGGAAGTCGTTGCGCACGCGGTAGTCCGGGATATAGGTGACGGCCGCGGCGTAGACGTCGAAGGCAACCAGGAGCGCCCCGCCCCAGATGGCGGCCACCGCCCACAGCCGGGTACGAGCGCTCAGGAAGGCGATCACCGCACGCAAAAAATAAGGGCTGCGGCGCGAACCGCAGCCCTCTGGGGGGTTTTTAGTTAGTTGACTTCCCGGTAGTCGGCATCGACCACTTCCTCTTCTTTCTTCGGATCGCCCGAGGCGGCTGCGCCATCCGCGGGCGCGCTGCCCGCCGCGGCGGCCGGCTGGTAGATGTGCTGTCCGATCTTCTGCAGTGACTCGTTGAACTCGTCCATCTCGCGGCGGAGAGCCTGCGTGTCCGAGCCCTTGGCCGCGCTCTTGAGCGACTCGAGCTTGGCGGTCACCTCGGTCTTGAGGTCGGCGGGGATCTTGTCCTCGTTGTCCTTCATGACCTTTTCGGCCTGGTGGATCATGTGGTCCGCCTGATTGCGGAGCTCCACCTCTTCGCGCTTGGCGCGGTCCTCGGAGGAGTGTGCCTCGGCCTCTTTGACCATGCGCTCCACCTCTTCCTTGCCGAGCGTCGACGACGCGGTGATCGTCACCGACTGCTCACGGCCAGTGCCTTTGTCCTGCGCCTTGACGTTGAGGATGCCGTTGGCGTCGAGATCGAAGGTGACCTCGACCTGGGGCATGCCGCGCGGCGCGGGTGGAATCCCATCAAGGTGGAATCGGCCCAAAGTCCTGTTGTCACGAGCCATCTCACGCTCGCCCTGCAGCACGTGGACCTCGACGGAGGTCTGGCTGTCAGCCGCGGTCGAGAAGACCTGCGAGCGGGAGGTCGGGATCGTCGTGTTGCGCTCGATCAGCTTGGTCATGACACCGCCCAGCGTCTCCACCCCCAGCGACAGCGGGGTGACGTCGAGCAGGAGGATGTCCTTGACCTCACCTTTGAGGACGCCCGCCTGGATGGCCGCGCCGACGGCAACGACCTCGTCCGGGTTGACGCCTTTGTGGGCTTCCTTGCCGCCGAGCAGGTCCTTGACCAGCTGCTGGATCACCGGCATGCGGGTCGACCCACCCACCAGCACAACCTCGTCGATCTGCTGCGGCGTGAGGCTCGCGTCTTTCAGCGCGGACAGGAACGGCTGCCGGCAGCGCTCCGTCAGGTCGCCGGTGAGCGACTCGAACTTGGCTCGCGTGAGCGTCACCTCGAGGTGCTTGGGACCCGTCTGGTCGGCCGTGATGAACGGCAGGTTGACGCTGGTCTCGAGCCGGCTCGAGAGCTCGATCTTGGCCCGCTCGGCGGCCTCGGTGAGGCGCTGCAGGGCCTGGCGGTCGGTCTTCAGGTCGATGCCGTTCTGCTTCTTGAACTCGTCGGCCAGCCAGTCCACGATGCGGCGGTCGTAGTCGTCGCCGCCCAGGTGGGTGTCGCCGTTGGTCGACTTGACCTCGAACACGCCATCTCCGACGTCGAGCACCGACACGTCGAACGTGCCGCCGCCCAGGTCGAAAACGAGGATCGTCTCGTTGGCCTTCTTCTCCAGGCCGTAGGCGAGCGAAGCCGCGGTGGGCTCGTTGATTATGCGCAGGAGGTTGAGGCCCGCGATCTGGCCCGCGTTCTTGGTCGCCTGGCGCTGCGAGTCGTTGAAGTACGCGGGAACTGTGATGACCGCGTCGGTCACCTTCTCGCCCAGGTAAGCCTCGGCGTCAGCCTTCAGCTTCTGGAGGATCATGGCCGAGATCTCCTCGGGCGTGAACTCCTTGTTGGCATTGGGGATCTTGACCACGACTCGGTCGTCCTTGCCCGACTTGACGTCGTAAGGCACGATCTTCCGCTCCGAGTCGACCTCGGTGAACTTGCGTCCCATGAAGCGCTTGATCGAAGCAATGGTGTTCTCGGGGTTCACGGCGGCCTGCCTGCGGGCAAGCGTGCCCACCAGACGCTCGCCGGTCTTGGTGAAAGCGACCACCGAGGGCGTGGTTCTGGACCCTTCGGAGTTGGGGATGACCACGGGTTCGCCGCCTTCCATGACGGCAATGACGGAGTTGGTCGTTCCCAGGTCGATTCCTACGGTTTTTGGCATATGTCAGCTCTTCCTTCGCCTTCTTGGCGCGTATTGAATGTCTATGAGGTTCTTGTTCCCCGCCGCTCGCGCCTCAAAACAATCAGGCCCTACTCTTATTTCAATGCCCATCTTTGAACTCGACCCGGTGGATCGAATCGGCGTCGCCGCCGTGGGCGAGCCGGGCCACCGACGGTTCTTCCTGCTCGCGAGCGGGGCTGGCCGCACCCTCACGCTGGCCTGCGAGAAGTCGCAGATCCAGGCTTTGATCGTGCGCTTGCATCAGATGATGGAGACCCAGGGCATCGAGCGGCCGGAGCGTGCTCCGGTTGGGACTGGCATGGAGCCCGGTGACCCCGAGTGGCAGATCGGGGAGATGGGGCTCGGCTACCACGAGGCGCGCCAGATGTTCGTGCTGGTCGCCAGCCAGGCGGCGGTCACGCCGGTGGAGGCGGCCGAAGACGATTCGCCCAGCATCCGCTTCTGGCTCAGCCATCAGCAGGTGGTGGCCTTTTCGAACGAGGCGGAGACCGTGCTCACGGCCGGCCGGCCGCTGTGCCCGCGCTGCGGACTGCCCATGGACTCGAACGATCATCCCTGCCCGGTCATGAATGGCGCGCGGCCCATCTTCTGACCCCGACGCAGGGCGGCCGGCAGCGGCCCGGACCGAGCGCCTGCTCGCGGACCTGCCCGAGGTCAAGGTGCTCGGGCTCCTGCAGGGCGCATCGAACTACACCTTCCTCGTGAGTCTCGACCCCCATCCCCCATCCGGCCTGCGCGCGGTGTACAAGCCGGCGCGCGGCGAGTCGCCGCTGTGGGACTTCCAATCCGGGGCGCTGTACCGGAGGGAGGTCGCCGCCTATGAGCTGAGCAAGGCGCTGGGCTGGCCGCGAATCCCGCCCACAGTCGTGCGGCAGAACGCGCCCCACGGGGTCGGCGCGATGCAGGAGTTCATCGAGGCCGACGGACGCCATTTCCTCGGCGATCATGCGGTCCACCGCGACACCTGGCAGAGGGTGGCCCTGTTCGACATCCTCGCCAACAACGCCGACCGCAAGTCGGGCCACTGCCTGTTCGATGCTGAGGACCAGGTCTGGGTCATCGACCACGGTCTCACGTTCCACGTCGAGCCCAAGCTGAGGACGGTGATCTGGGACTTTTCCGGCGAGCCGCTGCCCTCGCACCTGTGCGGCGACGTCGAGCGCGCCCTCTCCGAGGCGGAGCGCGGTTCGCTGGCCAAAATGTTGGAGGAGCTGATCAGCCCCGCCGAGGCAAAAGTCCTCAAGCGGCGAATGCGCGGCGTGCTGGACCGGAGCTGGCGTTTTCCGGCCCCGGACTCCGCCTGGTCGGTTCCCTGGCCGCCGATCTAGAGCGGCACCGTCTGGTAACCTTCCGGCGCTTCATGCGTTCTAACCCCTCCGTGAGGCTCCGTCCCGCGGCGGTCGTGGTGGTTGCGGCGCTCTGGGCCATCGCGCTCTTCGTGCTATCACCGGCATCCCACCGCGTGGCCCACGCCGACTGCACCCCTGCTTCCAGCTCGCCCTGCCCAACGCCGCCGCCCAGCCCCACCCCCACTCCATCGCCGTCTCCCTCGCCCATTCCGACCAACGCGTTTCTCAGCCTCGACGTGAGCGCCGGACCGCCTGACACGCAGATCACCGTCAACGGCGGGGCGTTCCTTCCAAACGAGCAGATGACGCTTTACTGGGACACGAACAACAAGGTCGCGGGCGGCGCCAACGCCGACAGCAGCGGCAACTTCACGACCCACGTGAAGCCGTTTGCGGGCGACGCGCCGGGGGTCCATCGCCTTTACGCCAGCGTGCCGCCCAACCCTTTCGCGGACTTCTCGCTCCAGGCGGCCTCGCCAACGCCATCCCCGTCGCCCTCGCCGTCGCCCGACACGTCGCCCTCCCCTTCCAGCAGTCCCAGCCCAACCGACGTCGCGAGCCCTACTCCGGTGGCCGCCACCTTGAGCGGCATCGACCTGATCACCCGGCCGCCCTTCGTCTTCCTGCCCATCATCGGCATCCTCGCGATCCTGATTTCCATCGGCTACTGGGTCATGAGCATGGTCAGGCGGCCTCCGCCAACCGCGCTGCCCACCGCCGCCGTCATGCACCGCGCGACCAGGCCCGACTACGGGGCGGGGTTCGGCACCCCTCCGCCGGCACCCGCGCCGGATGCGCCTTCACCTTCCGCCTGGACCGATGTGATGCCGCCGCCGCCTGCTCCCACCGGCCGGCCGCCGGCGGAGCCGGATGCTCAAGTCTCGGCACCAGCGGCTGAGACGTGGACCGAGCCTGAGGCCTCGCCCCAACCCCAACCGCCGTCGGCTTCTGAGCCCGACTCTGCGGCTGCGGTTTCGAGCGACGAGCCCTGGTCCGATCCCAACGCGCAGCCGCCGCAGGCATGGAATGAGCCAGGCCGGCCAGATGCGGCGGGCGCGCCGGACGACCCGCCAGACCTACCTCAACCAGGAGAGGATTAGCCTCCAGGCGAAATCGCTTTTAGACTTGCGGCCAACTCTCATGCTGTTGGAGGTTCGCAACCTGAGCGTCCGGTTCGGCGGCGTGGTCGCGCTCGACTCCGTGTCATTCGCCGTCGACCAGGGCCAGGTTGTCGGGCTCATCGGACCCAACGGCGCCGGCAAGACAACTCTCTTCAATGTCATCACGCGCGTGTACAGGCCAAGCTCTGGAAACGTTTTGATCGAGGGCGAGTCGGTGCTGCGCATGTCGCCTCATCACGTAATCCGCCGTGGCCTCGCGCGGACGTTTCAAAACGTGGCGCTTTTCCGAACCATGACGGTCCTGGAGAACGTTCTCGTCGGCGATCACATCAGGACGAACAGCGATTGGCTGCAGGCTTCGGTGCCTCTGCCGGGAGCCTTGCGAGCCGAGTCATCGGCTCGGGAGCGGGCCAGGGAGATGATCGATTTCGTCGGCCTCACAGCCGTCGCCGACCGGCCTGTCGCGGTGCTGCCCTTCGGAACTCAAAAGCGGGTGGAGCTGGCGCGCGCGCTGGTCTCAGCCCCCAAGCTGCTCCTGCTGGATGAGCCGGCCGGCGGAATCAGCCACGAGGAGGTGGATGCGATGAGCGCCCTCCTGCGCAACATTCGCCGGGAGCTTGCCGTCTCCATGCTCCTCGTCGAGCATCACATGGCTTTCGTGATGGGGATCTCGGACCATGTCGTCGTGCTCGACTTCGGCAAGAAGATCGCCGAGGGCAGCCCCGCCGAGGTGCAGCGGAACCCGACCGTGATCGAAGCCTATCTCGGCGCGGCTTAGCGACACCGGTGCCGGCCCTGCTCGAGGTCGAGGACGTCCGGGCGGGGTACGGCGGGACCTCGGTCCTGCACGGAGTCTCGCTTTCGGTGCCCGAAGGCGCCATCGTCTCGCTCCTGGGCGCCAACGGCGCTGGCAAGACCACGACCCTGCGGGCCATCACGGCGGGCGTCCGCTGGACGGGCGACATCCGGTTCCAGGGCCGCTCGCTGCGGCGCATGTCAACCGAAGACGTCGTGCGGCTCGGCGTCGCGCACGTGCCCGAGGGCCGCGGCATCCTGACCGAGCTGACCGTCGACGAGAACCTGAGGCTGGGAGCCCACCTACGCCACGACGCCGACGTCCGCAAGGACTACGACGAGGTCTTCGCATACTTTCCTGTCCTGCGCGAGCGGCGGGGCTTGTCGGCGAGCACGCTGTCCGGCGGCGAGCAGCAGATGCTCGCGATCGCTCGCGCGCTGCTCATGCGGCCGCGCTTGATGCTCCTCGACGAGCCGTCGCTCGGTCTGGCGCCCATGGTCGTGCGCTCAATCTTCGAAATCATCCGCACGATCAACCAGGCGCGCGGCGTGGCGGTGCTGCTTGTCGAGCAGAACGCGACGCTCGCGCTCGAGATGTCGTCCGCGGCCTTCGTCCTCGAGGTCGGGCGCGTTGCCGTACACGGGGACAGCTCAGAGCTGAAGGGCAACGAGTCGGTTCGTCGCTCGTACCTCGGGTACTAGGCGTCACATGCAAGAGTTCCTGCAGCAAGTCGTCAGCGGGCTCGCCAGCGGAGGCATCTTCGCCAGCCTCGCGCTCGCCCTCGTCCTCATCTACAACGCGATGGGACTCGTCAACTTCGCGCAGGGCGAGATGGCAATGTTCGCCACCTTCATCGCCTTCGTTCTCATCGCTCACGGCATGAGCTACTGGATCGCATTCCCGGTGACCCTGGTGCTTGCGTTTGCCGGCGGCATCGCGGTCCAGCGCATCGTGATCAGACCCGTCGAGCATGCGCCGGTCCTGACCCTGGTCATCGTGACACTCGGCCTTGCCACGCTCTTCAATGGCGCCGCCGGATTTCTCTTCGGTTACGTGCCTCGCAGCTTTCCAAGCCCGTTCTCGGTGCAGACGGTGAACATTCTTGGCGCCTACGCGAGCTACCAGGACCTCGGTGTGATTGCGGTCAGCGGAGTGGTGCTCTTCGCCATCTATCTCCTCCTGCAGCACACCACGATCGGGCTGACGATGCGCGCGGCGGCGCACCACCCCGAGGCCAGCAGGCTCCTGGGAGTCCACGTCAGCTGGATGCTCGCCCTCGGCTGGGGCCTGGCCTCGGCGGTCGGCGCCGTCTCGGGAATCATGGCCGCCCCCGCCCTTTTGCTCCAGCCGGACATGATGCAGACGGTCATCATCTACGCCTTCGCGGCCGCCGTGCTCGGCGGCATCGAGAGCCCTCTGGGCGCCGTGGTCGGCGGGCTCATCGTTGGCGTCACGGTCAACTTCGCAGGCGCCTACCTGCCATTTGTCGGCGGTGACCTCCAGCTCGCCGTCGCGCTCGCCATCATCGTCGCGGTGCTCGTGGTCAAGCCCAACGGGCTGTTCGGACGCCCTGCGGTGCGCCGGGTTTAAATGACAGGCCACTAAATGTCCCGCATTCGTTCCGCCCCACCCCGCTACTTCCTGGTCGTGCTAGCGGTGCTTTTCCTGGCCGGGTTGCCCACCGTGATCACCAGCTTCCAGGCGAGCGAGTGGGCCGGCGCGCTGATCCTCGCGATCGCGATGATGGGTCTCAACATCCTGGTCGGGTACAGCGGCCAGATCTCGCTCGGTCACGGGGCCTTCATGGCCCTCGGCGCCTACACCTCGGCCATCCTTGCCCACAGATACAACGTCGACTACCTGGTGACGATCCCCATCGCCGGGTTGATAACCGGAATCGCGGGATTCCTGTTCGGGATCCCTGCGCTGCGCCTCTCCGCCCTCTACCTGGCGCTGGCCACATTCGCCCTCGCGGTGGTCACGCCGAGCCTGATCAAGCGGCCGGCCGGGTTCACCGGGGGCGTGCAGGGCATCATCCTGCTGCAGCCCGATCCACCCCAGTTCATGAAGGACGCCTTCAGCGCAGTCACCGGGACGCCAATGACGAGCGACCAGTGGATCTACTACATCACCTTCGTCTGCGCCGTGCTCCTGTTCTGGTTCGCCTGGAACATCGTTCGCCACCGTCCGGGGCGCGCCATGCGTGCAATTCGCGACGGCGAGGTTGCGGCGGCGGCCTCTGGGGTGAACGTCGCGGGATACAAGACTCTGGCCTTCGGACTGTCGGCGTTTTACGCCGGCATCGCCGGCTCGCTGTTCGGCCTTTCGACCGGTTTCGTCAGCCCGGACACCTTCCCTGTCGGGCTTTCCATCCAACTGCTCGTCGGCGCGGTGGTCGGCGGCCTGGCCTCGATCCCAGGCCCGCTGCTCGGTGCGGTGTTCGCCTACTTTCTCCCGATCGAGTCCAACCAGTGGGTCCCCAGCCAGACTTGGATCCCGAGCCAGATCGCGGCCACGGTGGTCAAGGCCGGGCCGGCTGTGACCTACGGAGCGATCCTGATCTTGGTCATGATCTTCGCCCCGAACGGCGTCGTCGGCCTCGTCACCGCTGCCTACTTCCGGCTGCGACGGCGTCTGCGCGGGGCCGGCGATCGCGAGACTGGACAAATGCCACCCGGCGCGCAGACTGTTTAAATACACCCAGCGTGGCCCCACGAACTCAGCTGATCGGCAAACTCGGCTCGTCTTGGGTTGGCGGGGACCTTGTAATGAGCGGGAGGAATTGCTGATGGCACGTAACGCCTCGCGTCTGGCCGCAATGGCGGCATTCCTGGTGACCCTGGCCGCGTGCGGCGGCTCGAGCGCGCCGAGCGCCCAGACGGACGTGGGCGTGACCAGCAACTCGATCCTGCTCGGCAACACCATCGCGCTCTCGGGCCCGGCCGCCGGGTACGGCACCATCGCCAACGCGGAAAACGCTTACTTCACGTACATCAACAACACGCAGGGCGGCGTGAACGGGCGAAAGATCAACTTCAAGATCCTCGACGACGCATACAACCCTGCCCAGACCGTGCCCTTGACCAAGCAGCTGGTCGAGCAGGACCAGGTCTTCGCGATGTTCAGCGGCCTGGGCACGCAGGCCCAGACGTCCGTGCGCGACTACCTCAACTCGAAGAAGGTTCCGCAGCTGTTTGTGGCGACCGGCGCCACGACCTTCATGGCCGATTTCAGCTCGCACAACTACACGATCGGCTGGCAGCCGCCGTACCAGGGCGAGGCGCACATCTACGCCAAGGACATCCTGGCCAATCACCCGAACGCCAAGATCGGCGTGCTCTACCAGAACGACGACTACGGCCAGGACTATCTCAAGGGGCTTAACGACGGCCTCGGCTCAAAGGCCTCGATGATCGTCGACAAAGAGAGCTATGACGTCTCAGCCGCTGTGCCGACGCTGGCCTCCCAGCTGTCCAAGCTGAAGGCAAGCGGGGCTGACACCCTATTCCTCTTCACCACGCCGGCCTTCACGATCGGCTCGCTTGCGATCGTCACCAAGCTCGGCTGGACCCCTGCCACGATCTACTTGAACTCCGTCTCCAACCCGCAGGTTTACATGGGCTTCGCCGCGAAGTCCGGGGCTGCGCTGAAGAACGTGACCAGCGTCGGTTACATCAAGGACCCGACCGACCCCCAGTGGGCGAATGACGCCGGCATGAAGCTGTACAAGACCGTCATCGCCAACTGTTCGACCTGCAATGTCAACGACGGCTTCAACATCTACGGCGCGGCAGTCGCCTGGAGCATGGTCGACGTGCTGACGAAGGCCGGCTCGAACATGACCCGAGCCAACGTGATGAACATCGCCGGCTCGCAGCTCAACGAGACCAACAATCCCTTCCTTTTGCCCGGAGTCGTGGTCAAGACAACCTCGAGCGATCACTTCCCGATCACCCAGGAGCAGGTCATCAACTGGAACGGGACTGGCTGGACCCTGACGGGCAGCCTCATCGACGAGCGGGGCACGATCAAGTAGTCAGAAGCTTCCTGGACGGGGTGCGGCCCTCGCCGGGCGCGCGCAGGGCGCACTCCTATCCGGGCGCGCGCAGGGCGCACTCCTATCCGGGCGCGCGCAGAGCGCACCCCTACTTTGTACATGCCTATCTCCTCACGTACACCCCAATCCTTCTGTTCGCGGACAGCAGGATCAGCGCGCTGTGGCAGCAGTGGATGCTCGGTGCTCTTACTTTCGCGGCGCTGTATCTGTGCGCCTTGAAGGCGCCGAAAGAGCAGCGCGTGCAGGTGTGGGCATGCGTCCTGGTCGCGACCGGCTTCGAGATCTTCGGCTCCCTTATCTGGGGCGTGTACCGCTACCGGCTGCACAATGTGCCGCTCTTCGTGCCGCCGGGCCACGGCATGGTCTACCTGTTCGGCCTGCTGGCCGCTCGTACGCCGGTCGTGATCCGCTACGGCAAGAGAGTCGCCCACGTCGTCCTGGCCGGCGCGACCACCTGGGCGTTGCTGGGTCTGACCCTGCTGCCGGCGATCACAGGTCGCATCGACGTGCAGGGCGCACTGTGCCTGCCGGTCTTCGCCTATTTCGTGCTGCGATCTCCGCGGTGGGCGCTGTTCTCCGCGATCTTCATCGCGACCGGCGAACTGGAGATCTTTGGCACGTCCTTCGGGAACTGGGCGTGGCTGCCCGTCGCTCCCTGGACCCACATCCCGTCGGGCAACCCACCGTCGGTGATAGCCGGCGGCTACTGCGTGATCGACGCCTCGGTCCTGCTCGCGCTGCGAGCAGCCTCGTGGCTGCGCTCTCAGCCGTTCATCTCGACGCTCGCGCTGCCGGCGGTCGTGCGGCGTCCCTCCGAGTCCTCGCCCCAAACCTCGAGCTCGACCTGAGTGCCGTCGACCTTCACGACGCGGCCGCGACAGCGGTACGGGCTGCCCGGGCGGTCGATACCGCGGTAGCTCACCTCGAACTTCGTCAAGGTCCCGCGGTCACCCAGCCAGCCGGTCACCAGCTCGCCCAGGAAGGCCGCCTTCAGCAGCCCGTGCAGGATCACGCCCGGCAACCCGACGCCGCGGGCGAACTCCTGGTCGTAGTGGATCTCGTAGAAGTCCCCCTGCGCTCCCGCGTACTGCACGAGCTGGCGCGTGGTCGGATGCTTGACGAGGTCCGCCAGCTCCTCCCCCACCTGCACGCTCATCGGCGGATCGCCGTCCCTCGCAGGCGCGCCACGAGCTGCGAATCCTGGTTGACGTAGTCCGTTTCGAAGATGATGAAGAGCAGATTGCCGCTGGAGCCGGGTTTCTCATAGACGTCCGCGACGCGGCCGGTGGCGGTGATTCGGTCTCCGATTTCCACTGGCGCGAAGTATTCGAACCGGTTTCCGCCGTTGAGCCAGCCCTGGCCGTATTCCTCCGCCTCGGCGAGGTGGAGGGATGCCGGCGCCAGCGCGACCAGGAAGGTGGGCGGCACCTCCTTTGCCCAGCGCGGGTTGGGATCTCCGATCGCTTCGACGAAGCGCTTGACGTGCCCCGCTTCGACCACCGCTTCGGTGGGGGGCGCATCGACTCCGATGCGAGCCCGAAGGCGATCCACCACCGACCCTGCTGCTGTCACCGCCCGCGGGGCAGGCCCAGCACACGCTCCGCGATGATGTTGCGCTGAATCTCCGACGAGCCAGCGTAGATGGTCTCAGCCTGCGCCCACATCCACCCCTGCTGCCAGCGGCCGTTCTCGATCGCCAACGCGGAGTCCGGCGCCAGCGCCCCGTACAGCCCCTCGATGTCCACGGCCGTCTCCTGGATCCGCTTGTCCATCTCGCTCCAGTAGAGCTTGGTCATGCTCGCCTCAGGTCCCGGCGCCTTGCCGTGTTGGGCGCTGGTGAGGTTGCGCAGCCCGATGAGGCGAAACACATGCGCCTCGATCTGAGCCTGTGCGACCTTCTGCCGCGTGCTCGGATCCGACCCCGACCCGTTCTGCCGGGCGAGCTGAGCCAGCTGCTGCACCGCGCGCTCGAAACGCGCCGCCTGGGCCAGTCCGCCGCGCTCGAACCCGAACACAGTCATCGCGATCTTCCAACCCGCGTCAGGCTCGCCCACCAGGTCGCGCTCGTCGACCTCTGCGCCCGACAGGAAGATCTCGCAGAACTCGCCTCCCCCGGTCATCTGACGGATTCGGCGCACCTCGACGCCGGGCTGGCGCATGTCGACCAGGAAGAACCCGATGCCCCGGTGCGCCTCGGCTGCCGGGTCTGTGCGCGCGAGCAGGAAGCTCTTGTCCGCGTAGTGCGCGCCGCTCGACCAGGTCTTCTGCCCCGTGATCACCCACTTGCCGCCCTTGCGCTCGGCGCGAGCTCGCAGCCCGGCCAGGTCGCTGCCCGCGTCGGGTTCGCTGAACCCCTGGCAGAAGACCAGGTCGCCGGCCAGGATGCGGTCGACATAGGCCTCCTTCTGCCAGGCCGAACCGTGCACGAGCAGCGTGGGAGCCAGGAGGCTGACGCCCAGGCGGCCCAGGATGATCGGGGCGCCTGCCGTGGCCATCTCCTCCTGGTAGATCGCCTGCATGACGGGCGTGGCGCCGCGGCCGCCGGACTCCCTCGGCCAGCCCAGCTTCAGCCAGCCGCCCTCATGGAGGCGGCGCTGCCAGTCGCGCTGGACCTCTGTGTCGTCGTCTTCGCGGTAGCCGCCGACGCCCCCGTGGCGCCACTCGGCAGGAAGGTTGCGATCGAGCCAGGCCCGGACTTCCTGGCGGAAAGCCTCCTCTTCGGAGGTGAAGCCGAGATCCACGAGTCGGAGGCTAGCAAATGGCGGTTACCCGCCGCCAGAACTGGGGAAGGATAGAGAGGATGGCATCTGAAGTCCTCTGTGGAATCTGCGGCGCCCCCCTCGCCAGTCCCACCGCCCCGTGCCCCCGCTGCGGGGCACGAGCCTCAGCCGGCTACGGCGGCGCTGCCTACGCCAGGCCGTATGGCGCCCCCGCCCTGCGCCGGCGCAAGAGTCCGCTGACCGCCGCCGCGCTCGCGATCATTCCCGGATGCGGCCACTTCTATCTCGGCCACAACCGCAAGGGAATCGCCTACCTGCTCGGGGTAGGGGGCCTCCAGTTTTTCGGCCTCGATCTCGACCTCAGCGTGATCGGCCTCGCCCTGGGCGTGCCGATGGAGGTCGGTGGCGGCACGCTATGGCTGTACAGCATCGTGGACGCCTACCGCACCGCCAAGCACATGGAGGCCCATCCCGAAGGCTAGGAGGTCTTGCGCTTCCTTCTGGTCGCGGTCTTGCGCCTGCCGTTCGCCGAGGCAGCGGTCGCGCGCCGGGGGCGCTTGGCGGTGCCGCTCAGCGCGCGCTGGACCCGCCTCGAGATGGTGCGCAAGCCACGCTCGACCGTCCCGGCCGCCGCGGTCGAGCCGCGCTCGGTCAGCTTGACCACCTGCCGTCGCAGCTTTTGATTTTCTTTGATCAGCTCGGCAACCATCGCATTCAGCTGACCGACCAATTCACCGCCGTCGGCGCGCTTGCGCCTCGTAGTCGTCGTCTTGGATTTCGAGCCAGGCGGCCGCCCGCGCCGCCGCCGCGGTGATTCCTGACCGCTCGATGTTTCATCTGGTGACATTTTCCGCTTCCCCTTGGCATGCGAATCGGCCGGTAGCCCCGGCAGTATAGATGCCTCTCGTAAGCGGGTTTAAACGCGCTACGCGGCGACGAGCATCTGCTGTTTGGAAATGCTCTTGAGGCCTTCGCGTGCAAGCTCGTGTGCAGGATTTGCTTTACGGCTCACATAGCGAACCACGCGCCACCCGCGTCTCGATCGTTCGCGAACTTCGTGCACGGCGACGCGGAAGCTGTCGCTGGAAGGCATTCGACTTCGGACGACCGGAGCGCAATCCGTGCGCACGATTACGCGGTGATAAGGCCAGCGCGCGGCGGCCAGATCGAGGGCGCCGGCACACACGTGCGCTTCGAGCTGGGCCGAGCCACCCAGGTGCGAAAAGCCGAACGACTCCGTATAGACGGCGCGACCCCTAACAAAAACGGCCAGGCCACATCCGGCCCGGCCGTTCTTATCGAGAGCGGCGTCCACGTAGATCACCAGGCACTCCCGCAAACTTCTTCCTCCCGTATGGCGGTATTTCCCCACGGGCCTCCGGCCGCGCGGGGCCCGGCAGGATTTCGACAGAGCCTAACATGATGTTGCGCGGTTGTCCCCACGTGTGCACAAGATGTGGGGTCATACCTGGAGACGCCCAGCTTCGAACTCGCCGGACGCCTGGCTAGGCCTGGGGCGGAAGCTCCGTGCCCATCGCGTGATAGCCGCCGTCGACGTGAACCAGCTCGCCGCTGGTCATGTCGAGGTAATCGGACAGCAGCGCGCAAACGGCTCGGCCCACCGGCGAGCGATCCTGCATGTCCCACCCCAGGGGCGCTCGTTTCTCCCAGACTTCTTCGAAATCCTTGAAGCCCGGAATTCCGCTCGCGGCCAGGGTCGCGAGGGGGCCGGCGCACACGGCGTTGACACGGATTTTGTAGCGGCCCAGATCGCGTGCGAGGTATCGAGTCACCGATTCGAGCGCGGCCTTCGAAACTCCCATCCAGTCGTATTTCGGCCATGCCGCGGTCGAGTTGTCGAAATCGATGGTGACAAGTGAGCCGCCATGCTCCTTCATCAATGGGAGAAATCCGGCGGCGAGCTCTTTAAATGAAAAAGCGCTCACCTGAAATGCAGTCGACGCGCTTTCCCAGGGCGTATTCAGAAATTGGCCGCCGAGCGCATCCGCCGGCGCAAAGGCAAGCGAATGCACCAGGCCGTCGATGCGGTCCCACCGCTTGGCGGTTGCCTTGACGGCTTCGGCGATATCGTTTGGTTTGGTGACGTCCAGCTCGAGAATTTCGGGCACCGGATTCAGCTTTTTCGCCGTCATCTGAGTGATGTTCATCATCCGGCCGAAGCTCGTGAGGAGAAGCTCAGCGCCGGACCGTTGCGCCTCCTGGGCGATCGCATACCCGATCGACCGCCGGTCACTCATTCCGGCGATGAGAATCTTCTTGCCCTCCAGGATCACCTCGGAATCGTAGATCGCCTGCCCGGCTCTTTGCCGGTGGCGACCGGAAGATCCTGGCTCGACCAGTCGCTCCACGACCCTGCGTAGAGCCTGGCGTCCGGCAGCCCCGCCACCCGCAGCGCGAGCAGGTCGTGACACGCGTTGACACCGGACCCGCAGTACGCAACCGCTCCCTCCGTGGCCCCCAGATCCGCGAACCTCTGGCGCAGCTCGTCCGGCGACTTGAACCGGCCGTCCGGGCCGAGGTTGCCCGTCCAGGGCGCGCTGAGCGCTCCGGGAATGTGCCCGGCCTTCGGATCAACCGGCTCCTTCTCACCTCGGTAGCGCTCGCCGGCCCGCGCGTCGAGAAGCGGCACCTCCTGCAGGGCGGACACCGCGGCGGCGTCGAGGATGCGCGACGGGTCTGGTTCCGCCGAACGGAAATCGCCCGCAGCCACCGGCCCGGCCTCCGTGGCGAGCGGCTCGCCCCAGGCCTGGAGGCCGCCGTCCAGCACCGCCTGCGCGGCATGGCCGAACCATTCGAGCAGGAACCAAAGCCTCGCGGCGACCGACCCGCCCGAGTCGTCGTAGACGACAACCCTGGTCGAGGCGCTGACGCCGGCGCGCCGCATCTCGGCTTCGAACTGCGCCGCACCGGGCAGCGGGTGGCGGCCGCCTCCCTCGTGACCCGTCACGGCCTCGAGGTCGACGAACACCGCGCCAGGGATGTGGCCGCGGGCATATTCCTCGCGACCCTTGCGGTCCAGCAGATACCAGCGAAAGTCCACCACCCGGACATCGGGGTCATCGAGGTGCTCGTGCAGCCATCGCGCGTCGACGAGCGGACCGAACCTCACTCGCCAGTCACCACCCGGACGTCATGGCAGAAATGGACGGTGCTCGGGTGCAGCCCGTGCAGCCTGTTCAGGGACATTGTCCACTCGGCCCGGTCGGCGTGCTGGCCGGGCCACTTCGACAGATCCGCCTGGTCGATCTCGCGATAGATGTCCGCCGTGTACGCGGCATCGCCGATCATCACCGACGATCCATCCGGCGTATCGACGAGCACGCTCTGGTGGCCGGCGGTGTGTCCTGGGGTGGCGACCACGCGCACGCCTTCCGCGATCTCGGCGTCGCCGTCCAGCAGCTCGAACCTCGCGCCCGCGAAGTCGAACCACTCGGCGGTGGTCTTCTCCTGGCGGCGCGCGCGCTCCAGCTCGGCTCGCTGCACATAGAACGGCGCGTGCTTGAAGACGGCGTTCTGGCCGCAGTGGTCGAAATGGAGATGGGTGTTGATGACGATGCGCACGTCGGCCGGGCTCAGGTCGTGCTCGGCGAGAGCGTCGGCCGCGTGCCGGTTCACCACCATCCATTCCTTGACCAGCTCGGTCGGCCATCCCACGCCGGTATCGACCAGGATCGCTCCCGCGCGAGGATGCTTGATCACGAAGCCGTGCACGGGCATGGGGTTCTTTTCGAGTTGCGCCAGGTGCAGGCGGACGATCTCGATGTTCACGGCAGGAAAGGAGATATGGCGAACAGGGTGAACAGCAAGGCCAGGTAGATGATCGAGTAGGCGAAAACACGGCGCGTCCACCCCGCGGCCATGAGGTCGAGCACGGTTATCGCGGCAAAGCCCACGCCAAGCACGATCGCGCCCGCGAGATAGACGGCGCTTGCCGAGCCGGTGAAGAACGGGATGGCGCTCGCGCCCGCGGTCAGGAAGGCGTAGGCGACGCTCTGGCGCTTGGCGGAGCTCTCACCGCCTACGGCCGGCAGCATCGGGACGTGGGCGCGCGCGTAGTCCTTCTTCATCATTTGGGCCAGGGCCCAGAAGTGTGGCGGCGTCCAGAAGAAGATGACGCCGAACAGGGCCAGCGCGCTCAGATCGAGGCGCCCGGTCGCGGCTGCCCAGCCCACGAGGGGCGGCACGGCGCCCGCGGCCCCGCCGATGACGATGTTCTGGGTGGTCGCGCGCTTGAGCCAGGCGGTGTAGACGAAGACGTAGATCAGGGTGCCGCCGAGCGCGAGGAGGGCCGCCAGCAGGTTCGCGCCCGTCCACAGGACGCTGAAAGCAAGCGCGTTCAGCGCCACGCCAAGCGTCAACGCATGCCATGGCGGAATGCGACCCGCCGGCAATGGGCGGCGCTTGGTCCGGCTCATCGCGGCATCGATGTCGCGGTCGAACCAGCAGTTGATGGCGTGGGCGCCTCCCGCGGCAAGCGTGCCGCCGACCAGCACGGCGGCGACGGAGACCAGGCGTGGATGCCCGTGAGCGGCGGGGATCATCACACCGATCGCGGTGGCGTCGAGCAGGACGACGATTCGCAGCTTGAGCAGGCTGATGTAATCGCG
>DASXBJ010000080.1:0-35562 GCA_036491755.1 Candidatus Dormiibacterota bacterium
CTCCTGGAACCGGGCGCGGCCCCGAACGCCATCTTGTGCCCGGAACCCCACATCGGAGGTGCGCCCGGACCACCTGGAGCTTCCATCGGCCAATAAGTATGGAGAGCGCTAGGTGCCGATAGAATCGAACGGCGGCCCCGACTCGACGGGGAGGTGGCTGAGTGGCCGAAAGCACCCGCCTGCTAAGCGGGTAGGGGGTGTAAAGCTCCCTCGAGGGTTCGAATCCCTCCCTTCCCGCCAACCGAAGTCATCCGGCCGCCGTCTTGCCGTGTGCGGCTTGCCGCCAGGCGTCAAGCACAGGCTCCGGCTTGAAGATGCCGGGGACACCCCTGATCGACCATTGCCCGCGCCCACCGATGACGGTGAGGCCGGGTGCAAGCCCAAGCAGTCTCTTATGTAGTTCCATCTTCACGTCAGTCGGGCTACTTGCCAGTGCAATCCATCGCGGTTGCCCTGCCTGAAGATCGACCCGAAAGACCAGGACATGGGCTGCCGTGACAGCCACCGCCAGGCCACCTGGGGGATAGTCCTCAGGAAACACGGCCAACGTCGCCGACTCGCCGGCCAGCATCAGCTCGTCTGGACCGAGGAGATGCGCCGTCGCGAGCGTGAGCTGCTCGAGCCTCCACGATCGAAGATCCCGGGTGAGACCCGGCACCATCGTGAGCAGGGGAATTCCGGTGACCATCGCCAGAGGTGGCGACGTGCGCCACCAGGAAAGACGCTGGGCAGTTTTGCCGTTGGCGCGCGCTCTTTCCAATTTTCCCGATCGCTCGAACTCCGTCGTCGGCAGGTCGGGCAAAATCACCTGAGATGTCGCAATCCACTGCGTGCCATCCCACCACCACTGGCCGTCATCGGAGAATTTGCCCATTCGGACGGCAGTATGCCTGCGCTACCCTCAGTCGGCGCCACCCTAGCCGTCATGCGATACGAACCCGATACTGCCAATCGACGGATGGCACCCCTCCCTTCCCGCTCTTGGCTACAAGCCGGCCATCCCGTCCTCGCGCGATAAATGGCACCTCGTCCTCGATCTCATCGCCGCTACAGCGCGCCGCTCTCCAGATCGAGTCGGTTTTGATTGGACAACGCGCAGTAACCCACGGGATCCGTTAACCGGCGGACGGACGCAAACCACGCGGTGCCGGCGCGTGAGCCTGCGCCCAACCCGTAGACTCGAAATCGTGACGAGTCGGGTGGCTGCGCTTGTCGTGCTCGTCGCGATCGTCATGGCCGCATGCTCGCGAAATCCCGCGCCGGTTGCCCAGAGCACTCCCTCGCCGTCCCCCGTGCCGACTCCCGGAGCACTCGTCTGGTCGAGCTGCGGCAGTAACTTCCAGTGCGCCACCCTGCAGGTGCCTCTCGACTATTCCCATCCCACGGCGCGCACCATCGGCCTCGCATTGATACGCAAGCCCGCATCGGTCACAGCCAGTCGCATTGGCTCCCTCGTGCTCAACTTCGGCGGACCTGGCGAGTCCGGGGTCAGCGATTTGCAAGCCTTCGCAGACTCGATGACGGAGATCAACAAGCGGTTTGATCTCGTCAGCTGGGACACACGCGGAGTAGGCGCGAGCTCTCCAATGCACTGCTTGAGTGGGCCTGCGGAGGATTCGTACCTGGCCATCGACGGAGTGCTCGACGATCCGCAGGAGAAGCAAGCCGCAATCCAGGCGGACAGGGATTTCGCCTCTGCGTGCCAGCAATCGAACGGTGACACTCTGCCCTTCATGGACACCCCGAGCACGGCACGAGACCTTGACATGATTCGTGCCGCCGTCCGTGATGACAAGCTGACCTATCTCGGCTTCTCTTACGGCACCTATATCGGCCAGAACTACGCTCACCTGTTTCCCAACCACGTGCGAGCTCTATCCCTCGACGGGGTGGTCGACCCCAGCGTGGCCGCCAATGACAGCAACCTGGCGCAGATTCAGGGATTTCAGACGAACCTGGATGCGTTCCTCGCGAACTGCAGAGCGAGCACCACCTGCACCTACGGGCGTTCCGGCGACCCGGGCGCCAAGCTGACTGCTCTCATGAATCGTCTTGACACGACGCCGATGGCCGTCGGCAACCGGCAGCTGACGCGCACCCTCGCGATGACCGGCCTCGCGGCGGCGCTGTACGACCAGGGATCATGGCCTCTTCTAGACCAGGCCCTCACTGCCGTCAGCAGCGGCGACGGACGAATCCTCATGTACCTTGCCGACTCCTACAACGGACGCAACGCCGACGGAACCTACTCCTCGCTCTTCAATGGGGCATTCGACTCCACGTACTGCCTCGACTGGCCAGTGCCCCTGGATATTGCCGCGTACGACCAGCTCGCCCAGGCCTATGCGAAGGCCTCGCCCCTCTTTGGGCCGGAGAGCCAGTATTCCAACCTGCAGTGCGCTTACTGGCCGGTGAAGCCGACCAGCCACACGGGTCCGATCCCGGTATCCGGTACCCCGCCCATCCTCCTCGTGGGAGGCACCAATGACCCGGCGACCCCTTACGTGAACTCACAGTCGGTCAACCACCAGATCGATGGGTCGATCCTGCTGACTCGCAAGGGCAACGGACACGTGTCCTACTTCGCGAGTGCGTGCTCGATGGCCGCCGAGAACTCCTACCTGAACAACCTGACGCTGCCGGCCGCCGGCACCGTCTGCACGAACTAGCCCAGCGCCGCTGCCAGGCGGCTTGCTCCCTTCGAAAACGTGATCTCGCCGCCCCCAAATCGCCCACCGTATCTTGGCTGCTATGCCTGAGCTGCCTGAGCTGGAAGCGGTCCGCATCCGCCTCGGCCCGCGCCTAGAGGGTCGGCTCATCACGGCGGCGACGGTCAACCCAAAGAAGGCGCACCTGCTGCGGTATCCGGTCGACAACTTCGCCCTGGAGCTGCCGGCTCGGCGGATCACCGCTTTGACCAGACGTGGCAAGCACCTGGTGTTCGCCACGGAGCTCGGCGGCGGCGGATCGCCCCGATGGCTTGTGATCAATCCAATGCTCGGGGGCCGCTTCCAGCTGGCCGAGGGCGACGCGCCGGCGCCGGCGACAGAGGTCTTCACGATCCGCGTCGAAGGCAAGCTCGAGCTGCGCTATCTCGATTTCCGGGACATGGGCCGGATCTACTGGGTTGCAGACTGCGATCGAGAGGTTCCGGGTTGGGCGGCACTCGGGCCGGAGGCGGACTCGGTCCCCGCGATGGGCCTCGATGTGTTCCGCAAGCGGCTGCGCCGGTTCCGTGACGAGCTGAAGGACCTGCTGCGCAACCAGGAGTTCCTCGCAGGGATCGGAAACGCGTACTCGGACGAGATCCTGTTCGAGGCGCGCCTGCTGCCCCTGCGCCGGAGGGCATCGCTCAAGCCGGAGGACGAGGAGGCCCTATTTCTAGCGATCCCGGTGGTCCTCTCCCGCGCGGTCGAGGCGATCCTCGCCAACCCCAACTACGACGAGTCGAAGCAGGACCGCTCCTTCATGGCGGTGCACACGAAGGGTGGCAAGACCTGCCCGCGGTGCGGCCACAGGATCAGCCAGCTCGGCTCCAACCGCGAGCCGCTGAACTTCTGCCGGGGCTGCCAGGTCTAGGCGGACACACCTCGGTCGGGCCCTCCCTACCAATTGCCGGCCCTCCCCCACCGACCAAACCTCAACTCAGCGTATCGAGGCCGTCAAGCCAGGGTGTTAAGACCGGTGGGCGCCCGCCAGGTTTCCCGAGATGCTTTCGAGCAGGCGCTGCGACGCCAGGGCGATCTCGTCGACCGCCCCTTCGAACGCGACCTGATGGCGGCTCGACGGCTCGCGGAAGCCGCTCACCTTGCGCACGAACTGGCGCGCAGCGGCGCGAATCTCCTCATCAGTGGCGACCGAATCCGACTGGCGCAACGTCTTGATGCTTCGACACATGCCACAACGATAGCTAGCCGCCGCGATGTGGCGGAAGCTCCGGCAAATCCGAAGGCGCGAGGCGGGTGGGATCGATCCCCGCCCGGTGCAACATCGCATTCGCCAGCCGATCGTACCGCCGCTCCGCGATGTCGCCCACCGGGTCGGCGCTCGCCGACATCAGGGCCCGGAAGCTGAGCGTCGACACGGCCCGATAGGCCAGCACCGCGCGCGCCTGGTCGGCGCGACCCGTGATCGATGCGATCCGCACGAACGCCAGCGCCGCGCCCGTCTCGCGGATGTCCCGCCACCTCCATGCGCCATACGGCCCCATGACGAGAAGGATCGGAGGCACGGCGACCAGCAGCGCCAGGATGATGGCGAGCTGGAAGATTGCGTCGTGGATCTGGTGGCCGGTCGAAACAAGGTTGTCGCCTGAGTACTTCTTCAGCGTGTCGGCGACGTTGAGCAGGAACTGCGTCAGGAGCGGGATCCCGCCCGGCACCGCGTGCCGGAATGACGCAATCCAGCTGTTGAAAGTCGTCCCCGTGTTGGTAATACCGTCGGCGATGACCTCCAACCCCATCACCGTCTGGTAGATCAGCCAGCCCAGGTAGGCCCACAGGATCGACCAGCCGACGGTGACGGTGTCGGCAAGAACCCGAAGGAAGGCCGGCCACCGCCGGTCGGGATAGAGCTTGATCACAACCCCGGACGATAAGTCACTTCGGCCAGGGCAGGCGACTCCTCGGCTCGGTTAAACTCGCCCAACATGGTCGCGGATCTCGAATTCCCCGCTCACCGGCTGCTCGAGGCACCGCACTGCTTCTGTACCTGCTAGGTCGCTAGACACCGGGCTCCGCCCGGACCATAGGCGACCTCCTTTCCCGAATCAACCGCCCTGGGATGGGCGCCTTGAAAGGAGCATCAGGTTGGCAAGCACACTTCTCAGACCAGATCAGACTTTTTATCCGTCCGCGCGCCTGGCCGCGACGGCTCCCGTCGAGACCCTGGCCTATATGGTCACCTTTGACCCGACGCGCAAATCGCCCGACGCGCTGGTCACCGTCGACGTCGACCCGAAGTCGAAGACGTTCGGCAAGCAGGTGGGCCGCGCTGAAGCGCCCCACGAGGGAGATGAGTTCCACCACTTTGGCTGGAACGTTTGCAGCTCCGCCCTCTGCCCGTACGCGGCGCATCCGCACCTGGAGCGGCGCTACCTCCTGGTGCCAGGCCTCCGCAGCTCGCGGATCTACGTGTTCGACATCAAGCCGGATCCCAAGCGGCCCAAGCTCGTGCACACGATCGAGGCCGCCGAGATCGCCGAACGCGCCGGCTACAGCCGCCCGCACACAATTCACTGCGGACCGGACGGCATCTACGTGAGCGCTCTCGGAGCGCCGGACGGAAACGGGCCTGGCGGCGTCTTCATCATCGACCACGACACCTTCGCCGTGAAGGGCCGTTGGGAGATCGACCGCGGCCCACAGGAGCTCGCCTATGACTTCTGGTGGCACCTCGGCTACGACACCGCGATCACCAGCGAGTGGGGCACGCCAAACATGGTCGAGGGGGGCGTCAACCCTGAGATCCTGCTCGCCGGCGAGTACGGCCACAAGCTGCACATCTGGGATCTGCCCAAGCGCCGGCACCGGCAGGAGATCGACCTCGGCAAGGAGAATCAGATGGTGCTGGAGCTGCGGCCCGCGCACGACCCGAGCAAGGCATACGGGTTCGTCGGGGTGGTCACGAGCTTGAAGGACCTGAGCGCGTCTGTCTGGGTCTGGCACCTCGATGGATCGACCTACAAGGTCGAAAAGGTCATCGAGATACCGGCCGAGCCGGCGGACGCCGACGAGCTGCCGCCGCTGCTGAAAGGCTTCAAGGCGGTGCCGCCACTCGTCACTGACATCAACCTCTCGCTCGACGACCGCTGGCTCTACGTCTCGGCATGGGGTACCGGCGAGTTCCTGCAGTTTGACGTCAGCGACCCGTTCCATCCAAAGAAGACCGGCAGCGTCCACCTCGGCGGAATCGTCCGCAAGGCCGCGCACCCGACCACCGGTCCGCTCAACGGCGGCCCGCAGATGGTCGAGGTCAGCCGCGACGGCAAGCGGATCTACCTCACCAACTCGCTCTACGCCAGCTGGGACGACCAGTTCTACCCCGAAGGCATCCGGAGCTGGGCGACACTGATCCACGCCAAGCCCGAGGGCGGGCTGTCGCTCGACGGCGGATTTATCAGCACCTTCGAGCAGCGGACCCATCAGATCCACCTCGAAGGCGGCGATGCTTCCTCGGACTCCTACTGCTACTCGTGAGCAACGGCTGGTGGCCCTGGGCAGCGCTGGTGCTGCTCGGGGCCTATCACGGCCTCAACCCGGGCATGGGCTGGCTCTTCGCTGTGGCACGCGGGCTGCAGGAGAAGAGCCGGCGCGCCGTGATCAGCTCCTTGCTGCCGATCGCGATCGGGCACGAGGCCTCGATCGTGATCGTTGTCATCGCGGTCTCGCTGACGGAGCAGTTCATCCCGCCTTTCCTGGTGCGGCTGCTCGCGGCGCTTGTGCTGGTGAGCTTTGGCCTCTACAAGCTGGCGCGCCCACGCTCGCACCCGGGAGGGTTCGGCATGCGCGTCGGATTTGCCGGCCTCGCGGCCTGGTCGTTCCTCATGTCGTCCGCGCACGGGGCCGGGCTGATGCTCGCGCCGGTCCTCCTCGGCCTGCCGGTCTATGCGACCTATCACACCCTGAGCGAGATTTCCCTGCAGGCAGTGGCGGCCGCCTCGCTCCACGTCGCCGCAATGCTCCTCGTCATGGGAGTGGTATCCGTGGCCGTCTATGACAAGGTCGGACTCGGAATCCTGCGCCGCGGCTGGTTCAACCTCGACCTCGGCTGGAGCGTTGTGCTCATCGCGAGCGGAGCGGTCACGCTCTTTACAGCGGTCTAAGCCAGCGCGAAGTCGACTTCGACGTTCACTTGGACGTCCACCTGACCGACAGGGACTTGGGTAGCCGCCGGTAACGCTGCCGACGCTCCGTAGTTGGTGAAGGCCGGCAGCCTGGTGGCAGTCGCCAGGTCACTGACCCGGATCACCTGCCCGAGCTTGACGCCGGCGGCGTTGGCCATCGCCTGTGCCTTGGCCCTCGCGTCGGTGATCGCCAGGGTTCGCGCGTCCGCCTCGGCCGACTTCGGGTCCGCCAGGCTGAAGCCAACGTTGATATTGGTCGCGCCGCCCTCCTGCACGATGGCGTCGAGTGTCCTGCCGACGCCGTCCACGCTGTGCCACTGGATGCGCAGAGTTTCACCGGCCTGGTAGCCGCTGATGGTGCCGCCGGGGCTGTACATGGGACCGACTGAGTAACCCTCCGTCGACAGGTCCTTATCCGCGACTCCGAGGGCCTTGACGCGAGCGATCAGCTTGCCGGCTTTGGCTGCCAGGTCGCTCTGGGCTGCCGCCGCCGTGCTCTGCTGGGAATCGACTCCCGCGAAAACCGTCGCGAGGTCTGGCTTGAGCGAAACGGTCGCGTCGCCGCTGGTGAACACACCGGTCTGGACCGACGTCGTTGTAGCCGAGGGCGAGCTGAGAAGCAGGGTCGGCCGCTGGGACGCCAGCACGATCGCCACCACGACAACCGAGCAGAGCGCCGCCACCGCCACCGGGATGAGGATCGTGCGCAGGGATGAGTGCATTTCTTGAATCTCCTTGCTGCGCAAACGCCGGCCGCCGGAGCCAGGTAACAGGAACCGGTCAGCCTGGGTCCTGTCGGGCTGAGGGCCACTCCCGCGGATCGTGGCCTACGTTGGGAATGCTCCCGGTCCGCCAGTAGATCCCGCTCCGGCGCTGCATCAGCTCCTCGTCAACCAGGTGGCGGCGCAGCGTGGCGAAGTCGGGGTGGCGTCGCGAGATGATGCGGTTCACGTCGGCCTCCGCATACCGGGTGCCAGGCTGGAACTCTTCCGCGAGCCAACGCAGGACCGCGAGCCTCTTCTTGCGCTGGGCCGGAATGCCGGTGAGGCGGCCGGCGGCGTCGAGGAAGTTCACCAGCACCCAGGCGTCGTACGGATCAACACCGGCAGCCTCTCGATCGGCCATGGTTCGAGCCTACCTCGGCGCGTCCATTGACGCCTCCTCCGCATGAGGCCAGACTCACGGCGTGGGACGCCGGAATTTGCTGTTTTTCGGAGCTGCTTTCCTGTTGGTGAACGCGCTGCTGCTGGGTCCCTACACCGGCGGGGTTTACCTCAACGCGCCTCCAGCGGCCAATTCGCAGCCCGGATCGCTGCCCGGCTGCGTGAGCGTGCACGTGTTTTCGTCGCGCGGCTGGGGATCCTGGCAGACGATCCATTCCCAGGTCGATCTCAGTGGTTGCAACACTTCGGATGGCCAGCTTCGGATCTCCTCCGGTCCAACCTGTTCGGCCTCGAGCTTCCTTGGCCCAGGCACCGCCTCTTGCTCGGCGACCAACGTGGGTGCGGACATCAAGGTCAGGGTCGAAATCCACTATCCATACCTGCTGGACTGGACGTCCGGGAGCCCATCAGTCACCAACTTCACCATCAACCCGAGCGGCAACTATTCGTCCCCATAACGGGAGAGCTCAAGCCTGATCAGGGGTTTGGCGGAGGGGCAGGGATTTGAACCCTGGATAGGCTTGCACCTATAACGGTTTTCAAGACCGTCGCCATCAACCGGACTCGGCCACCCCTCCGAGAGGCATCTCGGATTCTAGAAACTCAGCGCACCCCGATCAGCTCGATGCCACCCATGTAGGGCCGCAGCACCTCGGGGACGGTGATCATGCCGTCGGCGCGTTGGTACGTCTCGATGATCGCGTCGATCGTCCGCGGCAGCGCCAGGCCACTGCCGTTGATCGTGTGGGCGAACTTCGGCGGCGCGCCTCGCTCGGCGCGGTAGCGGATGTTGGCGCGGATCGCCTGAAAGTCGCTGAACACGGAGCACGATGAGACCTCGAGGTAGCGGCCGAGTCCTGGCGCCCACGCCTCCAGGTCGTACTTCTTGTACTGCGCGAAACCCATGTCACCGGTGCACATCGCGAGCACCTGATAGTGCAGTCCAAGGCGCTGGAGGATGTCCTCGGCGTCCTTCACCAGGTTCTCGAACTCGTCCATCGAGGTCTCGGCGGTCGTGACCTTGACCAGCTCGACCTTGGAGAACTGGTGCAAGCGGATGAACCCGCGCGTGTCCTTGCCCGCGGCGCCGGCCTCGGTGCGCCAGGAAGGCGCATACGCCACGTACTTCATCGGCAGACGGTCCGCGTCGAGGATCTCGTCGCGGTGGAAGTTGGTGACCGGGACCTCGGCCGTGGGGATCAGCCACAGGTCTTCGCCCTCGACCTTGAACGCCTGGTCGGCGAACTTAGGCAGGTTTCCCGTACCGACCATGGACGCGGAGTTGACCAGCATCGGCGGCCACACCTCTGTGTAGCCGTGCTCCCGCGTGTGGACGTCGAGCATGAACTGGGCCAGGGCGCGCTCGAGCCGCGCGCCGTCGGCAAGAAGAAACGCGAAACGCGACCCGGACACGCGCGCCGCGTGCTCGAAATCCATGATGCCCAGGGACTCGCCGAGGTCGAAATGCGTGCGTGGCGCGAATCCGATCTCCGGCTTGTTCCCCCACTCCCTGGCGACGACGTTGTCCTTCTCCGTCTCGCCAATGGGCACCGACTCGTGGAACAGGTTCGGCACTTGCAGCAGAAGAGCGTCCAGCTCCTTCTTGACCGCGTCGGCCCTGGCGAGCTCCTCCTTCGACGTGCCGGCCATCTCGCGCAGCCTGTCCTTCAAGCCATCCTCGCGCGTCTTCGCAAACTCCTTGGACAGCCGGTTCTGCTCGGCCTTGATCGTCTCGGCCCTGTGCAGGTGGCCGCGCCAACGCTCGTCGAGCTGGAGGATCTCGTCGATCGGCGCCGGCTCGCCTTTGAGCTCGGCTGCTCGCCTGACGCGGTCGGGATCCTTGCGAATGAGCTCGAGCGGGAGCACCTGGCTAGGACTCGGCTTTCATGACCGGAAACAGGATGACGTCGCGCACCGATGCCTGGTCGGTCAGCAGCATCACCAGGCGATCGATTCCCATACCGAGGCCGCCGCAAGGGGGCAGGCCGTACTCGACCGCCCGGAGAAAGTCTTCGTCCATGGGGTGGGACTCCTCGTTGCCGGCCGCGCGCTGCGCCGCCTGCGACTCGAACCGCGCCCGCTGGTCGATCGGGTCGGTCAGCTCGGTGAACGCGTTGGCGTACTCGCGGCCGAGGATGATCAGCTCGAAGCGCTCGACAAACCGCGGGTCGTCATCGCGCGGTCGGGCCAGCGGCGAGATCTCCACCGGGTAGTCGGTCACGAAGGTGGGCTGCCGCAGGCGCGGCTCGACGTGCTCCTCGAAGAGGTCGCTGAGCTCCTGCCCCACCGCGTGCCGGCCTGTCTGCTCCAACACGAGATCGGCCATCCGCGCGCGGCGAAACGGCGGCGTCAGGTTGACAGCCTCGCCCTGGTAAGAGGTGTCGAGCGGGCGACCCGCCGCCATCGCCGAGACGACCACCAGGTCTTCGACCAGCTGCATGACGTCGTCGTAGTCGGCGTACGCCTGGTAGCTTTCGAGCAGCGTGAACTCGGGGTTGTGGCGCGGCGAGAGCCCCTCGTTGCGGAACACGCGGCCGATCTCGTACACCCGCTCGAATCCGCCGACCAGGAGCCGCTTGAGGTGCAGCTCGAGTGCAATGCGCAGGTAGAGGTCGCGATCCAGCGAGTTGT
Organism: Candidatus Dormiibacterota bacterium; assembly: GCA_036491755.1. Lineage (GTDB taxonomy): Bacteria > Chloroflexota > Dormibacteria > Dormibacterales > Dormibacteraceae > DASXBJ01. The sequence continues at coordinate 10,639 of DASXBJ010000080.1, forward strand.
GGTGGGTGACAAAAGGTCGCGCGTGGGCGCCGCCCGGAACCTCCTGCAGCACCGGCGTGTCGACATCCAGGAATCCGCGCTCGTCGAGCAATCCACGAATCGAGGTGATGATCTTCGTGCGCGCCCGAAAGACCTCGCGCACCTGGGGGTTGGCGATGAGATCGACGTAGCGCTGGCGGTACCGGATCTCCACGTCCTTCAAGCCGTGCCACTTTTCCGGCAGCGGGCGCAGCGACTTGGTGAGCAGCTGGAACGAGTGGACCTCGAGCGTCACCTCACCGCGCTTGGTGCGAAAAACAGGACCCGTGACACCGATGATGTCGCCGGTGTCCAGATCCGCGAATCGCGGGAACTCCTGCTCGCCAACGATCTCTCGCGTGGCCATCAGCTGGATCCGCCCGGTCCCGTCCTGCAGGTCCGCGAAGACGAGGCCGCCCTGCCCTCGCTTGACCATGAGGCGGCCCGCGAGCGAAACCTGGCCCGTCCGTTCGCTCTCGCCGAGCAGCTCGCGCGCGGATTGCGCCGTCTGCGTGGGACGGAAGCCTCGGGAGTACGGTTCGACCCCACTCGCTCGCAGGCGCTCGAGCTTCTCGCGCCGGTCACGCATGACCGCGGGCAGGTCCAGCTCGCCGTCCTCTCGCTGCTTCACGATCCGAAAAGACTAACGAGTACGCGCTAGAGCGCTATCTCCTGGTCCTCGGCGGCCGGGAACGCGTTGACCTCCCCGCCACCCGACCCGCGGTGGTTGCCGAGCGCCTCCTCGATGAGGGCGTCGACGTCCGTATCCGAGTGGAGCGGGTCGTGATGAAAGAAGGCCAGCTCCTTGACGCCTGCCTGCTCGGCCAGGGAGAGCGACTCTTCGTACGTCGAGTGCCCAAACCCCGCGTGCGTCCGGTACTCCTCGGTGCTGTACTGCGCGTCGTGCACGAGGAGGTCTGAGTCGCGGCACCAATTCGCCAGCTCCTTCAAGGTCCCGTTCGACTCGTTGGTGAACATCGCGATCTCGTTGTCGGTCGCAAACGTGAAGCGCGAGGAGCCCTCGTCGATTCGATAGCCGAACGTGGGGATCGGATGCATCAGGAGGTGCGGCGTTATCCGCAGCGCCCCGACCTCGAAGGTCTCGCCTGGGTTGCGCTCGATGAACTCCATCTCCGCGGGCATGTGGCTCAGCCGCACGGGAAAGTACGCCGGGTCCATCTGGTCGGCGAAGGCCGCCTGGAGCGACTTCGCCGACCCGGCCGGGCCGACGATGGTGAGATGGGTGCCCGGCACGAACGCCGGCAAGAAGAACGGGAACCCCTGGATGTGGTCGAGGTGCGTGTGAGTGATCAAAAGATGAGCCTGCAGCGGTTCGCTCGGGCTGAACGTCGCTCCCAGCTCCGCTATGCCCGAACCGGAGTCGACGATGAGCAGGTTGTTCTGCTTGTCCCGCACCTCGATGCAGGTCGTGTTGCCGCCGTACCGCAGGGTGCGCCTTCCGGGCGTTGGCCGTGTCCCGCGGGTGCCCCAGAACTTGATCCTCACGACGCAACCTCTGAGTTCGCGGGGGTCTTGTAGATCTCCTTGGTGATGAAGATGTCCAGCAGGTCCTTGTCCAGCTTGCCGTCGTTCGCCTCGCTGTGCAGGATGTCGAGGGCCGTGCTGTTGGGAACCGCCCGCTTGTAGGGACGGTCCTGCGCGGTCAGCGCGTCGTAGATGTCCGAGATCGTCATCATCCGCGCCTGGATGGGGATCTGGTCCGCCGTCAGACCACGCGGGTAACCCGAGCCGTCGAGCTTTTCGTGATGGCCGTAAGCGATCTCGGGAATCCCCTTCATCACCGGGGTCCAGGGGATCTTGGTCAGGAAATGGAAGCTGTGCGTGACGTGCGACTCCATCTCCAGCCGCTCCTGCGGGTCCAGGGTGCCCTTGCGGATGCTGAGAAACCTGAACTCCTGCGGGTCGAGCATCGGGTGCGGCTGCCCCGCCATGTCGTAGTACGTCTGGCCGGACAGGGTCTCCAGCATCGAGGCCTTGTCCTCGGGCAGAACCGTCGGCTCGTTCGCGGCCACGATGCTCTGCATCCACTGGTTCAGCTGCTCGAGGTCCTTCTGCAACCGCTGGTCGATCTCCTCCAGCACCGATTGGCCGCCGCGTCCGTTGCGCATCGCCTCCAGCTTCTCGGTGGCGTACTGGACTTGAACCGAGCGCTCGACGAACTCGAAGCGCGACTGGATCACCTCGAGCTGGCCCGGGATGAGCTTCTTGGCTTTGACCAGGATGTGCTCGCGAACGCCGACCTTGCCGAAGTCGTGCAGCAGGCAGGCGTATCGGAGCTCCTTGAACTGGTCCTCTGTCAGGTTGACGTCGCGATACTTGCCGGCGCCCATACCCGAGACGGCACGCGCCAGACGTGTCGTCAGCTTCTCGACCCGGCCCGAGTGGCCGGCGGTGCTCGGGTCTCTCTGCTCGATCGCGGTGACGCTGGCCTGGACGAAGCCGTCGAACAAAGCCTGGATCGAGTCCAGCAGCGTCTTGTTGTCGATGGCGACCGCGGCCTGGCTGGCGATCGACTCGATCATCTCGAGGTCCTCGGGCCGGAAGCTCACGACTTCTTTGGGGACGTTTTCGACGGTCAGCTTCGTGTCAAAGCGCCGCTTCGCATTGATGAGCTGAACCGCTCCCACGACCTCGTGGTTGTAGTTGCGCATGGGCACCGTCAGCATCGACTTGGTGCGGTAGCCGAACTGTGCGTCGAAGCCCTTGCCGCCCTGCGGCTTGCCGGGCGGGGGGTTGTAGGCGTCGTCGTAGATCTGCGGCGAGCCGACCGACACCGTGTACCCGACCACCGACTTCTCGTCGACCGGCACCTTGAAAGCCGAGTACGTGTTGGCGATCGAGTTGTTCTGGCTCGAAGCCAGGAACAGCATCGCCACACCGTCGTCGATCGACTTGAGCCACAGACTGGCGCCGTCGGCGTTGGTCAGCTGGCGCATGGTCAGGAGGATGAATTCCTGCAGCTTCGTGATGTCCCGCTCGGCGGAGAGCGCGACGCCGATGCGGTTGAGCTCCTCAAACTGGCGGTGCTGCCGGCGCGCCTGGTCCTCGAGATCGATGACCTCCTGCTTGAGGGCCATGTTCTCGACCGCGATCCGCACCAGCTCGCGCAGCGCGGACGGGGAGGCATCGACGGGCAGCGCGACCGCGATGTCGGCGAGCCCTTCCGGCGCCGCCTGGCCCGGGGCAAGCAGGACCAGCGCGGGCCTGGCCACCGGCGTCGCGCCGGTCAGCGCCTGGCTCTCAAAGCCCGCTCCGGCGAGCGCCTGGGCCACCGCGGCCTGGTCCGGGCCGGCGGCGACATAGAGGTGGAAGGGCTGGGCGGCCCTCAAAGGAGCTGGATCACCAGGACTTATCTAGCACCGCCGTCGGAGTTTTGAGCGTAGATAAGACGTAAACCTTCGAGGGTCAGGAGCGGGTCGGTCGTCTCGATCACGTTCGTGAGCCCGGCCACCAGAGCCGCCTGCCCGCCCGTGGCGATGACCCGGGCCTTGCCTCCGAGCTCGGCGACCATCCGCTGCACCATGCCCTCCACCTGCGCCACGAAACCCCAGACCAGGCCCGACTGGATGGAGGTCACGGTGTTGCGGCCGATCACCGAGTCGGGGGCCACCGGTTCGACGCGCCGGAGCATTGCCGTGTGGGAGACCAGGGCGTCCAGCGAGATCACGACCCCCGGAGCGATGGCCCCCCCGAGGTAGTCACCCTCGGCGTTGATCGCGTCGTAGGTGACCGCCGTCCCGAAATCGATGACCACGATCGGGCCGCCGTACTTGGTGTAGGCGGCCAGGGCGTTGGCGATCCGGTCGGCGCCAACATCCTTGGGGTTGTCGTAGCGGATCCGCACGCTGGTCTTGACCCCGGGCCCGACCATGACCGGCTCGCACTTCAGGTAACGCCTCGAGGCTTCGAGCAGGGCGGGGTTGACGGTTGGCACGACGCTCGAGATCACCACGCCGTCGACCAAAGACAGTTCGAGGCCGCGCAGCTCGAACAGCTGCTTGAGCTCCAGTCCCAACTCGTCGTCCGTCCGCTCCCGGTGGGATGTGACCCGCCAGTCGGCCACGAGCCTCTCCCCATCGAACAGGCCGAGCGTCACGTTCGTGTTGCCGACGTCGACCGCGAGCAGCATCGCGCCGAACTCTACTTGGGCAGAGCGGGTGGATGGGCCTCGCTCCAGCGCAAAAGGCGCGTGGCTTCGCGGCGCACCTCGGTCGCCCTCGCCGCCACCCGGCGTGGATGCGGAGCGCCCGGCAGGTCCCGCTTGCGCAGCGAGGCGGCGGCCTTCGAGCCGGGAACAAAATTTCCGTCCCGGACCTGGCGGCCCACCGTCTCGTGGGCGCGCCGGAAAGGCATGCCCGAGCGGACCAGGTCCTCGGCTGCGTCGGTGGCCATCAAGCCGGGGTCGCCGGCCGCGGCCGCGAGGCGCTCCCGGTCGAACTCCAGGTGCCGGACTAGCAGCTCGGCTGCACGGATCGAGTCCAGCGCGCTGTCGACCGCCGAGAACAGCGCCACCTTGTCCTCCTGGAGGTCGCGGTCGTAGGCGAGAGGCAGACCCTTGAGCACCGTACCCAGCGCGACCAGCGCGCCCAGCGAGCGGCCGGCCCGCCCGCGCAGGAGCTCGGCTATGTCGGGATTTTTCTTCTGGGGCATCAGGCTCGAGCCGGTCGCGATCTCATCCGCCAGCCGCACGAAGCCGAACTCCGCGCTGGCCCAGATCACGATGTCCTCGCCCAGGCGGCTCAAGTGGACCGCCGTGGTGGCGCACGCGTAGGCAAGGTCCATGGCGAAATCCCGGTCGGCCACCGCATCCATGCTGTTGGCGGTAAGCCTTGAAAAGGCAAGCTCCCTCGCCACCCTCTCGCGCACGAGCGGGAGCGTCGATCCCGCGAGGGCGCCGGAGCCGAGCGGCATTTCGTCGGCCGACTGGTAGGCGTGCCGGAATCGTTCAGCATCCCGCAGCAGTGGTTCGGCATGCGCCAGCAGGTGGTGCCCGACCGTGACCGGTTGGGCCCGCTGGAGGTGCGTGTACCCCGGCATCAACCACGCGGCATGCGCGGCCGCGCTGGAGGCCAGCGCGCCGGCCAGCTGCGCCAGGCCTGCTATCGCCTCCGCGGCGGCGGCCCTGCAGTAAAGGCGCAGGTCGAGCGCAACCTGATCGTTGCGCGATCGGCCTGCATGCAGGGAGGCGCCCGCCGGCGTGAGCTCGGTCAGCCGCCGCTCGACAGCCGTGTGGATGTCCTCGTCGGTGGCTTCGAACTTGAACTCCCCACCGTCGAGCTCCCTCTTGATGCGGCGCAGGCCGCGCTCAATGGAAGCCAGCCGCGGTGGCGAGAGCAAATTCGCCGCGGCCAGGCCCCGGGCGTGGGCGATGCTGCCCGCGATGTCATAGGGGTACAGCTCGAAGTCGATCTCGATGGACGAAGCGAAGCGCTCGAGCTCGGGCAGCAGGCCGCGGTGGAAGCGTGTGCCCCAGAGCCTGGCGGTGCGCTTGACGCGGGCTATGGGGTCAGCCTCTTGACGTCGCCCAGCAGGTTGCCCATCTGGGCCGACTGCAGCCGGCCCTGGACGCGTGTCGAGGTTCGCACGCCCATTCCCCAGAGCTTGATGAACCCGGCTGCCGCAGACTGGTCGAACTCGTCGCCCTTGCCGTAGGTCGCGAGCGACAGCTGGTAAAGCTGATGTGGCCCCTTGCGGCCGACCACCTGGGCAGAGCCTTTGTAGAGCTTCAGCCTGACCTCGCCCGTGACGTGCCTCTGGGTTTCCGCGACGAAGGCGTAGAGGGCGTCGCGCAGAGGGCTGAACCACAGCCCGTCGTAGACCATCTGGGCCCACTGCTGCGCCACGGTGTCCTTGAACCGCGCCACCTCCTTGGGCAGCGTGATGTCCTCGAGCGCCTGGTGTGCCTGCAGCAGCAGCACTGCCGCCGGCGCCTCGTAGATCTCACGTGACTTGATCCCGATCAAGCGGTTCTCGAGGTGGTCGATGCGCCCGACGCCGTTCTCGCCCCCGATCCGGTTGAGGCTCGTCACGAGGTCGAGAGCGTTGACCGGCTTGCCGTCCAGCTGGACAGGTAGGCCCTCTTTGAACCCGATCTCGACATACGCGGGGTCGTCAGGGCAATCGCGAGGATCCTTTGTCCAGGCGTACACGTCCCGCGGCGGCTCCGACCATGGGTCCTCGAGCACACCGGCCTCGATCGAGCGGCCCCAAAGGTTCTCATCGGTCGAATAGGGCGACCGCACGGTGGCCGGCACCTCAATGCCGTGCTGCGTGGCGTACTCGATCTCATCGTCGCGGTTCATGCCCCATTCGCGGACGGGTGCGACGACCTCGAGCTCTGGGGCCAGCGCGGCTGTCGCCACGTCGAATCGCACCTGGTCATTGCCCTTGCCGGTGCAGCCGTGGGCGATCGCATGCGCGCCTTCGCGCCGTGCCACCTCGACCATCATCGCCGCGATGAGCGGCCTGCCGAGCGCGGTCGCGAGCGGGTACTCCTTCTCATACACGGCCCCCGCCTGCAGCGACGGCCACACGAAAAGCTGCAGGAACGGGGCTCGGCCGTCGGCGACGTACGCCGCCGAGGCGCCGGTCTTCAGCGCTCTGGCCTGGATCGCGTCGAGGTCTTTCTTCTCACCCAGGTCGACGGTGAACGCGATGACGTCCCAGCCCCTGTCCTTCAGCCAGCGGATCGCCACCGACGTGTCGAGTCCGCCTGAGTAGGCCAACACGACCTTTTTGGCTGAGTCGAGCTTCTTCTCAGCCGGCATATGCCAGCAGCTGCTTGAGGGCGCGGGCGGCGCCCGGGTTGCGGAGCACCGCGATGATCGTGTCGTCGCCGGCTACGGTCCCGGCGACGCCGGAGAGGCCAGCTTCGTCGATGCGGCGCGCGACCAGGTTCGCGGTGCCCGGCGGGGTGCGTATCACGGCCATCGGCTGCACCACCTCCAGCGAGAGGACCAGCTCTCGGACCAGTGCAGCGGAGCTCCGGTAACCGGCGCCCGAGCGCACGAGGCCGAGCTCCTGGATGTCGCGCGAGATGGTCGCCTGCGTCGCCCGCAGGCCCTTCCTGGCCAGCGCGGCGGCGATGTCCTGCTGCGTGTGCGCGGAGCCGCGGTTGACCAGCTCGAGGATCGCGCTGTGACGCTCGGTCTTGGTCAGTGTCACTGGACGACCTTTTCCATCGTCGCCTGCGCCCGCTCGATCTGGGCGGCGGTGATGATGAGCGGCGGCACCAGGCGGATCGTGTTGTCGTCGACGGCGTTGACTATGAGCCCGGCGTCAAGGCAAGCCTGCTGAAACGGCTTGGCGCGCGGTTCGCCGAACTCGAATGCCTGCATCAGGCCGAGTCCGCGCACCTCCTTGGCGCCAAGGCCACCCACCGATGCGTGCAGAAGCTCGCCCATCTCCGCAGCGTGGCCGACCAGGCCGTCGCGCTCGACCACGTGGAGCACGGCCAGCGCTGTGGCGCAGGCCAGCGGGTTGCCGCCAAAGGTGGACCCGTGGTCGCCGGGCTGCAGAACGTCAGCCCTTGGATTGGCCAGGCAGGCGCCGATGGGCATCCCGCCGCCGAGCCCTTTGGCCAGGGTCATGACATCGGGTGTGATCCCGTGATGCTGGTGCGCGAACCATCTGCCGGTGCGCCCCATGCCCGTCTGCACCTCGTCGAGGATGAGGAGCAGGTTCTGCCGGTCGCACCACTCGCGCACTCCCTCGAGGTAGCCGGGCGCGGCCGGGATGATCCCGATCTCCCCCATCACCGGCTCCAGCATCACAGCGACCGTTTCCGGCTTCGTCGCCGCCTGGAGCGCGTCCAGGTCGTTGAACGGCACATGCACGAACCCGCCCGGCAGCGGCTCGAAGGGGTCGGAGTATTTGTGCTGGCCACCCGCGGTGACGGTGGCCAGCGTCCGGCCGTGGAAGGAGCCGGTGGCGGTGATGATCTCGAATGCCCCGCCGCGATTGAGGGTCCCCCACTTCCGGGCGATCTTGATCGCGGTCTCGTTGGCCTCGGCACCGGAGTTGCAGAAGAACACCCGAGACGGGAACGACAGCCCCACCAGACGGCGCGCAAGCTCGACCTGCGGCTGGGTGAAGTAGAGGTTGGACGTGTGGATCAGCGTGGCGGCCTGGCGGGCGACGGCCGCCGCGACCTCGGGGTGCGCGTGACCCAGGAGGTTGACCGCTATGCCGGCCACGAGGTCGAGATACTCGCGTCCCGAGTCGTCGTAGACCAGGCACCCCTCGCCGCGAACCAGAGTCAGCGGCAGCCTCCGGCCCGTTTGCATCAGGTAGCGGTCGGCCAGCTCCGGTGTCGTCTCGACTCTCGAGCTCACGGCGTGACCATCGTCCCAATGCCTGCCTCGGTGAACAGCTCCAGGAGCAGGGCGTGCTTCGTGCGCCCGTCGACGATGTGCGCGAGCGGCACCCCGTCCAGGGCGCGCAGACATGCCTCCAGCTTCGGGATCATGCCGCCGGTCACCTCGCCTGCGTCGATGCGCTGCCTGGCATCCTCGCGCGACAGCACCGCCACCACCTGCCCGTCGACTCCCTGGACGCCCGGCACGTCGGTGAGGAGGATCACCTTCGCCGCATTCAGTGCGACGGCTATCTCGGCGGCCACGGTGTCGGCGTTGATGTTGTACGCGTGGCCGTCATAGCCAAGGCCGATCGAGGCGATGACTGGAACGTAGCCTCGGCCCAGCAGGGCTGTGATCGGCTCCTTGTTGACCTGTGTGACGCGGCCGACGAAGCCCATCGATTCGTCGAGGGGCTCCGCGATAATGGTCGGCCCATCCTCGCCGCTCAGGCCGATCGCCTGGCCGCCCAAACGGTGGATCGCCGCCACGAGGTCGGGACTGACCTTCCCGGTCAGCACCATCTTCACGACCTCCATCGTCTTCTCGTCGGTGACTCGCAGGCCCTTCTTGAACGTCGGTTTGAGGCCGAGGCGCTCGCTCAAGGCCGAGATCTCGGGTCCGCCGCCGTGGATCAGGACCGGCTGCATGCCGACGTACCGCAGGAGGACCACATCGAGCAGCGTCTCGTCGCGGGCCTGCTCGATGGCGTTCCCGCCGACCTTGATCACGATGACCTGGCCGTGGAATCGCTTGATGTAGGGCAGCGCCTCGACGAGAACCTTGGCCCTTTCCTCGACCGTCAGCGTCATGTGGTGTAGTCGGCGTTGATTCGCACGTACTCCTCCGATAGGTCGCATCCCCAGGCTTCGGCGCGACCGTCCGCGAGCCCGAGGGTGGCCACGATCTCAATTTCCGGTTGTTCGAATGCGTGGCGGACCGCCGCCAGGTCGACCGGCACCCCCGAGCCGCGCTCGAAGACGACCAGACCGCCGATCGTCAGGTGCAGCTTGTCGAGCGCCAGCTCGGAGCCACTGTATCCGAGCGCGCACACTATCCGGCCCCAGTTCGGGTCGCCGCCGTGGACGGCCGTCTTGACCAGGCTGGATGAGGCGACGGCCCGAGCCGCCGCGCGAGCGTCGGCGTCCGTCATCGCGCTCTCGACCTTGACGCTGATGAGCTTGGTCGCCCCCTCGCCATCCTTCGCGATGGAGCGGGCCAGCGAGCGGGCGACCTCCAGAATCGCCATCTCGAGCTGCTCGGCCTCGACCGAACCGGCCCGTACGGGCTCGTTGCCGGCGGCGCCGTTGGCCAGGATCAGAAACGTGTCGTTGGTCGAGCTGTCGCCGTCCACGGTGACCTGGTTGAAGCTGCGGTCGGCGATCGACTTGACGAGGCCGGCCATCAGGCCCGGCTCGACCGCAACGTCCGTCGTGATGTAGGCGAGCATCGTCGCCATGTTCGGGTGGATCATGCCCGAGCCCTTGCACATGCCGCCCACGCGGACGGTCACGCCGCCGATCTCGACTTCGAGATGCGCCGTTTTGGGGACGGTATCGGTCGTCATGATCGCCCGCGCCGCGGCCTCTCCCCCGTCGCCGCTCAGGTTGCCGCACGCCTCCGCGATTCCTGTCTTGATCGCGTGCATCGGCAGGTAGCGACCGATCACGCCGGTCGAGCTGACCAGCACCTGGTCGGGGTCGAGGTCGAGGCGGTCGGCTGACAGCTTTGCCATCAGCAGGGCATCCTTGAAGCCCTGTGCGCCCGTGCATGCGTTGGCGTTCCCGGAGTTGACCGTCAGCGCCTGCACCCGGTTGTGCTGCAGGTGAAGCTGGTCGATGACGACCGACGCCGACTTCACCTTGTTGGTGGTGAAGACCCCGCCGACGTCACACGGCGTCGACGAGTAGACGACGCAGAGGTCGTCTTTCTGATTTGTCGGGATCGCCGAAGCTCCCGTTGTGAACGCCTTGATGCCGCAGGCAGCAGTGCCCGCGCGGAACCCGCGGGCGAACGTCACGGCCACTGGATCGGCATCTCCAGGGCCGTTTTGCGGTCGAAGCCGAACGCGATGTTGAAGCACTCCACGCCCTGGCCCGAAGCGCCCTTGACCAGGTTGTCGAGGGCTGACGTGACGACGGCCTTCTCTCCCTGGGCGGTCACGTTGATGAGGCACAGGTTGGAATGTGCCGCCAGCTTGGTCGACGGACTCTGCGCGACGACCCGCGTGAACGGCTGGCCGGCGTAAAACTCCTGGTAGGCGTCCTGCAGCTCGGCCAGAGAACCCTTCAAGTCGAAGTAGCAGGTCGCGAGAATGCCGCGTGTCATCGGTATGAGGTGCGGCACAAAGGTGATCTTGGGGTTGGAGGTCTTGGTGAGAAGCCCAAGCTCCTGCGTCAGTTCCGGAAGGTGTCGGTGGCCGCCGATGGAGTAGGCGCCCACCGACTCGTTGACCTCGCTGAAATGCACGCCGATGCCCGGCGACCGTCCCGCCCCGCTCACGCCCGACTTGGCGTCGACGACGATGTCAGAGCCGACCAGCCCGGCCGAAACCGCCGGCGCCAGCGCCAGGATCGACGCGGTCGAGTAGCAGCCGGGCACCGCGATGAGCTCGGCTCCCGCGATCTCCTGCTCGTGGAGCTCGGGAATCCCGAGCACCGCCTTTGCGAGCAGCGCGGGCTCCGGGTGCGGCTGCCGGTACCACATCGGGTAGAGGGACGCGTCGCGCAGGCGGAAGTCCGCGCTCATGTCCACAACCCGGGCGCCCGCCGCCAGCCAGGCCGGCGCTTTTGCCGCCCCCACGTTGTGGGGCAGGCAGCTGAATATGACGTCGACGCCGGTGGGGTCAGCTTCGGACCCGAACTCCCCGCGCAGACCGAGCAGCGGAAAGACATCGCTGTATGGCTTGCCGGCTGACGAGCGGGAGGTGAGCTGGACCAGCTCCACGTCGGGGTGGCGGGCCAGCAGGTTGACCGCCGTCATCCCCGCGTACCCGCTGGCGCCCGATACAGCTGCTTTGAGCGTCCTGCCCATGGCGCATGAGTATACGCAATAGTGCATAAACATGCGCGATCCCCTCCCCCTCCGGGGGAGGGCTAGGGAGAGGGAACGCCGAGGCCGGCTGAGGCCGGCTCAGGCCGGCTCAGGCGCGTTGAAGAAGCACGACTCCGCGCCGGTGTGGCAGGCCGGCCCCGCCGGGTGGACGCGCAGCAGGATGGCGTCCAGGTCGCAGTCGAGGCGCGCCTCGACCACCTCCATCGTGTTGCCTGAGGTGGCGCCCTTCTCCCACAATCCCCGCTCTCGCGAGTGGAACCAGGCGCGCCCGCTCTCCCGGGTCCGCCGCCAAGCCTCCTCGTCCATGTAGGCGACCATCAGCACCAGCCCGGTGTTGGCGTTCTGCACCACCGCCGGGACCAGACCTTTCGAGAAGTCGGGGGTCATCGCCTCATCTCCAAACCCAAAGCCGCCAGCTCCTTCTTCACCGCGCCGATCGACAGCTCGCCGAAATGGAAGATCGACGCCGCGAGCGCCGCTTCCGCGCCACCCACCGTCAGGGCCTCGTGCATGTGCGCCACCGAACCGGCGCCGCCGGACGCGACGACCGGCAGGCGGACGGCGTCGCTGACGGCGCGGACGAGGGCCAGGTCGTAACCGTCGTGCGTCCCATCGCGGTCCATCGAGGTGAGCAGGATCTCGCCCGCTCCGAGCTCCTCTCCCAGCGCCGCCCACCCCACCGCGTCGCGACCCGTGGCACGGCGGCCGCCGTGGCTGAATACCTCCCAGCCGCCGTCGCCCGCTCGCCTCTTGGCATCTATCGCAAGGACCATGCACTGCGATCCGAAGACCTCGGCGCATCTTGTGATCAGGCTTGGGTCGTCCAGCGCCGCTGTGTTCACCGAGACCTTGTCCGCGCCATGGGTCAACAGCTCGGCCACGTCGTCGACGCTCCGCACGCCGCCGCCGACAGTCAGCGGGATGAACACGCGGTCGGCGGTCCGTTCCACCGCCTCGAGCAGGATCTTGCGCGCGTCCGACGACGCCGTGATATCCAGGAAGACGATCTCGTCGGCGCCCTCGCGGTCGTACACGGCTGCCAGCTCCGCCGGGTCTCCCGCGTCTCGAAGCTCCCTGAAGCGCACGCCCTTGACCACCCGCCCTTCGGCGACGTCGAGGCAGGGGATGATGCGCTTGGCCGGCACCTGGCTCAGGTCCATGCTTCGCGGGTCTCGCTCACGCGCAAAGCCCGACAAAGTTCTCGTAGAGGCGCAGACCGTCAGGGCCGCTTTTCTCGGGGTGAAACTGGGTGCCCATGACGTTTTCCCTCGCCGCCACGGCGGCAGGCGAGTGCTCGCTCGACCCCACGGCGCCGCCAGTCGCCCCCGGCGTGTAGGAGTGCACGAAGTAGAAATAGGAGCTGTCGTCGATGCCCTGCCAGAGCGGCGATCGCTCGAGCTGCGCCACCCTGCACCAGCCGATCACCGGCAGGCGTTCGCTGGTGCTCACCTCGCTCACGATTCCCGGCAGCAGCCCCAGACCCTGGTGGCGACCATGCTCGAGCGACTCCTCGAAGAGGAGCTGGTAACCAAGGCACACGCCGAGCAGCGGCTTGCCGCGCCGGGCCAGCTCGACGACCCGCGAGCCCAGTCCGTTCTGCTCGAGCCTGGCCAGGGCCGGAGCAAATGCACCCACCCCGGGAAGCACCAGCCCATCCGCGCTCTCGAGCTCGGCCGGGTCGTCGGTCAGCAGCGCTTGGGCGCCGACCTTGGCCAGCGCGCGCTCGACCGATCGCACGTTGCCGACGCCGTAGTCGACGATCGCGATCACCGTCACCCCAGGAGGCCCTTGGACGATGGGATGCCGCCGCCTGGAATGGACGCCATCGCCTGTCGCAGGGCCAACCCGAGCGCCTTGAACGTCGCCTCGGCGACATGGTGGCGGTTGCGGCCGCGGATCACGTCGACGTGGATGGTCGCCCCAAGGTGGATCGAGAAGGCACGCCAGAACTCCTCCAGCACCTCGGATTCCAGGCTCCCGATCCGGCCGCGGAGCGGGACGTTATAGACAAGGTAAGGCCGCTTGCCGAGATCGACAACGACGCGCGCCAGCGATTCGTCGAGCGGCGCATACGCGGACGCAAACCTGGCGATGGAGGTGCGCGGCCCGAGCGCTTGCGACAGCGCCTGCCCGGCGACGATTCCCGCGTCCTCAACCAGGTGGTGCGTGTCGACCTCGACGTCGCCCGCGCCGCGCATCGTGATGTCGAACCCGCCGTAACGCGCGACCTGCTCCAGCATGTGGTCGAGGAACGCGACCCCGGTCGAGACCTTGATGCGGCCGCTCCCTTCGAGCACGACCTTGGCCGTGAGCTGAGTCTCTCGACTCTTGCGGACGACATGCCCTTCCCTACTCAAGTCTCACCTCCACGGCGTGGGCGTGCGCGCCCAGCCCTTCCATCTCCGCGAGGCGGACGCACGCCTCGCGCAGCATCTCGAGATCGCCGCGGTTCAAGGTGAGGACACTCGTCCGCTTCAAGAACGTGTGGACGCCCAATGGCGACGAGAAGCGCGCGGCCCCTGACGTCGGCAGCGTGTGGTTGGGTCCCGCCACGTAATCACCCAGGGGCACCGTGGCGTAGGGCCCCACGAAGATTGCGCCGGCACTCTCGACCTGGGTGGCGAGCCTCGCCGCGTTGGCGGTGACGATCAACAGGTGTTCGGGCGCGAAGCGGTTGACGATGTCCACGGCCTGGTCGAGATCGTCCGCGACGATCAAGCAGCAGTTCGCCTTGCGGATGATGTCTGCGCGCTCGAGCCCGCGCACCAAGCTCTCCAGCTCCTCCTCGACGCGGTCTGCGAGACGTGAGGAATCCGTGACCAGCACCGCCCAGGCGAGCGGGTCGTGCTCCAGTTGAGCAGCCAGGTCCGCCGCCACGAAGTCCGGCCGCGCTCGAGCGTCCGCGATTACCATCACCTCGGTTGGCCCGGCGATGCCATCGACACCCACGGCGCCGAACACCTCCTTCTTGGCGAGCGTGACGTAGATGTTGCCGGGACCGGCCACGACGTCGACGCGAGGGATGGTGGCCGTCCCGTAGGCGAGCGCCGCGATCGCCTGCGCTCCACCGATGCGATACACGGCATCGGCGCCGGCGATGTGCGCGGCCGCCAGGATCGCCGGCGGCACAGTACCGTCGGCTCGCGGCGGCGTGGCCACCACGACCTCGTCGACTTTGGCGACCCTGGCCGGGATGACGGTCATCAGCACGGTCGACGGATACGCGGCGCGGCCGCCGGGCGCGTACAGGCCTGCCCTGCGCACGGCTCGCGTGATCAGCTTCAGCCCGGGTGGACCTGTCGTCGCAGCCTGCGTCTGCCGGGTGTGGAAATCGCGGATCCGTTGCGCCGCGAACTCGAGGGCCGCGAGGTCTGCCGCGGGTAGGCGATCCGCCGCCGCCTGGAGCTCGCCCTTGGGGATCTCGAACGACTCGTCGTCAGCCGGCGCCCAGCCGTCGAACTGCTGGCCCAGCTCGCGCAGCGCAAGGTCGCCTTCCGCCGCCACCCGTGCGCAGATGCCGGCCACGACCGTCCTCTCGTGCGAGAACTGGGAGAGGTCGAGGTGGCGGCGAGACATGGGTGAGTCCAGCCACGAGCCGGCGTCGAAACGCTTAACCGGCACCGTTGCCTCCCTCGCGCAGCCTGGCCACGACCGACTGCAGCGCCTCGGTTCGCGTCTTGAGGCTTGCCTGGTTGGCGATGAGGCGCGCGGTCGAGGAGCCAAGCGTGGCTGTGACGCGCAGGTGATTCTCACGCAGGGTGCGGCCGGTGGCGGTCAGGTCGACGATCCCGTCGACCAGGCCGACCAGGGGCGCCAGCTCGACGGAGCCGTGCAGCCGCACCACCTCGACCGCCTGCCCTCGCGCCTCGAACCACGCCGATGCGGTGCGCGGGTACTTCGTTGCGACCCGAAGCAGCGGGGGCCATGTTTCCGGGCCGTTGAGCCGCGAACGTTCAGGCACGGCGAGCACCATGCTGCAGGCTCCGAAACGCAGGTCGACCAGCTCGTAGTGCGAGCCCGGAGACTCCCACAGGATGTCCTTGCCGACGATACCGAGGTCGGCGGCGCCGTGGTCGACGTAGGCAGGCACGTCGGTCGGGCGAACCAGGATGACGCGCAGGTTGGGACGATCCACGAGCAGCTGCCTTCCCACCTCCTCCGCGCTGAGACGCGCCACGCGCGAGCGGGCCAGCAGCTTCAGCGCGCCGCTGAGCAGCGCGCCCGTGGGGACGGCGATCGACACCCTGGCCTGGGCCGTCACGCGAGCCCACCGGCGAGCCTGCCCGCCACCTGTTCGGGCGGCAGACGTCGCGTGCGCTGCCCGCGGACAGTCCACGAGACGTCTGAGTCGTTATGGCAGTGGATGAGGTTGGTCGCGCCCACGGCGTGCCACCACCCCTTCGCCTCCACCCCGGTTCGCGACTGCGTATCGACCACGGCGCGCATGCCAAAGAGACGAAGCGTCGATCCCAACCTGACTGCCGTTCCCATGCCTGGAGCTGTCCAGGCCACGGCGGCGTCCAGGCGCGGGAGAGCGGGCGGCCGCGATGCGTGGGTGAGCATCTCTGAGACCAGGTCGAGCTGCACCATGAAGCCCGTCGCGGGCGCGGCTCGTCCAAAGCGCTCGAGAAGGCGGTCGTAGCGGCCGCCCTGCGCCACCGGCCGGCCGAGCTCCGGCCCGAAGCCTTCGAAGATGACCCCCGTGTAATAGTCGAAGTCGCGCAGCGCTCCAAGGTCGAGGTTCACGACCTCGCCCAGGCCGTGGGTGATCAGGAGCTCACGGACCTGGGAGAGCTCTTCCAGGGCCATTTCCGATCGCTTGTTGCGCACGAGTCCACCCGCGGCCTGCAGGATCTCCGGGCCACCGCGCAATGCCGGGAAGCGAAGGAGCAGCTCGTGCTCCGCCGACCGCAGCGGCGTGCGTTCGAGCAGCGACTCGAGGGCGACGAAGTCACGCGCGGCCAGGGCGGCCCGGACATCAGCTTTCACATCCGGCGGCAGCTTGACCGCATCCATGATCCCGTGGAAGAACTCCGCGTGTCCGACGTCGATCTGGTAGCGCCTTATGCCTGCCGCCTCGAGGCAGCGAGCGGCGAGCGCGATGACCTCTGCGTCCGCCACCGGGCCGGGTGCGCCGATGAGCTCGGCGCCGACCTGGTACGTCTCGCGGCGCTGCTGAAACCGTTCTTCGTCGGTCGACAGAACCGGGCCGGCATAACAGAGACGGAGAGGCAGCTTCGCCGAGCGCAGCTTGCCGGCGACGACACGCGCCACCGGAACGGTTCTCTCCCCGACCAGGGCGAGGACGTCGCCGCGAGCGTCGGTGAACTTGAAGAGGCGGCGCCGCTGCTCGAGCCCAAGACCGAGCTCCAGGACGTCGAGGTGCTCGACCAGCGGCGTGATGATGTGGCGGTAGCCCCAACGGCGCATCTCCGCGAGCAGCGATTCCTGCGCATCGCGAAGGATCTCGGCCTCGGCCGGCAGAAGGTCGCGAAAACCGGGAACGCCGCCCAGCTGTGGACTCCCTGAGTCGGGACTACCGGGGGTGAAGAGACCTCCGGGCCGCGGCCTCGGGAGTCAGGTCGGTCCGCATCTCAGCTGTCGTCATCGTCATCGTCGTCGTCAGCGTCGTCGTCAGCGTCGGCCGAGAAGTCGACCGGCTCGGCCTCGTCCTCGACCGCGTGCATGCCTTCTTCCAGCTCGTCCGTGACGGGCGCGGCCACGAGCGTCTCCTCCTCATCGTCGTCGGTGAAGACCTCGATGTCACGCGACAAGAGGCTCTCCTTGGTATAGGGGCGGAACTCGACCTCGCGCTTGCGGCGCATGGGGAAGCTCGGCTTGCCGGCAAAGTGAGGGTCCTGGTACGTCTCTCGCACGATCAGCTTCACCGTCGTGCCTTCGCACGACGTCACCCCGCCCTGGTACCGGTTGCCGCCTCGCATGAACTTGATGAGCCGGCGGGCCAGCTTGGCCTCCAGGTTGCCCAGGCGCACGCCGCGCGAGGTTTCCGCCCAGATGCCGTCGCCGTCGACGCGCAGCTCGGCGACGTCTCCCGCCGCGACCTTGGAGCAGATGTCGTGGCTCGAGCCCTCGAGCGGCGTGATGATGGTCTTGCCCATCTCCTCGACAAAGAGGTTGAGGTCAACACGGGTGCCGCCGACCTTGAGGCCTTCCTTCTGGTGCAGGAGCGCGTTGATGCGCGCCGCGTTCTTCTTGGCGATGGAGTTCATCGGGTTGAGCTTCAGCGCCACCTCGTAGGACGCCTTCGCGTCCTTCAGCTTGCCGAGCTCCGAGAGCGCCTTGCCGAGCCGGTTGTGTGTCTCCTCGTCGGCGCCGAAGTTCTCGATGATGAAGCGATTGAGCTTCACCGCCTCATCCCACTTGCCGGCGATTGCGAGCTGCACGGCATCGTCCGCGTACTGCGACCGTGGCTTGAGGTGTTCGCTGGTTTCAGTCTTCAATCAGGAGCTCCATAGCACTGGTATCCCGCGACAAAGGTCGCGGAAAGGGGGGCATCGAGTATAAGTTCTGGCGCGCTACGAGAGCTGATCCCGCCCAAGATGGCATTCTCTGCGTCGTGCGTCCTGCCCTCCTCGCCGCCGCCTGCGCCGCGCTGGTCGTCATGTCGGGCTGCTCCATGGCCGGACCCGGCGGCCCGACCCGCCCCACCCTCCACATCGGGGTCGACCTTCCTCTTACGGGGCCCGAGGGGCGAGGCGCGACGCCTGCCCTCAACGGAATCCGGTTCTTCGTCCAGCAGCACCCGACTCTTGACGGTTTCGCCGTCTCCATCGTCTCCAGGGACGACGCCGGCGGCGGACCGCCCAACCCGCAGCTGGGCGCAGCCAACATCACGGCGTTTCTGAAGGACCCGTCGCTGATCGGCGTCATCGGCCCGTTCGACTCGGCGGTCGCGCGCAAGGAAATACCGGTCGCCAACGCGGCCGGCCTGGCGATGGTCAGCCCGTCCGCAGGGAGCACATGCCTGACCAAGGACACAATCTTGCCGGCCGGCCTGGACGCAGCCCGCGTCGCTGTGCCATGCCAGGACGCGGGCCTGCCGCCGGCCTCTGAGCTCCGGCCGACGCATGTCAACAACTTCTTCCGCCTCGCCCCCACAGACGACCTGCAGGGCCCCGCGGCGGCCGACTTTGCCGCCAAGAACCTTCACCTGCTGCGGGTCGCGGTCATGTCGGACAACGAAGCCTACGGCCAGGCCCTGGCTGCCGGGTTCACGGCCAGGTTCCAGAAGCTGGGAGGAAGCGTGGTCGGCCAGCTGGCGTTCGATCCCGCGGCGGCGGTCGACGCCACGCCGTTCTTGAGGCGAGTCAAGGCGGATGGGGCGCAGGCGGTCTACTACGGCGGCGCGACAGCGGGCAGGGGCTGCACCGTCCGCGCCCAGATGAAAGGCATCTTCGACGCCGGCGTGGCGACGCCGTTCCTGGGATCGGACGGCATCGCCGAGGACCCCGCCTGCGTCAGCGCCGCGACGGGCAACGCGCTGGGCATCTTCGCAACAGTGGCCGGGGTGGACGCAGGCTCTGCGGCCGGCGCGGCCAGGACCATCGCGGCGTTTCGAGCCGCCTTCGGCCGCATTTCCGACTACGGGCCGTACACGATCGCGGCCTACGACGCCACGGCCGTCCTCTATTCGGCGATCGATCGGGCGATCCGGGCCGCGGGCGGGCAGCTGCCGGTTCGGGGCAACGTGGTCTCCCAGCTGTCGGCTACGCAAGCCTTCCCCGGGGCGATCGGGCCGATCGGCTTCGACCCCGCCGGCGACAACACCACGCGGGTGATTTCCGTCTTTCAAACAGCGGGCGAGGACGCCAGAACTCCGTGGAAGCTTGCTGGGGCCATTGATTACAGCGCCGCGCTCCCTTATTGATAGCGTGATAGACTCACGCCCGGTCGTGACTTGACTTGCGGGCCACCGCAGGTCAATAGTTTCCAACGGAGTAGCGGTTCGGCCACCCCCATGTGGCCGCACTCGACGCCGGCGCACTCTCGCCCCGACCGTGTTGGGAAGAGGGCGGCGAGTGATGGGAATCCAATGGCATGAGCGCTTGCGGCCTCCCAGGAATCACAAGGGGGAACCATATGGTTCGAGCTAGGGGATTCGGAGTCCTCATCGTGGCGACGCTGTTCGCTTTCGCTTGCGGAAGCTCTTCAACCGGCGGCAGCGCATCAAAGGGCGAGATCGACATTGCGAGCGACCTCCCCACGTCGGGCGCTGACGCCTCCAGCGGACTGCCCACTCAATACGGCGCGCAGTTTGCCGTAACGCAGAAGGGCACCGTCGACGGCTTCACGCTGAAGTTCGTTCCGTTCGACGACGCGGTCAACGGCAAGCATGACCCCACCAAGGGCGCGCAGAACGTCCAGCAGATGATCTCGAACACCAAGATCCTCGGCATGGTCGGTCCCTTCAACTCAGGCGTTGCGGCAGCTGAGATCCCCGTCGCCAACCAGGCGCCGCTCGCGATGGTCAGCCCGTCCAACACCAATGAGTGCTTGACCCTCGCGTTCGACTACTGCCAGAAGTACGCCGGCTACACGGCAGCGGCCCTCCGGCCGACCGGCAAGAACAACTACTTCCGCATCGCGGCCAACGACACCCACCAGGGTCCCGCGATGGCCGACTTCGCGTACGACACGCTCGGCATCAAGGTCGTCGCGGTTTGGGACGACCAGGAGCCGTTCGGTCTGGGCGTCGCGAACAACTTCGCGACCGAGTTCCAGAAGAAGGGCGGCACCGTCGTGGCCCGCCAGGGCTTCGACACCTCCGCCAAGCCGGACTTCCACTCGTGGCTGAACCGGGCCAAGGCGGCAGGCGCCACGGGGATCTACGCCGGAGCGACCTCGGCTTCCTATGGCTGCATCCCTCGCGCGCAGAGCCAGGGCATCTTCGACCCGAACACCTATTACCTGGGCCCTGACGGCATCGGCGACGGCCAGTGCATCACGGACTCCGGCGCGATGGCCAACGACCACATGTACGCGAGCCAGGGCGTCGCTGACGCCAACTCGAACCCGAGCGCTGCTTCGACGATCGCCGCTTACAAGGCGGCTCACCCGAACCCCAGCGACACGGCGGCGTACACCTTTGCCGGATACGACTGCGCCGCGATTCTCATCGACTCGATCGACCGCGCGATCAAGGCCAACAACGGCAACATGCCAACTCGCCAGCAGGTCATCGACCAGATGGCCAAGACGAGCAACTTCCAGGGCCTGACCGGGAACTACACCCTCAACGCGGCGGGTGACCCGACGACACCGGCGCTGCAGATTCAGCAGTACAAGGGCGGCGCCTGGACAACCATCAAGAACCTGGCCGTCACCTCGTAGTCAATCGTCATAAGTAGTCGCTTGACAAGGGAGGGGCTTCGGGGCCCCTCCCTTTCTCTTTGCGTACGGTTGCGATTTGTGAACAATTAGCCGGATGGCCGCGATGGTGCAGCGATTGCGAGGCTCCGTTTTCGTCTCTCCAACCAGCTCTGCCATCAATCTGATCGGCATTCTCGTCGTGGCGGTGGCCCTGGTCGCGGCCCTGCAGCGCATCTTTCAGTCCGGGCCGACCTACTTCTTCCAGACCCTCGGCTTCGGCCTCGCGCAGGGCGCCATCTTTGCCCTGGTCGCCCTTGGCTACACGATGGTCTACGGCATCATCGAATTGATCAACTTCGCGCATGGTGACGTGTTCACGCTGGGCGCCTTCTTCTCGCTCGCGGTCATGCCGCTGTTCGGGCTGACCGCCGGCAGGGTGTCGGGCGCGTCGGTCATCCTGCCGCTGATCGGCCTGTTCGTGGTCACGATGCTGTTTTGCGCGGTGGTCAACGTCGCGATCGAGCGGGTCGCCTACCGGCCGCTGCGGCACGCCCCACGCCTGGCCCCGCTGATCACCGCGATCGGCATGTCGGCCTTCCTCGAAGGCGTGATGTTCATCTGGCGCGGTCCATTCAACCTCTCGTACCCGGACTTCCTCCCCGAGCAGCAGCTGTCGCTTGGCGGAGGGGTCACAATCTCCGCCAAAGCCGTGATGGTGATCGTCATCGCGGTGGTGCTGATGGTCGCACTCACAATCTTCGTGGGCCGCTCCAAACTCGGCAAGGCCATGCGAGCCACGGCGCAGGACCGCGACGCTGCCCAGCTCATGGGCATCGACATCAACCGCACGATCTCCGCGACCTTCTTCATCGGTGCGGCATTGGCCGGCGCTGGAGGGATCATCTACGGCCTGTACTACAACTCAGTGGCGGCGTTCGACGGCTTTCAGTACGGGCTGATCGCGTTCACCGCCGCGGTGTTCGGCGGCATCGGCAACATCCCCGGCGCCGCGTTGGGAGGCTTCATGATCGGCGTCATCGCCGCGGTCTCCGACGGCTACTTCTCGGTGTCCTGGACGCAGATCATGATCTTCGCGATCCTCATCTTCGTCCTCGTCTTCCGGCCGACCGGCCTGCTCGGGATGCGAGTACCGGAGAAGTGACACGGGTGCGCGACTTCGTTCGCTCGAATGCGCGCAACCCCAATGCGGTCGCCTACATCATCATGGGCCTGGCGGCGCTGCTCTACCCCGCCATCGTCCAGTTCGCCACGGGCGGCAACGGTGACTACCTGGTCGGGTTGGCGGCCGACGGCGGCATCTACATGCTGATGGCGATTGGCCTCAACGTCGTGGTCGGGTTCGCCGGCCTGCTCGACCTCGGATACGCCGCGTTCTTCGCGATCGGGTCATACACGTACGCCATCGTCGCCTCGAACCACCTCGGCGTCACGCCGATCGGGCACTCGCTGCATATCCCGTTCTGGATCGCGCTGTTCATCGGCATGATCGTCGCCGCGACCGCCGGGGCCTTGCTGGGGGCGCCGACCCTCCGGCTCCGCGGCGACTACCTGGCGATCGTGACGCTCGGATTCGGCGAGATCGTGCCCCGTGTCTTTCGCAACGCCGGCGTGTGGACCGGCGGCGTGCCCGGCATCAGCGCTCTCGACGTGCCCACGCTGCCGGGCTGGTTCCAGGGGCCGTGGATCGGACAGGACTTCGCATATGTGCCCGATTTCCGCTTCACCTCGGCCAACCTGACCGCCTACTACGTCCTGATGATGGGGCTGATCGCTGTCGTGGTGATCCTGGTTCACAACCTGTACAACTCGCGACTCGGCCGCGCCTGGATGGCTGTGCGCGAGGATGAGACCGCGGCGGCGGCCAGCGGCGTAAACACGGTCTCGATCAAGCTGCTCGCCTTTTCAATCGGCGCCGCGACGAGCGGATTCGCGGGCGCGTTCTACGGCGCCAAGCTGTCCTACGTCAGCTCCGAAAACTTCGGCTTCATCGTGTCGGTCACGGTGCTGGCGATGGTCGTGCTCGGCGGTATGGGCAACATCCCCGGCGCCATGCTGGGCGCCGCCGTCCTCTACTTCATCCTGTTCTGGCTGCTGCCCAACGCGCCGTCGCAGATGGAGGGCTTCGCCACCTCGCTGGGCCTCAACTGGCTCGTCCAGCCCGTTCCCAACGGCTGGCCGGGCATCGCGGAAGAGGTCTCGAGGTCCAAGTACCTGATATTCGGGCTGATCCTGGTCGGCATCATGCTGCTGCGTCCGCAGGGCTTGCTGCCCAGCCAGATCCGCAAGCAGGAGCTCAAGCACACCGCCGATATCGTGCCGGCGGCCAAGTGAGCGACCAGATCCTCCGCATCTCGGGCCTGACCAAGCGCTTTGGCGGCCTGGTCGCCGTCGACAACGTGAGCTTCGACGTCAAGGCCGGCGAGGTTTTCGCCTTGATCGGGCCCAACGGAGCAGGCAAGACGACCCTCTTCAACTGCATCACCGGCATGTACAAGCCGACTCTGGGAACGGTCACGTTCAACGATCGCGACCTCACCGGCTCTCCTCCCCACCGCACCGCCAAGGCCGGCATCGCACGGACCTTTCAGAACATCCGGCTCTTTGAATACATGTCGGCGCTGGACAACGTCCGCCTCGGCCATCACTGCCGCATGCATTCCAAGCTGTGGGACTCGCTCCTCAAGACGCCCTTCGAACGCCGCGAGGAGCGGGCAATCATCGATCACTCCATGGAGCTGCTGAAGCTGGTCGGTCTCGCGAACCAGGCCGACAGCTATGCGCGGAACCTGGCCTATGGCCAGCAGCGCAGGCTCGAGATCGCCCGCGCGCTGGCGACCGATCCGAAGCTCCTGCTGCTCGACGAGCCCGCGGCGGGGTTCACGCCACAGGAGAAGGTCGAGCTGATGGACCTGGTGCGCCAGATCCTGAGCCGTGGCACGACAGTGTTCCTCATCGAGCACGACATGCGGGTCGTCATGCAGGCGTCGCAGAGGATCGTGGTCCTCGACCACGGCGAGAAGATCGCCGAGGGTCCACCCGGAGAGGTCCGTCAGAACCAGCGCGTGATCGAAGCCTATCTCGGCAAGAGCGCCTAGTTCCGGATGGCTCTGCTCGAGGTCAGCGGCATCGACGTCTTCTACGGCCGCGTTCAGGCCGTCCGCGGCGCGTCACTCGAGGTTGACAAGGGTGAGATCGTCGCCCTGATCGGGTCGAACGGAGCGGGCAAGACGACAACATTGCGGACGATCTCCGGCCTGCTCCACCCGTTGCGCGGCACCATCAAGTTCGATGGCAAGGACATCACGCAAACGGAGCCGCAGAAGATCGTCAACCTGGGCATCTGTCACTCGCCCGAGGGACGCCGGCTCTTCACGCGCATGACGGTGCTCGACAACCTGCGGATGGGCGCCTACACAAGAAGCAACCAGTCAGAGATCAAGCGCGACATGGACCGGGTCTTCGAGCTTTTCCCGCGCCTGAAGGAGAGGCTGCACCAGATCGCCGGCACCCTGTCCGGGGGCGAGCAACAGATGTGCGCGATGGGCCGAGCCCTGATGGCGAAGCCCAAGGTGCTGATGCTCGACGAGCCCTCGCTCGGCCTGGCGCCGATCCTGGTGGAGACGATCTTCAGCATCGTGCGGGAGATCAATTCCCAGGGCACCCCGGTACTCCTGGTCGAGCAGAACGCGACCAAGGCGCTGGAGGTCGCGCACCGGGCCTACGTGCTGGAAACGGGAGTGATCGTGCAGTCAGGCACCGGCAAGGAGCTGCTGGCCTCCGCAGACGTCCAGAAGGCCTATCTGGGAATGTAAGCACGGCCCCGGTTGGCGCTAGGCAGCCCAGCGCAGGCCCGGTCCCCGTGCTCGCCGCATCGCCACCCGCTCCGGCGGCAAGAAGCGGAACTCCCGCCCAGCCCTGACCACCTGCCAGCCTCCCTCATGCACCCGCCGGTGATGGTGGTAACAGAGCAGGACCAGGTTGGAGAGATTGGTATCCCCACCCCTCGACCAGGCCACGATGTGATGCGGACTCGACCAGTTGACCGGGCGCGAGCAGCCCGGCCAGCGGCAACCCTGGTCTCTGACCCGCAGCGCCCGCCGCGCCGGCGCCGAGACCACCCGCGTCG
>DASXBJ010000081.1:0-16072 GCA_036491755.1 Candidatus Dormiibacterota bacterium
CTCCGCTACTACCTCGACCTGCCTTTCGACGAGGTCGCAGAGATTTTGAAGACTTCTACCAAAGCCGCGAAATCGCGCACCTACCGTGTGCTGGAACGGCTGCGGCTGAGCCCGGAGGTGCTCGCCGATGAATGAGACTGAGATTCGCGCACGCGTTCATGAGGCGTTCGGCGAAACGCGCTATCCGGCGGCGCTCTCGAGTTGGGTTGAGGCACGGTTGTCAGAGTCGCCTCCGCGAACCCAAGTTCGCGCAACGGGCGTGGTCGCGGCGATCCTCACGCTACTGATCATCAGCACCCTGGTCTTCACGCGCCTGCAGTCGGTTACTCGCGGGGAACCGTCCGCGACTCCCACGAGCGCTTCGAGCCCAACGAGCAGTCCGGTGCCGCCAACCGCGCAGCTACCGCAGGCTGATCTCGACCGCGCTCACCTCAATGCTTCGGCGGCCGACCTCATCAAGCCGCTGAATCTCGTGTCCACGAGCAGCGGCCGCACAATAACGCTGATCGGGGCCTACGCCGACCCGGCGGAGACCATCCTGTTTTTGCGCACGACGCCGAACGGCGGATACGCGCAGGTCATGATCAACGATGACCTGGGTCTCATCAACGCTGCGAGCACCGGGAGCTTCGGAAGCCTGGGGGACCAGATTTTTATCCTCGACGGCGGTCCCCACGCCGGATCCAACGGAATGGCGCAGTTGAGCGTGAAAATCTTCGAGCTGGGCGGGTCGCCACCCACGACGCAGCGGACCCAGGGCAATTGGACTTTCTCGTTTCCGATCAAGGTCCAGCCGTCAACCAAGCTCACGCTCGATCCGGCCCCAGCTTCAATTGGAATCTGGAAGGTCAGCGTCGAGGCGGCCGAAGTGACCCCTTCGGTCATTCATTTCCAGGCTGTGATCGACGGCGCGCTTGTTTCTGATATGAGCGAGTCGTCGGTCACATTGCTCGACGCCAACGGGCAGACGGTCCAGTCGATGGGCCTGAGCGCCGCGATCGCGATTCCAAAACAGGAGCTCACCTCAACCTCACCACGCAAGACACGCGTCAACGTGGCCTGGGCAAGGCCCAGTGGAGCGGGCTCGTTCCAGTTAAGGATCACGGGCGGCGGCGGTCACTATCTGGGGTCGTTTTCCGTTCCTGCTCCGGCGGCGGGAGCGCCGAGGAAGGGCTATCCGGTGGCGCCGACGGACTTTCCTGCGTCGGATGCCGCGATCGATCTATCCGGAGCCTTCTCGGCGAGGATTGCAACCGGCCATCCCAGCCAGTGTGGATACGGCGCCGGTCCGTCCGGATCGGTCTTTGCTTTCGCAACCTGGGTCCAGGTGAACCAGGTCTGGTACCTGATCGAATTCACGACTGACCCGTCCGTGCGGCAGTACCACGGTCCTGGCACTTACACCTCTATCGCAAGGATCTGGCCCTACGCGCCGTATGGTGCGGACCCGATATTCGCAGGCACGGCACAGCTGACGGTAAGCAAGGACAAATCTCCTGACGCTGGCAGCGTGCAGGGCACTCTGACCTGGACGGCGGGCGGCTCGGAAAGATTCGACGTAATGGTCAGCGGGACATGGACTTGCACGTCCGGGGCGGCGCTGGGGCCTGGTTAGGTCCACACCTCGGCTTTCAGCCATGTCGGACCGCCAGCAACAACACCGGCTGCTGACGAGCGTTCCCGGCGACAACGAGTCGGGACCAAGGGCATCGCCCTCCCAACCGCCCCCCGACCGACCCGGCTTGAGTTCCGAAACCGGGCCCGCTATGGTGGACTGGTGGGAGTGCTGACCCGCCGCCGCGCGGTGGACCATTGCCGGTGCTACTCGGCGCTCTGTACCTGCTGCGTCCCGACCCTGACTTAGTCAACGCAGCATTCAATGGAGGTTCCGATGAGCGTCACCGATGAGCTCGTGCGCAACAATGAGGCCTATTCGCGATCGTTCACCAAGGGCGACCTTCCGATGCCGCCCGCCAAGCACCTGGCGGTCCTCGCTTGCATGGACGCCAGGCTCGACGTCCACAAGATCCTCGGCCTGCAGGAGGGCGAAGCGCATGTCATCCGCAACGCGGGCGGCGTGGCGACCGATGACGCGATCCGCTCGCTGACCATCTCGCAGCGCCTGCTCGGCACCAAGGAGATCGTCCTGCTCCACCACACAGACTGCGGCATGCTGACCTTCAAGGACGACGACGTCAAGGCCAAGATCGAAAAGGAGGTCGGGATCCGGCCGCAATTCGCGCTGGAAGCGTTCGACAGCCTCGAGGGCGACGTGGAGCAATCGATCGCGCGGATCAAGGCCAGCCCGTTCATCCCCAACAAGACGAACATCCGGGGCTTCGTCTACGACGTGAAGACCGGCCGCCTGGACGAGGTTCGGGTCGCCGCCGGCGCTCGCTAGCCAATCGATGGAGGGCGCCTCGCGCGTTCGGGCGAGGCGCCTTCCAAACCTCGCATAAGCTTGCAGTCCATGAGACTGGCTCTCGGCAACATCTTCTCCTGGCTCGTGACCGCGCTCTTCGGGGTCCTCAGCCTGGCCCTGGGATTCGAGAGCTGGGCGCTTCTGACCGGCCACACTCCGATCACCTACTACATACGGCCCGCGGTGCATTCGTATCCCGGCTACGCCTTCGTCATCGCTGTGGTGATCGGCATGCTGCTCGGCCATTTCCTCTGGGGACCCGCGCGAGGCCGGACTTCACCGAGCGGGGACCCCAGGTGACTTTCACTCCGGACGCGATCATCTCGCTGATCGCGACCGCGGCTTCGCTCGTGGCGTTCCTCCTCATGCTCGAGGAATCGATCGCGATTCGCCGCGGCCGCGATCCGCTGAGCAACGGCGTCCGCTCGGTGGTGAGGCGTGTTCCCCGGGCCACCTATGCGTTCGCAGTCGTCGTCGGGATGGTGCTGGGCCACCTCCTCTGGCCATAAAAGCGGCAGCGCCGGCTTCCCTCCGCGCCGAGTGGGTGGGAACGGCGATGGTGCTGATCTCCGCGACCGGCTTCGGAACGCTGGCGATCTTCGCCAAGATGGCGTACGCATCTGGTCTAGGCGCTGAGCAGACGCTGGCCTTTCGATTCACCCTGGCCGCTCTCGGGATGTGGGTCCTGGCGGCGCTCGCGGGGCAGAATCCTCTGCGGCTGGCCCGCACTGACCTGGTCACGCTCGGCCTGCTCGGCGCGGTCGTGTACACCGGCCAGTCCCTCACCTACTTCATCGCGCTGCAAACGTTGCCGGCATCCGTGGTGGTTCTGATCGCCTACATCTATCCGAGCCTGGTCGTCGCCGCCGGATGGGTGTTCCTGAAGCGCAAGGTCTCCGTGTGGCATGGGGTCGCGCTCGCAGCGAGCTTTCTCGGCGTGGCGATGCTCGTGGGAGGTGCGCGGTTCCAGATCGCGTGGGCGCTGGTCTTCGCGATCGCGTCACCGACGATCTATACCGCTTACATCCTCATCGGTGAGCGCGTGATGCGCTCCGTCCCGGCGCTGGCCGCGAGCGCGATCATCATCTCGGGCGCGGCGCTCGCCTTCTGCGTGCTCGCGGCATTCAGCCACCAGCTCGCGGCGCCGCGCACCACCGGCGGATGGTTCGACGCGATCGGCATCGCGCTGTTTCCGACCATGCTCGCCATCTCGCTTTTCCTCGCGGGCCTGCCTCGGATCGGCGCCGCCCGCGCGGCTCTCATCAGCACCTGGGAGCCGGTGGTCACGGTCATCCTCGCGGTTGCCCTGCTCGGCGACAGGCTGTCCGGGCTGCAGCTGGTTGGAGGCGCGCTCGTGCTCGGGGCGGTGATCGTCGTCCAGGTTGCCCACCTGTGGCGTCCTGGTGCGTCCAACGCTTTGAAGTGAGCCGCGGCCCTTGCCCTCTAACAATAGGAAGGGGGTTCAGGGAGGTGCGCGTTGCTCCATTGATGGGCATATCCCTGCGACCCGAGCACCTGCGCCGGTACAAGGACATCACTCTTTTGCTGGCCAAGTACGGCAGGGCCGGAATGGTCAAGGACGCCGGGCTGGAGGAGGCCCTCGACGGCGAGTCTCCCAACGGCGCCTCGTCAGCCGACGCCGAGGCGCTCGCCGCCGATCTGGAGAAGCTCGGCCCGACCTTCATCAAGCTGGGCCAGGTCCTGTCGACCCGCTACGACCTGCTGCCGGACGTTTACGTGCGGGCCCTGGCGCGCCTGCAGGACGACGTGGCCCCCTTTCCATTCGCGGAGGTCGAGCAGATCGTCAACTCCGAGCTCGGCCTGCGGATGTCGAAGGCATTTGCCGACTTCGAAGCGGTTCCCATCGCCGCCGCCAGCCTCGGCCAGGTCCATCGCGCCACGCTCCGAGACGGCCGCCGGGTCGCCGTCAAGGTGCAGCGCCCCGGCGTCAAGAAGACGGTCGCCGACGACCTGGACGCCCTTGAGCAGATCGCGGATTGGATCGATGAACACACGGAGTTCGGTCGCAATCACAACCTCAAGGGCTTCCTTGACGAGTTCCGCAAGAGCCTCATGCGAGAGCTCGACTATCGCCGCGAGGCGCAGAACCTCGTCACCCTCGGCAAGAACCTCGAGGAGTTCGCGCTCATCGTGGTGCCTCAGCCGGTCGACGACTACACGACCAGCCGCGTGCTCACGATGGATTACATCGATGGGACGAAGATCACCAAGCTGAGCCCGGTCGCGCGCCTGGAGCTGCCAGGCGCCGAGCTGGCCGACCAGCTGTTTCGCGCCTACCTGAAGCAGATCCTCATCGACGGCTTCTTCCACGCAGATCCTCATCCGGGCAACGTCTTCATCACGCGCGACCACAAGCTGGCGCTGCTGGACCTCGGCATGGTCGCCTACATCCCGCCGCAGATGCAGTCGCAGTTGACACAGCTCGTTCTCGCGATCAGCGAGGGTCGCAGCGACGACGTCGTGACATATGCCCTGCAGGTGTCGCAGCGTTCACCGCAGTACGACGAAGCCGGCTTCGCAAGGGCGATCGCCGACCTCGTCGCGACTCAGCAGAACAAGACCCTGGAGCAGACGGAGGTGGGAAAGGTCGTCCTCGAGATCCTGACCCTGTCCGGGCGCTTCGGCGTGATCCTCGCGCCCGAGCTCGGCATGCTCGGCCGCGCACTTCTGAACCTCGACGAGGCGGGTTCTCTGCTCGACCCGAAGTTCAATCCCAACGAAGCGATCCGCGAGAGCGCCGCCGAGATCGTGCGCCGGCGCATCGCGCAGAGCGCGTCGCCTGGCCGCATGTTCCAGAACCTGATCGAGATGAAGGAGTTCGCCGAGCGGATGCCCGCTCGGGTCAATAAGATTCTCGACTCGGTCGCGAACAACGAGTTCGAGATCCGGGTCTCGGCATTCGACGAGAACAAGCTCATGAGCGGCCTGCAGAAGATCGCCAATCGCATCACTCTCGGGCTGCTCATGGCGGCCCTGATCATCGGAGCGGCGATGCTCATGCAGGTCTCGACGACCTTCCGCATCTTCGGCTATCCGGGGCTGGCCATCATCTTCTTCACGCTCGCCGCGATCGGGGGCATCGGCCTGATGCTCCAGATCCTGCGCGATGAGCGTCGGGTCAGCTAGCCGCCAGCCGGTCCCGCAACCCGCACAGTATCGGGTGCATCTGATGGGCGCCGATGATGCGCGTCGTGTCGATTCCCCACTCCTTTTTCGCGAGGACGAAGGGGAGCAGCTGCTCGCCGCCGATGGAGCCGTGGCCGCCGGCCTGGTTCTCGAAGTTGATCTGCTTCCCGTTGCTGAAGGATCCGAACACGACCAAATCTCCCGCCGCCTCGAAGGAGTTGAGGCGCGACAGCTGCGAATGCAGGATGGCGGGGTCGTCGTACTGGGCGAGGGTCGACTCCAGGGCATCGCCGCGCAGCTCGACGCCTGACTTCATGAACACGTCGGCCGTTCCGTCGCGGGCCATGAGGAGGGCGACCTCTTGCAGCGCCGACATCTGCACCGCGAGGTCGGGATGCCTGCGCACGACCTCCGCGAAGCCGAGCCGTTTCGGCTCACCCTCGAAATAGATGTGCGCCAGGCCTCCAGAGGCCGTGATATTGACCTGGCCCTTGGCCTCCGACTCCGGAGGTCCGAAGGTCTTGCCCTTCGTCTCCCTCACCCGGAAGCCGGGCAGCCAGCTCGCGACAAGCTCGCCAAATGCCGGCTTGCCCCTCTGCTTGAAGTGGACGGTGTCGATCTGGCCGTGGTCTGACAGGACAACCAGCTCGTAGCGGCCGTCGCGCGCCTCGGCGATCTTCCGGATCGAACGATCGACATGCTTCAAGATCCGAAGCGACGACGAGTCGTCAGGTCCAAACGCGTGGCCCGTTTCATCGAATGCGTAGAAGCCGGCGTAGATCGGAGAAAAGCCCTCCTGCATCGCCTTTTCCACCGCGTAGCGGGTGATGTGGTGGACGAAGATCTCCTCGAGCACCTCGCTGACGACGTAGGCGCGCGCCGGCCGCTGGCCGCTGGCTCGCGACGCTGTGTACTCCTGGACCGTGCGGCCGAGCACGAGCCCTGTCTGCATGATCAGGTCCCCGATGTGCGCCGGGTTGGCGAGGTAAGGCAGGATCACGTTCCAGGCCGAGCGCGACCTGTCGTCCTTGGAGTAGGTCCGGTCCTGGTACGCGATGCCGAAATCGTCCGCCGCCCCGGCCGGGTAGCAGGCCGCAATGCTCGCGCCATCCTGGGTCAGAGGGCGGCACCCTTGGAAATATTTGTCCGCGACCTTCTTGAACGTCGACCCGGCCCCGAACTGGACGAGCACGCGGCGCTCGCGATCCCACCATCGAAAGCTCGGAATCTCCGAGTTGTCCCCGTACAGGATGCCTGCCTGGACGAAGGGCGTCGTCGAAGGCAGGCCGCACCGATAGCGGTGGATCTCATACCCCTCGGACTCGATCAGGTGCTTGAGGAAGGGAAGGTCCCCCTCCCGCAATCCCTCTTCGAGCGAGTCGGCGCCCAGGCCGTCGATGTGCATGATCACGAGCTTGCGTGCCAGGTCGCTATACCTCCACAAACACTGGAAGGTGGTCCGAGGCTCGGACGTTGAGCGTCCACGCGCGATGGCGGGGAGCGGCGGAGCCTCGAAGATAGACCGCATCCAGCTTCTGGCCTGTCCAGTGGGTGCGGCGGATTCCCTTCGTCAGATCGATCAGGCCGGCGTCGTGGGCAGCGGCGCGGAGATGCCGCCAGAGCTGGAGTCGCGGGGGTCCGAACGTGTTCAGGTCTCCCGCCACGATGGTTGACGGGACGGGCGGGCGCGCTGCCATGTCGTCGATCACGGCACGCAGCTGTTCGAGCTTGTGGGTGAAGCCGATGACGTCAAGGTGCATCACGTAAACGCGCAGCACGGCCGATTCTGCCCGAACCGCGATCCGGCGCTGCGGCTGGATCGCCCGGAGAAGGGTCCGCTCCGCTCGAGTCATCGTCGTCGTTCGCGGGATGCTCAGGGAGACGATCTCCGGCGGGGACGGCTGGAACAGGCCGCGACGCCAGATCAGCGCGTTGCCCTGCTCGCGCCCGCGGAACAGCTGAGCCGTGGCCTGGAAGTGCTCGAACTCGGCACCCATCACGCCGGCGATGGCGGCGGCGTCCTGAACCCCGCCGTGGACAGAAGCCTCCTGGACGGCGAACAGGTCGACCTGATGGAAGTCCTGGTGCCTGCGTACCGTTTCAAGAACGGCGTCCAGGCGCAGGCCGAGCTGGATGTTCCAGGTGCAGATGCGCACCTGCCCAGCATGAAGAGAATGTACAAATGCCATACACGATCGACTTACGAGCAGTCCAGGCGCCGCTGAAGGACAAATTTCGCGCCCAACCAGAGTTGGCCCAGGTCGTCACGGCGGCGCACAGCATGCCCAGCGACCTGGCGGACCCCCGCCACTGCGCGGTCGCGCCCTCCGGCTTCCCGGAGGTCACCATCCGCGCCGGGCTGCACCCGGCGGCCGGGGGTGCCGGTGACACGCCGTGCTCGGGGGACATCCTGGCCGCCGCGCTTGTCATCTGCGAGGAAAGCACCATCCGCTCGGTGGCCGCGAACATGGGCGTCGAGCTCGAGTCCGTGCATGTCGACGTGAAGATCCACTGGGATTTTCGCGGCACGCTGGCGGTCGAGCGCGAGGTGCCGGTCGGCGCGACGAGCATCGAGATGCGGACCCGCGTCACCGTCAAGGACGGCGTCGACCCTGAACGCGCCAAGCGCATGCTCTCGAGCGCCGAGCGCTACTGCTCGACGCTGCAGACCCTGCGCGGCGGCGTGGCGGTGACCACGGATTTCCAGCTCGAATAGCGTCATGGCAGGCCTGTTCCAGCAGCTCGATCACCGCATCGCCCTGTATGGGCTGGCGCGCCCTGGGGTGCTCGAGCACTTCATGGGCCGCAAGGACTTCTGACGTTGAGCATGAAGCGCTGGATCCTGGTCGCCGCAGTGCTGGGCTCCGGAATCGTCTTCCTCGACTCGACCGTCGTGAACGTCGCCCTGCCGCGCATCGGCCGTGACCTGCCGAGGTCGTTCCTCGGAGTTCTCGAGGGCCAGTCGTACGTCTACAACGCCTACCTCTTGACATTGAGCTCGCTGCTGATCCTTGCCGGCGCGCTGAGCGACTACTACGGCCGCCGGCGCATGTTCATCCTCGGGCTGTTGGGGTTCGGGGCCACGTCTGTGCTCTGTGGGCTGGCCCCGACGATGGAGACGCTCGTGCTGTTCCGTGTCCTCCAGGGGGCTGCGGGCGCGCTGCTGGTCCCGGGGTCGATTGCACTGATCACCAGCAATTTCGAGGGCGAGGAACGCGGCCGCGCTTTTGGCCTGTGGGCCGGGGCCTCCGGGCTGACGACGATCCTCGGGCCCCTTCTCGGCGGGCTGCTGGTCGATACGATCTCGTGGCGGGTCGCTTTCCTGATCAACGTACCCCTCGTCGCGATCGCGGTGTGGGCGACCTGGAAGCACGTGCCGGAGAGCCGCGACGAACAGGCGTCGTCCCATTTCGACTGGCTCGGCGCCGGCGTGGTCGCCCTCGCGGTGGGCGGGCTCGCCTTCGGGACGATCTACGGCCAGCAGAGGGCCTGGCGCGACCCCATCGGCTTCATCGCCCTCGGCGCCGGCGTGCTGGCCACCATCGCGCTGCCCGTCCTAATGATCCGGTCCCCCCACCCTCTGATCCCCATCGGGCTGTTCCGCTCTCGCAACTTCACCGTGACCAACATTTCGACGCTTCTGATCTACGGGGCGCTCTACGTGACGTTCTACTACCTGGCGCTGTTCCAGCAAGGCACCCTTGGTTACACCGCGGCCGCCGCGGGTGCGGGCGGCATCCCCGGCTCGCTCTTTCTCATTGTGCTTTCGGCCCGGTTCGGCGGTCTCGCCGCCCGGCTTGGCCCTCGTCTGTTCATGACGGTCGGTCCGATATTCATGGCCCTCGGTGTCTTGTGGTACGCCCGGGTGCCCGCCACCAGCGTGGCCTGGCGCTTCACGCCTGGTAACCCGTCGAGCTACCTGCCCAGCTCCTCATGGTTCGTCGATTTCCTTCCGGGCTCGATCCTGTTCGGTCTGGGTATCTCAATGCTGGTGGCACCCCTCACCACCGCTCTCATGAGCTCCGTGCCGGTGCGCAACTCGGGCGTCGCGTCGGCCATAAACAACGCCATCTCGCGGGTCGGGCCCCAACTCGCGGGAGCTCTTATCTTCATCTTTCTGACGGGCAACTTCTACGCCTACCTCAGCACTCGGATCAAAGGCGTGGACGTGACATCGACCATCTTCCGCAACCAGGTCAGCCCGCTCAACACGCCGGCTGATCCGCACCTCGTGAACCTGGTTCGAGATGCTTCGACGAGCTCTCTGCACCTGGCGATGCTAATCGGCGCCGGCCTGCTGCTCCTCGGGGCGCTGGTGAACGGCCTCGGCATCCAGAATCCCTCGGCGAAACCGGAGGAGAGCTCGTCCGAAGCGCCGTCCGTTTCCGCATAAACTGCGGTCATGATCTTCCAGAGCCCGCACCCGGACGTGCACATCCCAGACGTGGCTCTCACGCCGTTCGTGTTCGGGAAGGCGAACAGGCTCGCCGGCAAGGTCGCCATCGTCGAGGCCGGCAGCGGACGGTCATACACATACGGTCAGCTCGCCACCGGCGTGCAGAGGCTGGCCGCCGGGCTGCATGCCCGAGGATTTCACAAGGGCGACGTGCTGGCGATCATGTCGCCAAACCTGCCCGAGTATCCGATCGCTTTCCACGGGGTCGCCACGGCCGGCGGCGTCAACACGACCCTCAACCCGACGTACACGGCCGACGAGATCGCATTCCAGCTCAACGACTCGCGTGCTCGCCTGCTGCTCACCGTGCCGCCGCTGGTCGGCAAGGCCCAGGAGGCCGCCGCCAAGTCGAAGGTGGAGGAGATCCTCGTGTTCGGTGAGGCTGAGGGCGCGGTTGCGTTCGAGTCATTGCTGATCGATGGCGACCCGCCCGAGGTGAAGGTCAACCCCGCCGAGGACGTGGTCGCGCTCCCGTACTCGAGCGGGACGACGGGATTTTCGAAGGGCGTAATGCTCACTCATCGCAACCTCGTCGCGAACCTGGTCCAGACCACGACGTGCCTGCGCATCGCTGAAGACGAGAAGCTGATGGCGTTCCTGCCCTTCTTCCACATCTACGGCATGACCGTGATCATGAACACCGGCCTCTACAGCGGGGCGACGCTGGTCACGATGCAGCGCTTTGAGCTCGAACCATGCCTGCGGGCGGTGCAGGAGCATCGCGTGACACGGTTCTTCCTGGTGCCGCCGATCGTGGTGCAGCTCGCCAAGAATCCCATCGTCGAAAAGTACGATCTGTCATCGATCCAGCGCGCATTCTCAGGAGCCGCGCCGCTCGACGCCGACACCGCGGCCGCGGTCGCCCGCCGCATCGGCTGCCGGCTGTCCCAGGGCTATGGGCTCACGGAGACGAGCCCGGTGTCGCACATCGTGCCGGACAGCGCCGTCGACGTCGTGCCGGGCTCCGTCGGGCCGGCCGCCCCCAACACCGAGACCAAGATCGTTGACGTGGCCACGGGCCGGGAGCTGGGCCGCAACCAGGATGGCGAGATATGGATCAGAGGCCCTCAGGTGATGAAGGGCTATCTCAACAACCCGGACGCGACGCATGCCTCGATCGACGCCGATGGATTCTTCCACACGGGCGACATCGGCCATATCGACGACCATGACGAGTTCTTCATCGTCGACCGCGTCAAGGAGCTCATCAAGTACAAGGGCTTCCAGGTCGCGCCGGCCGAGCTGGAGGCGCTGCTCCTCGCGCATCCCAAGGTTGCGGACGTCGCGGTGATCGGCGTGCGTGACGAGGAGGGCGAGGAGGTGCCCAAGGCGTTCGTCGTCTTGAAGGAGCCGGCGAGCGCCGAGGAGATCATGGAATTCGTCGCCGCCCGCGTCGCGCCCCATAAGAAGGTGAGGCGCGTCGAGATGGTGGACCAGATCCCGAAATCGGCGACTGGCAAGATCCTGCGGCGAGTCCTGCGGGACAGGGAAAAGGCCACGGCCGTATAGCCGGACGTTACACCTTCGAATGGCCACGTCGCAGCGTTACGGACCGGGTGAGCAGGCGCAGGAGTTCTCGCCTGGCGATTTCATCCTGGCCCACCGTCACAACCTCATCGGCGGGCTCATCAGCCAGGCTGAGAGGCGGCGTTTCAGGGGCCCGGATGCGGTCTTTGCGCACTGGACCCATGCCGCGATGGTGGTCGCGCCCGACGGCTCCCTGGTCGAGGCCGAGTCCACTGGAGTGAAGCGAAGCCCGATCTCGAGGTACCGGGATGACGAGTACCACCTCGTGCGGCTGGGCTCGGACTTCGAAGCTGCGGCGCGAGGCCGCGCGGTCGCCTACGCGCTGCAACAGGTCGGGCAGGCGTTTGGATTCCTCGAGATGTTCGGCGCCGGCCTCTACCTGCTTTTCGGCTGGCCGCTGCGCCTGGTTCGGGGCGACCACCAGATCTGCTCAGGGTTGGTGGTCAACGCGCTCCAGGCAGGCGGCCTGGCCAAGAACCTGGATCCGGCTCTGACCCTACCGGCCGATCTGGCCAAGCTGTACGAGGTCAGGCCCTGACGCGTCTACCATGAGGTTCTCTTGCCGATCTTGATCGACCGTGAGCGGCTGCAGGCCATGGTCGGAGAAGGTGCGCAGCTCGTCGAGGTCCTGCCGGCCAAGGAGTACGCGGAGGACCACCTGCCCGGCGCGATAAGCCATCCTCTGCGCCACCTGGACAGGGAGGCGGATCAGATCGACCGCAGCAAGCCTGTCATCGTCTACTGCTGGGACGCCGGTTGAGACATGGCTCCCCGGGCCGCGGCGCGGCTCGAGGCGATGGGATTTTCGGCCATCCACGAGTACAGGGCCGGGAAGTACGACTGGCTGGCCGCAGGCCTGCCCACAGAAGGCGAGAACTCACTGCGACCGCGTGCCGCCGACGGAGCGCACGCGGACGTCCCGACTTGCCGCGTGGACGAGCGACTCGGCGACGTGCGAGAACGCGTCCAGGAGGCGGGGTGGGATGCCGCGGTGGCGGTTGACCAGGACAGGGTCGTGCTCGGGCTGCTGCGCGTGCACGAGCTGGACGGCGACTCCGAGCTGCCGATCGCGCAGGCCATGCGGCCTGGCCCGAGCACGTTCCGGCCGTACGTCCCGATCAAGGAGATGGCCGACTACATGACCGAGCACTCGCTCGAGAGCGTTCCGGTGACGACATCCGACGGCAAGCTGGTTGGCCTGCTCTTGAGGTCGGAGGCGGTGGACATGGCCGCCGGCTGCGAGGACTGCGTGCGCAAGATGATCACGACGACCGCGAGCTCGTAGGCGTCTCGGGTCAGGTCGGGCGCATGCGGCCCCGGAACCAGTGCCAGCTCGGGGACGGCAGCCAGCGCTCCGGAATCCACATCACGAACGCCGACCAACCCAGGGCCAGCAGGAAGCCGCCTGCGACGTCGCTGGGCCAGTGATCGCCGGCCCACACGCGCGCGGTGCATGCCAGCACGATGACGATGCCGGCCGTGACCCATGGGATCCACCGCAGCCCAGGGCGGATGTGGGGAGCGAGGGCGAACGCGATCATGAAGCTCATCCACGTGAAGTAGACGGCGTGCCCGCTCGGGTAGCTGTAGCCGGGTGCGGGAGTGAGGATGTGGACGAGGTCGGGGGTTGGCCGCGACCGGG
Organism: Candidatus Dormiibacterota bacterium; assembly: GCA_036491755.1. GTDB lineage: Bacteria > Chloroflexota > Dormibacteria > Dormibacterales > Dormibacteraceae > DASXBJ01. The sequence goes on from DASXBJ010000081.1 coordinate 13,195, forward strand.
CCATCTCGGTCTTGATCAGGTTGTCGAGCAGGCTGGAGATAGCGCCTATGGCCATCAGGTAGCCCGCGCGGCGCTCCCAGATGAACATGACGACGATGACCACGATCGCGACGGCGCCCTGGATGTAGCCAGCCGTGTTGTTGGTCAGCTCGAAGAAATAGGTCACCGGGCCCCAGTTCGCGCTCTGCACCCAGGTCGTGATCGGGATGTCGTACGCCTGCAGAGGCTGGGTGGCGACGAGGTAGGTGTCGAGGGCGAAGAGGATCGCGACCACCAACGTCAGCGGACCCAGCCACGCGCGCGCTGAATCCTTGGGTTCGCCGGAGATGACCTCGGCCGCGGCCTCCTTGACCGGGGCCGGTTGGGTGGCTGCGCTCACCTCGGCAGAAGCACCTTCAGGGCGCTGACCTCCGCGGTGATCGTGGCCGGTGTCCGCCCGACCGGGAAGTTGTCGGCATAGATGCGCACGCGCGGTTTCGCGGTGATCGAGATGCTCTTGAACCGGAACACCTGGCCCAGGCCGTCCTCTTTGTCCTTGTTCAGGATGGCCGCCGCCAGGGCGCGCCGGACGATGTCCGTCCGGGATCGCCCCGCATGCACGGTGAACTCGAGATACGGGTCGATCGGCGTCGCGTCGCTGACCGGCAGGTTGCTGCCGATGGAGGAGGTGTTGCTGAACACGAGCGACATGGCCGTTCCGTTGCCTGTTATGTCTCCGCTCAGCTCGTACTGGAAAGGCCTGGCGGCGATGACATCCTTCAGCTTGCCGACGAGCTCGCCGAAATGCATGTCTTTGGCTGAATCGCCGAGAGCGATGGTCTCGCCGAACAGGCCGATCGCGCAAGCCTCCAGGAAGATGTGCTCGTTGACGCGACCGAGCGTGATCGCGCGGGGGCGGCCGTTTCTGGCCACGGCGATCGCACGGTCGATGTCGAGCGGTATGCCGAGCGCCCGGGGAAAGTTGTTGTAGGTGCCAAGAGGAAGGATGCCGACCGGGTGCCTGGAGTCGGCGAGCTTCCGCACCACGAACTCAACGGTGCCGTCTCCGCCGGCGACGATGACCGGCGCCCGGGGATTGATCAACTTCTCGAAGTCCTGCTTGGGGTCGAAATCGATGATCAGGTGATCGGCGAACGCGGCGTGAAGCTTGGATTCGAGCTCGGGCGTCATCGATCCGGCGCCGGTGCTTACGATCAGCAGGCGCCCGGCCCTGGTGGGCGTTTTGGCGGTCGCCCTCGCGGGCGCCTTGACGGCCGTCAACTCCTGCTGCCCATCAGACGCATCCATCGGGCCGAGGCGAACGAGTGGAATCCCAGCGCGACAAAACCGAGCGCGACCACCGCGAGCAATACGTGCCCGTAAGGCTGAGCCAGCAGGAACAGGAAAGCGCCGCTGTAGCCGTGGACGCGGCTGGGGTCCTTGTGCAGGCCGCCCTCGACCACAAACCATCCGACCAGGGTGAACACGACGCCCCTCGAGAAAAAGCCGACGCGACCCAGCATCTCGACCAGGTCTTCCTCCGTCTTGCTCATCTCGTCACGCTTCAGGTCTCGCTTCAAGTTCGCCTTGAACGACATGTAGAACTGGTACACGCCGACGGCGATCGCACCCAGTCCGATGCCCACCGCGATCCACTTGCCGGCGGGATAGGCCAGCACCTTGGCGATCGTGGTCTGCGTGCTGTCGGCCGCCGCCTTGCTGCCGGTGCCGGCAAAGAGCTGCAGCGCGAACATGGCAAGCGCCGCGTAGCAGATCCCGCTCCAGACGAACCCGAGGCGCTCCACGATTCCGGGCGCGTCCTTGCCCCGATGCAGCGGATCGAAGATCGCGCGCACGAACCCCCACAGCGCATAGGCGACGAGGCCGATCCCGACCACCAGCAGCAGCATCTTGCCAAGGGAGCTGCTGGTGAGAACCACGAGGCTGCCGTTCATGTCCGTCGCCATGCCGCCCACGCCAAGCGCGAGCCCGCAAGCCAGGGCTCCCATGATCGTGTAGACGAGTCCGCGCGCCACATAGCCGACACGCTCGAGCAACTCGACCCACGAATGGGAGAGAGCTCTTTTCGCTTCGCCGGTGGCCTGCCGGCCGATCTGGTACGAGCTAGCCATGTTGCGACTCCAGGGTCTTGTGATCGAGGTGCAGTTCAGACATCAGAGTGAGAACGCACACCCCGCCGACGTCCCTTGATTAAGGTTTGTATGTGCCCGCACACGAGATCGGGGTGGTCGGGCTGGCCACCATGGGCCAGAACCTGGCGCGCAACCTGGCCGCACACGGCGTACGCGTGGCCGTCTACAACCGTACCCGCACGCGTACCGACGACCTGATGGCCGCTCACGGCGCCGAGGGCGATTTCGCGCCTGCCGCCACGCTCCGGGAGCTGGTCGCGATCCTGCACCCGCCCCGGGCGGTTCTCCTGATGGTCAAGGCGGGTTCCGCGGTCGACGAGTCCATCGAGGAGCTCGCCGGTCTCCTCGAGCCTGGCGACACCATCATCGATGGCGGCAACTCCCTTTTCCACGACACGCGCCGCCGCGCCGCGGCTGCGGCAAAGCGCGGTCTCGGCTACATCGGCGCCGGCGTATCAGGTGGGGAGGAGGGCGCGCTTCTCGGACCGAGCATCATGCCTGGCGGCACGCGCGAAGCCTATTCGCGCGTCGAGAGCATGCTCGTCGCGATCTCCGCCAAGGTCGGAGGGGTGCCCTGCTGCACCTACATCGGGACCGACGGCGCCGGCCACTTCGTGAAGATGGTCCACAACGGCATCGAGTACGCCGACATCCAGCTCATCGCCGAGTCGTACGACCTGCTCCGGCAGTCCACGGGCATGGAGGCGGGCGGGCTGGCGGAAGTGTTCGCGGAATGGAATCGAGGC
>DASXBJ010000082.1:0-4663 GCA_036491755.1 Candidatus Dormiibacterota bacterium
GGTCCTCCGCCTCCTCGCGCGACCTGCACATGGCCCGGGTGACTCGATACAGCCGGTCAAGTGATCGCCAAGGCCCTGAGGATCAAGGGGTCGAGCGTTGGCGGATGGCCGGATGGACGCCGGGGAGGGACAGTGCCAGCCGGCCGTCCCGATATGGCGTGTGGCCATGGTCGTCGTCCCAATCGACGCGCGAGGGCCGTCGACCGGGACTGCCGCAGCGACGCTGATCTGCCGGACGATCGCCCGTACCTGGTCGAATTCGCAATTGGACGATGGTCTTATGACCTCCGTGACGAGACCCGAGCGCACCGCCTTTTCGGGCGACCGGGTGAGCCTCTCGGAAACGGTCCTGTCCTTGCTGGCTAGGGCTCCGTATGCACGACCACGTCCTGCACGTGCGGTTGGCCCTCGCGGATGTCTTCTTCCAGTCGACTGGCCAGGTCATGGGCTTCTGGCAGCGTCACGTCGGCCGGAACGGCCACGCTGACGAAAATGACCAAGCCGCCGGCGGCATGAAGCAGCCGCAGCTCCCGCGGTGGTTCACCGGTCCGGTCCACGACAAGGCGCGAGATCCGCTGCCGCTCCCTCTCATCCGGACGGTCGTCGTCCTCGTCCGGACGCGCCGCGACCGGCTGCTCCAGCGGTTCCAGGTGCGTCTGGACATCATCGATACCCGGCTCGTGACGCAAAGCGGCTTCGACCCGCTCGGCCACGTCGTGCGCTTGGCCGATGGCAACGTCAGGCGCCATCTTGAGGTGCAGCGACACGCTCGCCCGCCCGTCGTGCTCATAAATCGTGATGTCGTGCGCCTCCCGCACTGATGGCTCAGAGAGAGCGACCGCCAGCACCCGGTCTCGCAGGTCGAGCCCCTCCCGACGGGGCTCCAGATGCACGACCACATCGGTTCCGGGTAGCGCAGTACGAACCGCCGCCTCGACCGCGTCCGCGGTGCTGTGGCTCTCGACCACCGCCTGGCCCGGAGGCACGCCAACAACCGCGTCTGCGAAGTACCGGCCGCCTGACTCCCGGAGTCTCAGTCGTCGGAGCTCGATCGCGTCGCCGAGCCCGCTGATCGCCGCCTCCGCCTGTGCCCGTGCCTCGGCAGGAGTGGTGTCCATGAGAACGCGCGCGTTCTCGTAGATCAGCCGTCCGGCCGCCGTGAAGATGATCGCGGCCACAACCAGGGCTGCCACTGTGTCGCCTTGCTCGAATCCTGCTCGGACAGCGACGAGGCCGCCCAGCACCGACACCGAACCGGCCATGTCACCCGCGAAGTGGAAAGCATTGGAGCGCAGCGCCGCGGAGTGGTAGGTACGGGCGCTGCGCACCGAGACCGCTATGCGGGAGACGTCAACGAGCAGCGCGACGCCTATGACCGAGAACACGTACCAGCGCGCGTCGAGTCCAGGCCCACCCTCCATTAAGCGAGAGATCGCCTCGATCACGATGAAGATGCCGCCACCGGCAAGGATGGCCGCCTCGCCCAACGCCCCGAGATTCTCCGCTCGACGATGACCGTACGGATGCTCGGTGTCGGCGGGGCGAACCCCGAGGCGGATCGCGAAGAACGTCAACACGGCGGCTATGACGTCGCCCGATGACTCGATGCCGGCCGATACCAGTCCGAGGCTCCCCGTGACGATCCCGGTGCCGAGCTTGAGGGCCACGAGTACGGCGGCAGCACCGACCGATACCAGCGCAGTTCGCGCCTGCCCTCGGTCTTTCGTAGCGGCGGCTTCCAGCTCGCCCGCAGGCCTGGTCGTCTCCCCGGGCATTCTGCTCCCTAGGGTAGGAACGAATGAGAACCGGAGCCGCGTCGACACCAATCGCTGGCCCGCCAAGAACGGGTGGCGGGGTCGTCCTCGGAGAGAGGTTTTTCCAGCTCGGGTGTCAGCGAGCCCGATGGTCCGCGACCGTGGTCCCTTGTCGGCGATCCGACCTGCGGCACACGGGGAGCGTTGATTCGGCGAAGTCCAGCCTCATGACGCGGGCTCAGCCTCACCAAAGCCTCGGGCATAGGCGCCACCGCACGCGAGCTCGGTAGCGAGCGGAGTCGCTTCCCTCGAGCTGGCGCTCCTCGGCACGCACTCGGACCAATTGCCAGCCGACAGCGACGAGGTCCACGGCTGCGTTCCAAAGCGACAAGCTTTGGATCAGATATCCGGCGCCTCCCACGAGGTATGCGGTGTACAACGGGTGCCGAACGTATCTGTAGGGCCCACGCGTGACCAGGCCCCTGTCGGCAGCAACGATGCCATACGAACGACCGAGGCACGAGAACGCCCAGCCCCACAGCAACAGTCCGATGACCTGCACCCAGGCCTGCTGAACCACGAACACCAGGCCGATCAGCCTGCCCGTGTGGGCGAAGAACCGAATGCTCGGAAGCAAGAGATATACGGCGAACCCAGCGCCCGCCAAGTTGCCGGCCAGGACCCCGAGCCTCCGGACGCTGCGCTGTCGGTGCGCAGACAACCTCCGGCCGTCCAGCGCGAGCCGAAACGTTGACTGCGACACAGGATCCATAGCTGGCAGGAATAGATGACGCCGCCGTCCGCCGTCACCTTCCCAAGCTGAGGGAGCTTACGAACCGGGGTTTGCGCAAACCGTGACCGATCCCGATCGCCGGTTGATTCGGCGGTGTCGTTTTCGAGGCTGAATCCGGGCCGGAGGTCGTTCGCAGCACCCACACCATCGGGCAGACGACCAGAGCCATCCGACAAATAAAAAGCCCCGCTGTGCGGGGCTTTCCCAGTGCGCCCGAGAGGACTCGAACCTCCACGGACCATAAAGTCCACAAGGCCCTCAACCTTGCGCGTCTACCAATTCCGCCACAGGCGCTGGGGGCGGCCAGTATAGCCCCGTGGGGGTGGGTGCGAGGTCATCTTGACGGCGAGCGCGGGCGTGCGAGGGGGCTGTCTGCAGGGGTTTTGTCGGTTGGATTGATGCCGCCGAGTTGAGTCCGTCCTAGCGACGCGCTAATGTGACGAACACATGTTCGACTCACTGCCGATCAACGAGCAAATCGAGCAAGGAGCAGAGCGATGGACCTGACCAAGCGCCAGCAAGAAATCTTCGACTTCATCAAGCGTTATTCCGCGAAATACGGCTATCCGCCGACCGTGCGCGACATCGGCAAGGCGGTGGGATTGGCGTCGTCCTCGACGGTCCATGCGCATCTCGCGAACTTGGAGAAGATCGGGCTGCTGCGGCGGGACCCGACCAAGCCGCGGGCGATCGAGCTGCTCGATCGGGCGGCCGCCGGCGTGCGGAACCTGGTGAAGCCGGGTTTGCCGCTCGTGGGCCACGTCGCCGCCGGCCAGCCGATCCTCGCCGAGGAGAACATCGAGGACTACGTGCAGACGCCGGAATACGCCGGCGGGACGGACGGCGAGTACGTGCTGCGCGTGCGCGGCGAGTCGATGAAGGACGCGGGCATCCTCGAGGGTGACCTGGTCGTGGTGCGCCCGCAGGAGATCGCGCAGGACGGCGAGATCGTGGTGGCGCTGGTGGGGGAGGAGGCGACCGTCAAGCGCTTCTTCCAGGAGGAAGACCACGTACGCCTCCAGCCCGAGAACGAGTCAATGGAGCCGATCCGGAGCAGAGACGTGCGCGTGCTCGGCAAGGTGGTGGGACTGATGCGGAGCATCACATGACCACGTGCACGCTTCCCGGTAACGCGTCGCTGTTCGATGCTCTCGATGAGGGCGGAACGCTCGATGAGCTCCTCGCCTCGGTGTGGAAGAGCCTCCGTGCCGGCCGAACGGTCGCCTGCCCGATCTGCGGCGAGGAGATGAAACCGCAGTACGGCGTACACGCGCGCGCGATCGGCGGTCGGTGCTCGGCGTGCGAGTCGACGCTGCGCTAGCCGCGCGCGAAACCTTTCGGCGTCACCCCGGGTAGATAGTTATGCTTGATCTTGGAGGCTGAGCAGTCGCGGAGGTGATGAGCCTTCGAGGAAAGTCCGGACATCGCAGGGCAAGGGTGGTCGGTAACGCCGACCCGGGGAAACCCGCGGGAAAGTGCCACAGAAAAGACACCGCCTAAGCCTGGAGCCGCTGCAGAGCCCCAGGCCGGTAAGGGTGAAATGGTGCGGTAAGAGCGCACCGGCGTCGCGGTGACGCGGCGGCCAGGTAAACCCCACTCGATGCTAGGCCAAGCAGGACCGTTTGCAGGTGACCCGCCAAGGTCTGGGTAGGCCGCACAGATGGATGGCTGCTCTCGACAGAATCCGGCTTACAGGCCTCCTACGGAAAGACCCCGCCCCGGCGGGGTCTTTCTATTGGGCGCCCGGGTTTGCCGGTCGGCTTGCGTTGCTGGCGGGCTTGTTGCCGGCGGGTTGCGTTGCCGGCGGGGTTGCGTTTGCCGGCGGGCCACGTGGACTTTGGCGATGCGGGTGGCATATACGCACCTTCAGCGCCAAAGTCCGGCGATCGTGCCGGGGACCCGTGAACGGTGGGCGCTATCGCGATCGTTCGTCCGCTAGCGCGGCCCGCGCGGCGGCGTCGCCAGGCACACCGTGGACGGCGCCGCCCGGGAACGCCGCGGCGCTCCCCAGATACAGGCCGCGTAACGGCGTTCGGTAGGGCGACAACCCGGGGACCGGCCGGAACACGATCTGGCGCAGGCGGTAGCTGCCGCCGCCGACGTCACCGCCGACCAG
>DASXBJ010000083.1:0-50215 GCA_036491755.1 Candidatus Dormiibacterota bacterium
ATCCCGCGCCGCAACTTCGCGCGGATCCCGACGTTCACCAGGCCGCCGTACGACTACGGCGGGGATGTCCCCGGAAGGCTGATCGACCCCGGCGCGGTCGAGCCGGCCCCCGCGTGAGCCGGCCGATGGCGTCGGAGACCCCGCTCGGGACGACAGAGAAGACAACGACCCCGGCCGAGTGGGCTCCCGAGGTCGACGCGCGTGTAACCCGCATCGGAATGAGGATCTTCGCCGGCGCCGACGCGTTCTTCTTCGCGGCCTTTTTCTTCGCCTTCTTCTACCTGCGCTCGATGAACAACAACTACTCGTGGCTGCCGGACGGCACCACCCACCCGACCCGAGCCATAGGAGCGTTGATCGTGGCCTTGGCGATCCTGGTCGCGGCCTTCCATACTCTGGCGATCCGCAACATCGGCATGTCGCGGACGATGTTGTGGCTTGCCCTCGCGGCCGGGGTCCTGTTCGTCGCCGCCCAGGTCTACGAGTTTCAAAACCTCGGCTTTGATCCACAGCAGGGCGGCGGCTATCCCAGTGTGTTCGTCGGCTTCAAGGGCGTTCTCATGGTGCAGACCGCCGGCGCGCTCGTCTGGCTTGGCACCCAGATCGCCCAGTCCTCCGCCGCGGGTGACATGTTGATCCGGCGCGCCACCGCATCGAGCTTCTCCAACTTCCTCTGGTTCCTCGCCGGGGTCGGCCTGCTCGCGTACCTCGTCCTGTACTTCGTCTGAGCCCTCGTGCCCTTCCCCTGGTCCTGGCCGTTCGAGCCGGCCGTCCTGGTGGGCGTGGAGATCGCCGCCGTTCTTTACGTCATCGGCGGGATAGGACGCAGGACCGATCGCTGGCGCGACGTCGCGTTCTGGCTCGCTCTGGTGACGATCCTTGTCGCGCTGCAGAGCCCGCTGGAGATGCTCGCCCGCCAGCTGTTCTGGATCCACATGGTCCAGCACCTGCTCCTCATGGTGGTGGCGGCTCCGCTGCTCGCCCTGGCCTCGCCCTGGACCAGGCTTTGGCGCGCGCTCCCGCGCGGTCTAAGGCGGGGGATCGCTCGGCCTCTGTTCAAGGATGCCAGGCTCCAACCGGTCAGGACGGCCTACGGGTGGCTGTCCGATCCGACGGTCATCTGGTTGCTGGCGGCAGGGAACCTGTGGTTGTGGCACGTGCCGGCGCTGTACGACCTGACGCTGCGCAACCACCTCGTCCACCACACTGAGCACGCGCTCTTCCTGGGTCTCGGCATCGCCTTCTGGGCGCAGCTGATCGATCAGCGCCCGTTCCGCTCGCCGCTGACCTCGCTCGGCCGCACCGGGTACGTTTTTCTGGCCATGGTCCAGTCATGGGGCCTGGCCGCGGTGCTGTCATTCGCCGGCTCGGCCTTATATGCGTACACCCAGCTCCCGAGCCGCCCGGGCGGGATCTCAGCCCTGGAGGACCAGCAGCTCGGTGGCGGAATGATGTGGGTGCCCGGCGCGATCACTTACTCCCTTGTGCTCGTGTGGTTGCTGTTCCGCTGGCTGGCGGAGGAGGACGCCCGAGCGCAGGCGGGCACGCCTGTGGTGGAAAGGAGCCAGACCCTTGGCGGTTGATTCAGGCGCGCAACCGCTTCGCTTGGCGGGCGCGCGCGTCCTGCAGGTGGCCGGCGACTACACGGCTCTGCTCAAGCCGAAGATCATCCTGCTGCTCATCGTCACCGAGCTTGGCGCCATGATCGCGGCGGCGCGCGGGTGGCCGGCACCCGGACCTCTTTTCGGCGGCCTGGCCGGGGGTGCGATGGCAGCGGGCGGCGCGGGCGCGATCAACTGCTGGTTCGACCGCGACATCGACGCCGTGATGCCGAGGACGCGCCGCCGGCCGATTCCCGCAGGTCGCATCGCGCCCGCCGAGGGCCTGGCTTTCGGCATCGCGGTCGCGGTCGCGGGCGTGATCGTGATCGCCCTCTCGAGCAACCTGATGGCGGCTGTCCTGGCGGCCGCCGGCGGTCTTTTCTACGTCTTCGTCTACACCATGTGGCTGAAGCGATCGACGGCGCAGAACATCGTGATCGGCGGCGCGGCGGGGGCGTTTCCGCCGCTGGTCGGCTGGGCCGCGGTCACCGGTTCGCTCAGCCCGCTCGCGTGGGCGCTGTTCGCGCTCGTCTTCTTCTGGACTCCACCACATTTCTGGGCGCTCGCGCTGCTGCTGCGCCGACAGTACTCCGCGGTGCGCGTGCCCATGCTCCCGGTCGTGGCAGGCTCCGCTCAGACGCGACGCGCGATCCTCGCGTACACGGCGATCATGCTTGTGGTCAGTCTCGTCCCGGCCATCTGGTTGGGGCCGTGGTTTGGAATTGCGAGCTTCGTCCTGGGGGCGATTTTCCTGTATCTGGCCTGGCGTGCCGTCCGCGCCGAGGCCGAGGATGGAGCGTCCGCGCTGGCGCTGTTCCACTACTCCCTGGTCTACCTCGCGCTGATCTTCGTCGCCGCGGCCGCGGCCGCGGTCATCCCGTTTTGATCAACGCCGGGTTGGATCGACCGCAGGCCAACGATGTGAGGCGCGCTGTTCCACGCTGGTCGCTCGCCCTGCCGGTGCTGGTGGTGGTTGGTGCGGTGACGGCGGCCTCGTGGCTCGTGCTGGCGAACTCGAGCACCAAGACGCCCACCGTGCAGCCGGGTGTGGCCAGGGTGGGGCAGAGGGCGCCTGGCTTCTCCTCGTGGGACCTCGGAGGCAGCCCGATCGGGCTCGATCAGCTCGCCGGCCGCCCTGTGCTCCTGACCTTCTGGGCCACGTGGTGCACCGCCTGCCAGGACGAGCTTCCCGCGCTGCAGACGATCGGTGACAGGTACCGGTCGAGCGGCTTCACGGTGCTGGCCGTGGATTACCGCGAAGCCGACACGGCCCGTATGAGCCACTTTCTCGCTGGGCTTCATGTCGGGCTGCGCACAGTCATCGATCCCCACGGAGCGATCGCCTACGCATACGGCGTCGACGTCGGGTTGCCGGTGAACATCTGGCTCGACCGCAACCATGTCGTCGTTCAGGTCATGCTCGGAGCACAGCCGCCCGCCGCTCTGGACGGCGCCGCGGCCGGCGTGGCCACTTCGAGCTAGGCGCGTCTCGCGCGCAGAGCGCATCGCTCCGCCAATACCATTAGCGCCCATGGTTCTGCGCGCGAAGCTTCTGACCGAGCTGGCCGGCTCCTTCGCGTTCATGACCGTGATCGCGCTGTCCGGCCCAGCCGGCTCCCTGGCGCCCATCGCGATCGGCCTCGGTCTCGCCGCCATGGTGTACATGGGCGGCCACGTTTCTGGAGCGCACTACAACCCGGCGGTCTCGTTCGCCCTTTACCTTCGCCGGGTGCTCGACCTGCCGACCATGCTCTGCTACTGGGCCGCGCAGGCGATCGGCGCGCTGCTGGCATTCACGGCCGGCTACGCGATCAGCGGCCACACCCCGGGGATCCACCCGGGCGCGGGCGTGTCGTCGCCCGCGGCCCTCGGCGCCGAGATCATCTTCACCGCGGCGCTGGTGCTCGTGATACTCAACGTGGCCGCCACGAAGGCGACCGCCGGCAACTCCTACTACGGCCTGGCCATCGGGTTCACAGTGGCCGCGGGCGCATTCGCGGTCGGCCCCATCTCAGGCGCCGCGTTCAATCCCGCGGTGGGCTTGGGCGCCACAGCGGTGGCCGCGGTGGCCGGGCATGGTGACTGGTCCCACCTGTGGCTGTACGTGGTCGGGCCAATCGCCGGGGCGGCGATCGGCGCCGGGTTGCATGTGCTCCAGGGACCGGCCACGACGCCGGTCCCACCAGAGAAGACGGAGCGCATCCCGCCGCAAGCTTGAACTTGCGGCTTCCCGCCGCAGGCCTGAGCCGGGCTCAGTCCCGGGACGAGGTCACGAACTTGTTCCGCAAAACGCCGATCCCCTCCACCTCGGACTCCATCACGTCTCCCGGCCCGAGGTACTCGGGCGGGGTGCGCGCGAATCCCACGCCGTCCGGGGTTCCCGTGGCGATGATCGTCCCGGGCAAGAGCGTCATGCCTATGGACGCCCACTCGACGACCTCATCGACGGGGTAGATCATGTCCCGCGTGTTGCCATCCTGCTTGACGGCGCCGTTGACGCGCAGGGCCAGGGCCAGAGATTGCGGATCCGTCAGCTCGTCGCTCGTGACGATCCATGGTCCGGTCGGAGCGGAGCGGTCCATGCTCTTGCCTTTGAAGTACTGGCCTCCCCAGTTGCTCTGGATGTCGCGCATCGTGACGTCGTTGAGGATGGTGTAGCCGAAGACGTGCGGCCGGGCCTCAGCCCGCTTGATGTTCTTGCCCTGCCTGCCGATCACGACCGCCAGCTCGACCTCCCAGTCGATCTTGTCGCTGACCGAAGGGTCGATCTCGATGTCGGCGTAAGGCTCGGTGAGCGACGTGATGGCCTTGGTGAAGATGGTGGGCGGGCTGGGCGCCTTGCCGGCCGCGGCAGTCTCCTCGGCGTGCTTTTGATAGTTGCGGCCGATGCCGATCACGTTGCCGCGCGGGTTGTCCAGCGGCGCCAGCAGCTCGAGCTCGTTGAGCCGGTGAGTCCTGGCCTTGCTGGACGAAATTGCGGAGCGGACCCTGGCCAGGCCGTCCGCGCCGGCGTCGATCAGAGCCAGCATGTCGGCCGGCTCGGACAGCTCGACGACCAGGTCATCGTGACCCGGGCGGATCGCCCCCAGCCTGCGCCCGCCATCGCTACGAAACATCAGCAACCTCATGCGTCCTCCTCTTGGACCTCGGGCGCGGCCGAACCACCCGTCCCCGCCCCCAAAAACAGCTCCTCAAAGTCCTGGCGCTTGAGGAGATCGCCCGGGCGTCCTTCCAACCGCGTGGTGCCGGAGACCAGAACGCTGGTCCAATCGGCGATCTGCAGGGCTGCCCGCGCCCGCTGTTCCACCAGCAAAACCGCTTTGCCGACGCGCGCCAACCTCGTCACGTGCTCGCGCAAGAGGCTGTCGGCCAGCTTCGGCGACAGATTTGCGGTGGGCTCGTCGAGGATCAGCACCTTCGGGTCCAGCATCAACACACGCGCGATGGCGAGCATCTTCCGCTCACCTCCGCTCAATTTGTCCGCGCGGCGCTTCAGCATCGGCGGCAGCGCCGGGAAGACCTGTCCAACCTCATCCACACGGCCTCGCACCTTGCGCGGAGGAAGCAGGTAGCCGCCCATCTCCATGTTTTCCAGCACCGTGAGTGGCTCGAAGATGTCGTTGACCTGGGGCACGTAGCCCACGCCGCGACGCGCGAGATCCTCTGGAGAGTGGTTGGTGACGTCGACGTCGCCGAGCAGGATCCGTCCGCTGGTCACGCGAAGGATCCCGACCAGGCTCTTGAGCATGGTGCTCTTGCCCGCCCCGTTGGGCCCGATCACCGCGACGATCTCGCCCGGCCCGACCGAGATGGAAACGTCGCGGATGACAGGCACGCCGCCGTAGCCGGCTGTGATCTTTTCAGCCCGCAGGCTGGGCGCCGGTCGTTCCGTCACGCCTTCTTCCTTATCCGACGAGGTAAGCGTCAACAATCTCTGGTTGCCGCCTCAGGGTGGCCATGGTGCCGCTGCCGATGACCTTGCCTTGCGCCATCACGACCACGGAGTCGCACAGCTCCTCGACCAGGTGCAGCTCGTGCTCCACCATCAGGATTGTCAGTCCCTCGGCGCGAAGCGTTTGCAGGTAATACTTGATCTCGTCGACGACCTTCGGGTGCACCCCGGACATGGGCTCGTCGAGCAGAAGGCACCGAGGCTCGAGCATGAGCGCCCTCATGATCTCGATGAGCCGCTTCTGGCCGCCGCTCATCGTGCTGGCGTAGTCAGACTCCTTCGCGCTCATGCTGAACCGCCTGAGCAGCACACGCGCCTGTTCGACCAGCCGTTTCTCGTCCGCAATCCAGTAGCCCCTGCCCATCAGGGCGCCGAACAGTGAGTCGCCGCGGTGGTGCGGGGCGGCGACCAGCAGGTTCTCGAGCACCGTCAGCTGGCCGAACTCGGAAGGCAGCTGGAACGTCCGCACCAACCCCAGCCGCGCGCGCTGGTGGGTCGCCAGCCTGGTGATGTCGCGGCCCTCGAAAGTGATGGTGCCGCTGGTGGCGGGCAGGGTGCCGGCGAGGACGGCGAGGAAGGTGGACTTGCCGGCGCCGTTGGGGCCGATCAGGCCCGTGATCTTGCCCCTGGGAACCTCGATGGACACTCCGTCGACGGCACGCATACCTTCGAAGTGCCTGTGCACGTCGCGGCCGGCAAGCATGGGGCCTTCAGACTGCGCGAGCACGATCCACCTCGTCTGTTTCGGGGCCGCCTTCGAAGACGTTCCGAGGCTCCGGTCGCACGCCCTGCGGCCTGAACCACAGAAAGCCCAGGATCAGAAGTCCGATCGCCACCCACTCGAAGGCGGGGATCAGGCCAGGGGGACCCAGGCTGGTCGGCATCAGCCGCGTCACCTCTTCGAAGCCCACCGGCACAAGGAGCGCTCCCAGCACCGCGCCGAGGTTGTTGCCCCGTCCGCCGACGATGACGGCCGCAAAAAGGATGATCGTCTCCGGATACAGCCACACGGACGGCGCCCAGAGCTGGATGAATCCGACCAGGAGGGCGCCTGACAGACCCGCGATGACCCCGCCGACCACGAAGATCGTCATCTTCAGCGCCACGGGGTTCTTCCCGATGGCGGAGGCGGCGATCTCGCGCTCGCGCATCGCGCGCAGCGTGCGGCCGTACGGGGAGTTGACAATCCGCGTGACCACGAAATAGACGAGGGCCACGCAGACCGCGGTCATCCCGACGTAGAGGTACTGGTAGCCAGGCGTGTTGGGGTCGATCTGGTCGGCGAACGGCGGGGGCACAAGCGCGAGGCCCGCCGCGCCGTTGAACAGGTGCGTGGCGTTCGTGATCACGGTGTTGGCGATGATCGAGAGCACCAGCAGCGCGATCGCCTGGTAGTCGGCTCGCAGCTTCCGCAGGACGACGAAGCCGACCGGGACCGCGAGCAGCCCGCCCGCGATCGCGCCCCCGATCCAGGGGATGGGGAAGGGCATCTGGAATCCGCCGAAGTAGGTCTGGAAGCCACCGTTGGCCGAGTCCGGAGGCATCGAGAGCACGGCCGCGGCGTACGCACCGACGGCCTGGAAGACGATGAAGCTGAAGTTGACGATCCCCGAGACCCCGAACTGGAGATTCAGGGCCAGGCACGCGATGATGTCCACACCTGCGTAAACGAGCAGGTTGGCCGCGTAATAGGTGTTCATCCCGCCGCGGCCAGGGCCCCGCGCTTGGCCAGGAGGCCCTGGGGGCGCAAAACCATCACCAGGACCAGGATGCCGAACGCCACAACCTCTTTGTATTCCGGCGACCAGGCCGCCGCGCTGAGCTCCGTGACCATGCCGATGATCACGGCCCCGATCATCGCACCGTAGGGCTGGCCCGCTCCGCCAAGCACCGCCGCGGCGAGGGCGGTGATCAGGAAGCCCGCCCCGTTGGCGATCGCGAATGAATCGGAGTTGAGCGCCGCAACCACTCCGGCCACCCCGCACAGCGCCCCGGTGATGAGCCACACGGAATCGACCACGCGCTGGGTCGGAATACCGCAGTTCCGCGCGAGTGTCGGGTTGGCTGCGGTGGCCCGCATCGCCTTGCCAAGCCGGGTGTAGCGAAGCAGGCCGTGGATCGCCAGCATGAGGACGATCGCGACCCCGATGATGAGAATCTGGTTCTGGGTCAGCAGCACCCCGCCGAGGCGAAGCAGGCTGCTCGAATGCTCCGTGTAGGAAACGCTGAAGTCACCGACGATCGGGAGCAGCAGGTTGGCGATCATGAGCGATATGGCCAGCGAGACGATGACCATGCCCAGGTTGGCCGTCCCTTTGCGCATGAACGGCGAGTAGACGGCGCGGTTGAGGAGGAACGAGAAAACCGCCCCAAACAGGGCGCCGGCGACCATGCCGACCCAGATCGTGACCCCCGCCCGGTTGAGGTAATAGGCAACGTAGGCGCTCGAGATCATGACCTCGCCGTACGCGAGGTTGATCATGTTCGTGATGCCGAACTGCATGGTGAACCCCACCGCCGCGATGGCGATCACCGACATGCTGACGAGACCGAAGCCGAACGCCGCCTGAAAAAGGCTCACGGCGACGTTCGGCTCCCCCTGTTCCCGGTTAAGACCTTGGGGCTCCCGTTGATTCTGGTTTTAACCCTAGATCCCGCCGGCGTTGGCGATGGTCTGAGTCTGTTCGGGCGTCATCTGCCCGACCTTGACCTCGTTGCCCTGGGCGTCGTAGTTCACCCAGATGTAGCCCGAGACCGAGTTGTTGTACTGGTCGAACTGCGTGGCGCCGCCGGCGCCTTCGAAGTGCACCGACTTGCCTGCTTTGATCGCCGCGACGCCGTCCTTGTAGTTGTTGACCACCATGGCTCCGGACACGCCGTTGGCGATGTCCTTGATCTTGGCGTTGTACACCGTCGGGTCCGAGCTGTTGGCCTCGAGCATCGCGAGCGCCGTCATGATGACGCCGTCGTAGAGGTGCAGGGTCGACCCGCGCTGCTTGTATTTCGGCGCATCGGCAAAGGTTGATGCGGCGGCATTCAGGTTGGTCAGGAACTCCTGGTATGCGGGGCTGGAGAAGTCGTAACCGAGGTCGACTCCACCGTAGTTCTTGACCAGGTCCGTGACACCGATCGCGCCGCTGACCTGGGCGAACCACTGCGGATCGATGGTGGCGGATGTGCCGATGAATGGGATCATCTGGCCGCCGTTGAGCGTCTTGACCTCGCCGAGGTAGGTGCCCGCGGACCCGAGCGCCTCGGTGAAGATCACGTCAGGATGCGTGGCCAGCATCGCCGTGACCTCTGTGCGATAGCTGGAGGCGCCCAGGGTGATCGGCTGGTTGATGGCGATGGTGGCGCCCAGCTTCTGCAGGGCGTTGGTCGCTGGCGCGACGAACGCCTGCGAGCCGATGTCGTTGCCGAAGACAAGCGCGACCCTCTTGTAGGGCGCGTGGCCGGGCCCGTAGAGCGCCTCGCCCACCATTGCGTAGGCGTCGTAGATGTCAGCCGGCACGAGGCGGTGGAAGTACTTGAAGGCCGTGTGGTTGAACTCCGTCTGGCCCGTCATGCAGAACATCGGGATGTGGCTGCGGTCGATGATCGGCACCACTGTCGAGGCTTCGTCCGACGTGCATCCGATGACGGCCATCAGGTTGGAGTTGCCGGCGATCATCGAGTTGGCGGCCGGCACCGCGTCGGCCGGTTCACCACGGGTGTCGAACTGCTGGCACTTGACCTGCCGGCCGTTCACACCGCCGTTGCTGTTGATCTCGGGAGCGGCGGCGAGGCAGGCGGCGTAATAGGCTGGCCCAAGGGCGGCGTCCGTCCCCGTGAAGGGCGCGATCACGCCCACCAGGAGGTCTCCCGACCCGACGCCGCTGCCGGTCGACGAGGAACTTCCCCCGCCGCAGGCGGCGAGCAGCAGCACCGCCAGAGTTGAGACGGCGACCGAGGGCACACGCAAAGTTGCTCGGAACGTGTTCACTGCTCCTCCCCTTGAGCTAGGCGAAACAAACGGGATTGTCGACATTATTGACGATAATGTTGACCGAAGCAAGATGAAGGTTCTGCTGCCCGCGCCGGACGCGTACCACTTGCTCCGCGAGGCCATCGTGGCCGGGCGGTTCCATCCGAACGAGCGGCTGGTCGAAGCGGCCGTCGCCACGAAGCTCGGTGTGGGGAGGACCGCGGTGCGGGCCGCCCTGGTCCGGCTCGACCAGGAGGGCCTCGTCACGTTGGAGCCGAACCGTGGCGCGCGCGTGCGGTTGATCACCGACCGCGAGGCGCTGGAGATCGAGGAGGTGCGCGCCTCGATCGAGGGGCTGCTCGCATACAGGGCCGCGACTCGCGTCACGCCCCAGGCGCTGCGCGAGCTGCACCAGGTGATGATGGAGATGCGGATGCGGGCCGACGGTGGCGATTCCCTCGGCTACTCCGAGCTCAACGCCCGGTTTCACCAGCTCATCTGGGTCGCCGCGGATCACCCGACGGCGAGCCGGCTCGCGGGCGGCCTGAAGTCGCAGGCCATCCGGTTCCAGTACGGGACGATCTTCCGCCCGGGCCGGCAGGAGCGCTCGCTGCGCGAGCACGAGGCGATCTTCGGCGCCCTCAAGGCGCATGACGCCGCAGGCGCGGAAGCCGCGATGCGCGAACACCTCGCCGAGGTGCTGGACACGCTCCAGTGGGCGATCGAGGCCCACCATCGTGCGCCCAACTGGGCGGCTGAACTCTAGCCGCGAGCCTCGCCCATGAGCTTGGTCAGCGCGTAGAGCGTTTTCAGGGCAGGCACGGCCACGTGCTTTTCCTGCGCGAGCTCGACGACTGCGCCAAGCAGCGCATCGACCTCCAGGGGCTTGCCGGCCTCGAGGTCTTGCAGCATCGAGGTCTTGTGCTCGCCTACGGCGGCTGCGCCCTGCATGCGCTTGTCGATGCTGACTGGCAGCTCCACGTCCAGCGAGCGGGCAACTGCAGCCACCTCCACCATCAGCGCGCGAACGAGGTCGCGCGAGGTCGCGCTCGTGAACATTGCGGCCAGCGTCGCGCCTGTGAGCGCGCTCACGGGGTTGAGCGTCGCGTTGCCCAGCAGCTTCAGCCAGATCTCGTTTCGCAGCGCGGCCTGCACCGGGGCCTTGAAGCCCGCGGCGGTCAGCATCGCCGCCATCGCCTGCACGCGCTCGCTCTTCGAGCCGTCGGGCTCGCCGAGGGAAAAGCGATTGCCTTCCTCATGCTCGATCACACCCGGTTCGACGATCGTGGCGGCGGGATAGACGACGCAGCCGACGACACGCTCGTAGGGGATGCTGCGAGCGATGATGCCGCCCGGGTCGACCGTCTCGAGATGCCGGTCCGGGAAGTACCACCACGGGATGCCGTTCATCGCTCCGACCACTGAGGCTTGGCCGGAAAGCGCGGCGCCGATCGCGGGCGCCACCGCCGGGATGCTGTGGGCCTTGAGGGTGATGAACACGGTGTCCGCCTCGGCGATGGCCGCCAGGTCGTCGGTGCACCGAGGTCGCGCTGTGAACTCGCCCTCCGCGCTGCGCACGGTCACGCCGCGCTCCCGCATCGCGGCGAGGTGAGGGCCGCGGGCGATGAGGATGACGTCCTGGCCGCTGCGGGAAAGGTGAGCGCCGAGCAGCCCTCCGATCGCCCCCGCCCCGATGACCGCGACCGTCACCGCGGATTCAAGCTTTCGGCGACGGTGCGGCGCTGGATCTTGCCGGTCGCGGTGCGCGGAATCTGTTCGACTATGTAGAGCTTCTTGGGGACCTTGTAGTCGGCCAGCCTCTCGCGCGCGAATACGAGGAGCTCCTTCTCGGTCGCCTCGCCCGTGAGCACCACGGCGGCCACAACCTCCTCGCCCCACCCGGGATGCGGCGCGCCGAAAGCCACCGCCTCGCCGACAGCGGGGTGCTGCAGGAGCACGTCGTCGATCTCGCGTGGTGCGATCTTCTCGCCTCCGCGGTTGATCATCTCCTTGAGGCGCCCGACCAGGGACAGATAGCCTGCCTCGTCGAGGAAGCCCTGGTCGCCGGTCCGGAACCAGCCGGCGGTGAACGATTTCGCGTTCGCCTCCGGGTTGTTGGCGTAGCCGTCGATGACGCTCGCGCCCTGGATCACGACCTCGCCGTGCTCCTGGCCCGCGAGCAAGCTGCCCCCGTCGTCCATGATCCCGATCCGGATCCCCGTCTCGCGGCCGACCGTGCCGGCGCGCCGGTCGCCCGGCGGCAGGGGATTGGACGCCATCTGGTGCGAGGCCTCGGTCATGCCGTAAGCCTCGAGCACCGGGGCGCCGAACCGCGACTCCAGCTGGCGCATCGTCTCCGGAGACAGCGCCGAAGAGCTCGACCTGATGAACCGCAGCCGCTCCGCGCCCGGCGGCCTCTCGCCGCGGTTGCGCATCAGGAGCATCTGGTGGATCGTCGGCACCGCCGAGTACCACGTCGCGGCGTGATCGTCGAGGACGGTCCAGAAGGTCATCGGATCGAACTTCGGCGGCACCACCACCACGCCACCGGCGCTCAGGGTCGCCATGGTCGAGGCCATCAGACCGTGGATGTGGAAGAGCGGCATCACGCAAACCGCAACATCGGTTGGCTCCAGCGCGTAGGTCCGCGCGATGTTCTCGGCCGAATAGGCGAGGTTGCGGTGGCGGATGGGCACGAGCTTGGGGCGGCTCGTGGTGCCGCTCGTGTGCAGCACCAGGGCGACGTCATCGCCCGCGGGATCCTCGGGCTCCGCCGGACCGGCCTGTGGCGCCTCGCTCTCGAGGGCCACCCGTCCACGGCCGTCGAGTCGCGCCTCGACCAGGATCGCGTCAGGCGGTAGAGCTCGGCGGGCCGCCTCGGCCTGACCTGGCGGGACGACCAGCGCCCGGGCGCCTATGTCCTCCATGTAGAAGCGGAACTCGTCCTCTTTATATGCGGAGTTCAGGGGCGCCGCCGTGCCTGCGGTGGCCGCGGCCAGAAAAAGGACGATCGACTCGGCGCTGTTCGGCAGGACGAGCGCGATGCGATCGCCGCGGGCGAGGCCGAGCCGGGCCAGCTTCTGCGCCGACCGCTGGACCTCGTCACGGAGGTCGCGATAGGTGAGGCGCACGCCGCCGGGCACCACGATTGCCGGGTCCGCATCGCGGCCGTGGTTCAAGAGCCCGTTGAGGGTGGTCGCAGCCATGTCAGCGGCTACTAAGCTACTTCAGCTGGAACTTCGCCACCGAGCCGTTGAGCTCGACGAGCCACACCTCGCCGCTCCCGGCTGCCACCGTTTCCGAAGGCACCTTGATCGACTGCGTGATGCTGCCGGTCGCCGTGTCGACCAGCGCCGTGCTTGGCCCCGCCATCCACACGCCGTCCTGTCCGGCAGCGATCTGGTCGATGCCTTGGCGCCCGATGAAGCCGGGCCCCGGCTGGCTCCAATCGATCGCGCCGGTGGCCGCGTCGTACCGCGTGATGTCGCCGCCAAAGGTGCCGCGCACGTAGACCGAGCCCTGGCTGGCCGCCACCGCGGTGCTCCACCAGTCCATCGGGTAGCGGCCTGTCACCTGCATCGTCTTGGGGTCGACGCGATCCAGGTGCCCCGTGCCGGTGCGGGCGCACGCGACCCACACGCCGGTCGAGTCCACCGCGAGCATCGCGGGACCTGTGTCGAGGCCGTTGACAGTGCTCACCAGGCGTGACCGCAGGTCGGCCACGTACAGGGCCTCGTTGTCGGCGAAGCTCGAGATGTACGCAGTGCCGGACGCGATGGCGACGCTCCAACCGGTGCCGGGCAGCTGGATGCGCGCGTCGGCGACATGCTTTTCAGGGTCGACTCTCACGAGCCAGCGGTGGCCGTTGTCCAGCGCCCACAGCGCGCTGCCGTCCCACGCGATCGCGAATGGCGTGTCGCAGTAACGCCAGCCCCATGACCCCGAGTAGAACGCGTGGACGCTGTCCGGAGCGCAGCCCTGGGCACGAAGGACGGCCGGGCTGGCGACCGGGATGGTGGCCACCACGCGGCCTGTGGATCTCGCGATCTGGGTCACCGTGCCGTCACTCATGTTGGCCACGAACGCCCACCCGCCACCCAGCACAACCGGGCCGGGCGTGCGGCCGACCTTGACCTCGGCGACCCTGGTCCAGCCATGGCCTCGAGGCGATGGGGAGGAGGTCGCGGTCGTCGATGGCTGAGCGCAGGCCGCCAGCAGAATCACCGTAAGGGCAGACTCCAGCCGGAGCTTCACGCCGGACACTGTATAGGCAAAGGGAACTATGCCTGGTGCGACGTGTCGATCTGCGGCAGCCTGATCAACGTGCGGCGTCACCGCACCGCGGGCTAGGTCGCCAGGGTTCTCTGGCGCACCCACCGCAAGGAGATCCAGAAGCAAAGCCAGGCGGTCGCAATCAGTATCGCGGCCAGCACGTCGGTCGGCCAGTGGGCGCCAGTGTAAACGCGACTGATCCCGTTGGCGAGAGCGATCAGGGCCGCGAGGACCCAGCCGATCACGCGGCCCCACCGGGGCAGGAACCGGTGACCGAGGCAGATCATCAGCACGGTGACCATCGTGGCCACGAAGATCGTATGGCCGCTCGGAAAGCTCGAGCCCCCGGGGTGTTCGGTCACGTGCAGAACAAGAGGCGTGGTCGGCCGAGCACGGAGGATGAGGTGGTTGAGCAGCACGTACCAGACGGCGGACCCGAAGGCGCCGGCGGCAAAGACCCAGGTCCTGCGGTTGAAGATCAGGATCGCAACGAAGAGCACCGCCTCCGCCACAGCACCCTTGGCGTCCCCGATGAAGCTGAATAAAGGAAAGGTGAGAGCCAGCGGGCCCCAGTTGGTGGACTGGACGTCGTCCTCGATCGCGACGTCCTGGGCGATGACGTGGTGCCCGGCGACGTAGATCGCGATGACCGCCACCGCGAGTGCAGCCGCGATCGCCACGGAAAGAAGGGCGGGATTTGCGAACGCGGCCCGACCCGGGGTGAGTCCGCCCAGGACTTCCTTGTCGGATCGGCGCTTGAGCTCTACCTGCATCTAGATACAACGCGCGAGCTTGCCAGCCCGGCGATCCGCCGCCTTATCAGCCGGCGGTGAACAGGAAGTCCAGGAAGCTCCCATCCTCGGCGAGGTCGACGATCGCGCCCCGCAGGACGTCCGCCGAGTAGTCGCTTCCGGGGTTTAGGCACATCGTCGAGCCGATCTTCTGCGCCGCCTTCGACTCGTGGATGTGCCCGTGCAGGCCGACGACGGGCTGGTAGCGCTTGATTGCCTCTCGCACCGCCTTGCTGCCGACCGGGATGATGCTGGGCCGGCCGCCACGCAGCTTGGGCAGGAGGGTCTCGTCCAGCTCGGCGGCGAAATCCAGCCCTGATGAGAACGGCGGGTTGTGGAAGTTGGCCACCACCTTGCGCCCGCGCGGTGCGGCATCCATCATCCTCGCCAGCCGCTGCCCAAGCTCCTCCTCGGAGAACTCGCGCTCGGTGTTCCACGGCGTCGGAGTCACGTCGCCGCAGCTCGCCAGCAGGGCGGGGCCGAGCTCGAACAGCTCGCCTTCCGGGCTGTCGATCCGGGGCGCCGCCCGGAGCACGGCATCGATGGCCAGCGGATCGTCATTGCCCGGCGTGATGATGCAGCGCACGGATTTGTCCAGCCGCTCCTCGGCGAGCCGGCACCACCTCTCGATCTGGCGGACGATCTCCTGCTTGAAGACCGCGTCGCGATGCGGCTTGTCGGTTTCCAGCCGCTCCAGCTCGCCGCCGTCGACGATCACCGTGTAAAAGCCCAGCCGGTTGATCTCCGCCTGCAGCGCGCCCGCCTCTTCGGCCGGCACGGTGACCGCTTCGCCCCTGACGGTGGCCGCGAGCGAGCCGTTCTCGGACCGAATCGGCACCAGCCCCTTGCCCGTGATGTCCCCGCCGAGGAGCAGGACCTCGGCCTCATAGGTCGCCGCCGCCGCGAGAAACTTCCGGAAGCACCGATCCGACCCGTGCACGTCGGTCGCGAAGAAGATGCGGAGGCCCCGCTTACGGCTGCTCGACATGCGCGCTCAGGTTCCCGATCGCTACTCGGGCGGCAGCTCCCGCATGGCCAGGCGCATGTCGATCGACGACGACGACAGGCGCATGCGGCGGGCGATGAGGTAGATGATCGGCCCCGAGACGAAGATCACGACCAGCGAACCCACCGAGGCGAAGCTGAACGCGCCGAACACGTTGGGCTTCGCGATGATCACGCCTACGGTGAAGAGTGCCAGCACGGTCGAGATGGCGCCCCAGACCGAGGCGGTGGGGATGCCCGCGACGCGGTCGACGTCGGTGGTGCCTGGTTTGTAGATCAGCTCCGGCCGGCGGTATGGCAGCGCTGTGGCCGCGATCGAGCCGGCCAGGAGCACCAGGGCGAAGAACAGCGCCAGGTTGGCGGAGATGTTGGCGATGTTGAGCACTGAGCCGAGGATCGTGAAGCCGATGCCGACGATCACCGCGAGGATGATGGCGTTGGTCGGCGACGCATTGCGCTCGCTGACCTTGGCCAGCCCGATCGGCAGCATGCGGTCGAACGCGAGGGCGAAGATGACGCGGGTCACCACGGCCACGAACGCGAGGTCGACGGCGATCTCCGCCGCCGGCACCGCGAGCCCGATCAGGATCTTGCTGATCGGATCGCCGGACAGGACAAGGCCGTAGCCGAGGCCGCCCGCGTTCGCCTGGAGGCTCGTGATGTTGCCGTAATCCGCGCTGGACCCCACCTGGGCCTGCGACTGCATGAAGTCGAGGCCGATGGTGTTCAGCATCAGGAGCCAGACGCCCACCCAGACGACGATCAGCAGGGCGAGGCTGATGACCGATGCCCAGATGTAGGTGCTGCCGGGGCGCTTGAGCTCGCCGCCGACGTAGTAGGAGTACAGCACGCCGTTGTAGTTCAGGACCATGAAGGGGATCACCAGCAGAGAGGCGCCCAGGTCGACCCCGAGCGGGATGCCGTTCTTGTTCGCCAGGGCGATCACATCGTTGTACGCGGTGGCCTTCCCGCTGAATGAGCCGAGCGCGTTGACGAAGTCCTGGTGCGAGTGGGTCGCCAGCAGAAAGCCGAGGACCACGAAGGCGACGACCTGGAAGATGACCAGGGCCAGGATCACCTGGGCGATCCGGCGCAGGGAGAAGATCGAGGCCACTCCCACGATCAGGAGCATGACCACGGCACAGATGGCCAGCCCTGGCGAGCAGGTGACCGTCCCGCACGTGGTGGTGCTGGAGATGCTGGAGGCCGCGCTGGTGAGCGCCGAGCTGTTGAACGCCGAGCCAAGGCTGGTGAGGCCGAATGGCACGTAGGCGGCGGCGAAGTTGGCATTGGCCGACAGCGTGTACGTGAAACCGACGGCGGTCGCGATTCCGACCATCGTCCCCACGGCGGGCGAGAGGATGCGGGACAGGTAGATGTATTCGCCACCGGCCCTGGGGATCGCCTGCAGAAGGTACCTGTAGGCGAACATGGCGACAAACCAGATCAGGGCCGCCAGCAACAGGGGCAGGATCATGTCGACCTTGGTGAAGTTGACCAGGCCGGAGTAGAAGTTGATGAATGTGTTGACCACGGCGACCGAGGCGAGCGCGATACCGGTCGCGGCCGGGATCCCCAGCTCGCGGACCAGGCCGGACGACTGCCGAGTGAACAATCCCTGGCCGGCGACGGCCTTGCCTACAGACGCGCTCGTTGACGTGGCCATGACGCTTCCCCTCCCCTAATCCGTCGGTGCGGCGCATCCAGCGGCACCCCGCTGGAAGGTTCCAGCACCATATGCCAAGGCGATCTCTCCGTCAAGGAGGATCTCATCGCCCTGAGCCGGCTTTTCGCGTGACCTCGGCCACCTCGACCCAGCGGTGCTCGGCCGCTGCCATCTCCATCGCCTCGCATACCGCCTGGACCGCGGCGCCGTGTGCGAAGTCCGGCTCCCAGGGGCCATCGGGCCAGCGCTGCAGCAGGTCGCCGAGGTGGTTGACGAAGCTTGCCCCGTAGCCGACCCCCTGGCCGACTGGCCACCAATCGCGCGCGTACGGGTGGGACTCGTGCTCGGCCCGGATGGTCCGCATGCCGTAGAGGCCCGGCTCGTCGGACCCCTGCCCGAAACGGAGCTCGTTCAGGCGGGCGTAGTCGAACACCAGCGTGCCGCGATCGCCGTTGAGCTCGATCGAGAAGTCGCATGGCCGCCGCACGGCGGTGCGAGCCATTTCGAATACCCCGCGTGCTCCCGATTCGAAGCGAGCCAGCGTGCTGGACGCGTCATCGACCGACACCTGGCGGCGCGAGCGCTCGCGCACGAACGTCTCGGACTGGGCCGCGACCTCGGCGATGCTCCCGGCCATCCAGACGGCCATGTCGATCAGGTGGCTTCCGAGGTCGGCGATGGTCGAACCCCCCATCGTGCGGTCGAACCGCCAGTCGAAGGGGATGCTCGGGTCCACGAACTCGTCAGAAAGCCAGGTGGCCCGGACGAGGCGGACGGCCCCGATCGCGCCCTCGTCGACCATGCGCTTCATCAACGACACCGCCGGCAGCTTCCGATAGTTGAAATCGACCGCCGAGAGGACGCGCGCCCGCTGGACGGCATCGACGGCCTCGGCCGCCTGGCGGTAGGTGACAGCGAGCGGCTTCTCGCAGATGACGGCCTTGCCGGCGGCGGCGGCCGCCGCCGCGATCTCGGCGTGCGTCCCGGGCGGCGTGCAGATGTCGACGATGTCGATGTCGGGTCGCGCCACCAGCTCGTGCCAATCCTGGGTCCAGCTTTCGAACCCGTAGGCGCCGGCCGCGCGCGCCACCTTCTCCTTGTCGCGCCCGCTCAGCACTCGAAGCTTCGGGCGGTGCTGGAGCCGGCGCATCACCGGCGCGACGGTGTAGGCGTAGGAGTGGGCCCTGCCCATCATTCCGTAGCCGGCGATCCCGATCCCGACCTCGCGCGGCGCCATCAAGCGCGGGTCATCTGCGCTGCAGCGCGCTGAGCCGCGTCCAGCGCCGCCGCCGCGTCGAACCCGCTCGCGCCTTCGAGCGGCGCGCCCCCCACGTGTCGCGCAAAACTCTCCGCCTGCAGCCGCAACGCGCCGTAGAAGGCTTCGTCCGCCGCCGGCGGCCACAGGAAACGGCAGTCCTCGGCGCCCTTTGTGCCATAGACCTCGACCTTGCACACGTCGCCCAGGGGGAACCGGCGTCCCAGTGAGATGAGCGCGGTCGTGCCTCCCGTGAGCTCAACCAGCGCGTGCGCGCTTTCGGGGTCGCCAGGCCACGGCTCCTCCGCCACGCCGCACGCCACAGCGGTGATGGCGCCGAACTCCTGGCCGGTCAACCAGCGCGTCTGGTCGACCTCGTGCACGCCCATGTCGACGAAGATTCCGCCGCTGTGCGCGCGGAACTGCGCGCTGGGCGGAGCGCCGTCCCACTGATAGCAGCCAACCATGTAGACGCCGCCGAGCTCGCCGGCCGCGATCCGCTCGCGCAGACGCCGCAGCGAGGGCACGAACCGGCGCCAGAAGCCGACTTGCAGCGGCAGGCCGGCGGCGGCCATGACCTTGGCGGCCTGAAGAGCGTCGGATGCGGTCACGCCGACCGGCTTTTCGCAAAGCACCGGCAGCCGTGCGCCGGCCAGTCGCTGGACGGTCTGCAGGTGCCTGTCGCTCGGGACGCACACGAGCACCGCATCGAAGCCGCCCGCGTCGAGCATCGAGTCCAGGTCGGAGTACACGGTGGCGCCGGCGTCCGCCACGGCGGCGCGGGCCGCATCCCCGGGCTCGGCGATCGCCGCCACCGTGATCGCATCCGAGTCCGCGATGGCGCGCAGATGGTTGCGACCCATCCTCCCGGCGCCCGCCAGCGCCAGCCTGCACGTGGCCACCGTCAGAAGCCGCGGGCGGCGAGGTACTCGCGATTGGCGCGCTGGTCGCCCGCGGCCCGGCCCTCGCGATCCGGCAGCACGTCCTGCTCGACAACGAGCCAGCCCGAGTAGCGCGCTCGCAGCTCGGCGAGCATCCCTTCCACGTCGAGGTCGCCCTCGCCGAGCCTGCAGAAAGCCTTGCGGCGCCAGATCTCGTTCACGTGCGCGGACTCTCGCACGATCTGGTCGACCACCGCCCGGCGGGCGTCTTTGAAATGGACGTGGTTGATCCGGCCGCCCCACTCGCGCATCGCCAGCACAGGGTCGCCCCCACCCAGCAGCAGGTGGCCTGTATCCAGGCAAAGGCCGATCGATGTCAGCTCGAGGACCTTCTCGATCTCCCACGGCGCCTCGACGCGCGTCCCCGTCTCGTGATGAAAGGTCGGCTCGTAGTTGCGCTCGCGGCACACGGCGACGGACATCTCGACGCCTTCGGCGAAAAGCCTCCAGCCGGCGGCGTCAAAGCCGAGGCTCCGGTTCGTGGCCGCCTGGCCCGGCTTCGAGCGCCGCTCGTCGGATCCCGCATCAGCGAGCGTCGGACGCGGCTTGAGACCCGACGGCCCCGGTTGCACTGCGTCGAAAACGTCGAGCAGGGCGCCCAGGTCCTTCAGCGCCGAGGGCAGTTTGTCGAGGTCGCTGAATGGCAGCTCGAAGAAGCCGCCGGCGAGACCGAGCCCGCGCGAGGCGAGGTTGTTCGAGAGCTCGTCGCCATATCCGAAATAGCCGAGCGGGCCAAGGTCGATGCCGGCGTATCCGGCGCCCGCCACCTCGTCGAGCACAGCCGCCGCGTCGGGGACGTCGGGCAGGATCCCCACCGTCAGCTCGAACGCGCCATAGCTCACGGGGGCGTTGGCGACGACTATGGCGCGCGCCGTCGTCTGCAAACGCGAGGCGCCGGCGCGCGCCTGCGTCATGAGCTGCTTCGTCTGGCAGCAGCCATCGCCGGCGCCGAGGGTTGGTCGCGCGGGGTGCGGCTGCGATGGACCGCGACGACCGCTTCGCACAGAGCGATGTCGCGGACGGCGTCCTTGCCCGATGTCACGGGCTCGCGTCCGCTCGCCACGCAGTCGTGGAAGTGAACGAGCTCTTCCTTGAAGCTCTCCTTGAAAGATGTGATCTCCTCTGAGCGCATCGAGCGAGGCGACTTCGCGACGCCGTCCTCGAGGACCAACAGCGTCGGCGCGCTGCGCAGGAAAGGCGATGGAAACGACAGGGTCACCCGGCGCTCCGGCGAGTAGAAGGCGAGCTCCATCGAGTAGCGGGCAAGGACCGGCAGGTCCACCCACGCGAGGATGCACTGGGCCGCGCCGTAGTTGAAGATGGCCGTCAGGCCAGTCTCGCGTATGTCGGCGAACTCGAGCCGGTCGGGTTCGCCGAGGATGCCCCGCATTGCGTTGAGCTCGTGCACCAGGCTGTCCAGCAGAACCATGTGGTAGGCCCAGCGGGAGAGGTCGTCGGCACCCGGGATCGCGGCATCGATCCGAGCCTGGTTGTCGGCCGTCAGCGACTCGAGCATCTCCCCGGACAGCGGGGCGCCGCGCTTGAGCTCATAGTGCTGCACGTAAGGCTGGAGCGGGGACTCGAGCGTCGTGATGCGGGCCAGGCGCAGGTCGTTAATCCCGCGCATCTCTTCGACGGCGCGGGCGTAGGCAGGGTCGTAGCGCTTGTTGTAGGCGACCATCAACGTCACGCCGGCCTCGGTGGCCGCGTCGACCATCGCCAGCCCTTCGGCGACCGAGAAGCACATGGGCTTTTCGACCAGCACGTGGATGCCCGCCCTGGCGGCGGCGATGGCGATCGGCGCGTGGCTGCCGGAGGTCAGGACCAGGACCGCGTCGAGAGGGCGGGCCAGCAGCTCCTGCCAGGTGGCGTACCGCTCGGCGACGCCGTAATCGTTGCCGACCGCCTCGCGGACCTCTTCGGAGAGGTCGCATATGGCGGCAATCTCGAACCGGTCGGAGAGCTCACGAAGGTAGTGGAGGTGCATGACCTGCGCGATCAAGCCGCAGCCGATGACGCCCACCCTGATCCGCCTTGTCATCCCACCCAGACCTCAAATTGGCGCGTTGGAACGTTCCACGCGAAGTTATACGAAAGGTCCGGCACTGTCAACAGCCAACTTCGCGGTCTCATCCGCAAAGGACGGCCGCCGCTTCGAGGACGCCTGTCTCGGCCGGCTCGAAAGGATCCTCGTGCTCGATGGCGACGGTGTGGACCTGGGTCGACTCGCCCAGCGCGGCCACTAACCCGGCCCACCACGCCGCATCCTTGCCGCGGCCGACCACGGCGAAGTTCCACGGCATCTGTTCGGGGGGTTTCGGCCAGCGGTGATCCAGCAGGCCGTTGACCGCCAGGTTGGCCGGCGAGAACACCACGTCCTTGCCGTGGCAGTGGCCGGCCCGCCGGCCGATGGCGTCGACCACGGCGAGCGGGTCCATGCCCATCCAGAAGAAATGGCTCGGGTCGATGTTGGCGGCGATGGCGTCGCCCAGAGCCGCGACCCTGGTGAAGGTCTCGACGTTGTAGACCACGGTGCCGGGATGCAGTTCGAGGCAGATCAGCAGCGCCTCATGCTCGCGCTGCGCGAAATCCGCGAGCGCGGACCAGTAAGGCTCGACCTTCGCCTCCCACTGCGCCTCGTAGATGCCCTCCAGGTATGGCAGCCAGCCGCCGCCCGCGAAGTGAGGCACGTGGTCGGTCGCCGCGCCCGCCGGACATCCCGCGAGGGCCACCACGCGGTCGACTCCGAGCATGGCGGCAAGGCGGATCGCGTCACGCAGGTCGCCGTCGTGTTTCTTCGCCAGGCCGGCGTCCGGGTGAAGAGGATTTCCCCAAACGTTCAACGCCGCAAGCGTGAGCCCCCGGCTGCTTATCTCGGCGAGCCATCTCCTGCGCGCCCCCTCGTCTCTCAGCAAGAGGTGCGGGTCGCAGTGGCCCTCCGGCGCGTATCCGCCGGCGCCCACCTCGAGGTCGGTGACCAGCGGCGCCTCGCGCACGAGCCAGTCCATCACGTCGACGAGCGGACGGCCGGCGAAGGCTTCTGTAACGACACCGATGCGTAGCCCGCCCTCCGTCCCGCTCATATCCCCCTATCGTATTGCGACCATCACCGAACCCTTGATTCGCAGCCGCAGCGGCGGCCTGATCGGCGCGCTCAGCTTCGCCACGCTGGGGACCGGCCTGGTCCAGATCTGCGTGCCTCTCGAGCTTCGACAATTGCATGCGAACCCCAGCGAGATCGGGGTCACCCTGGCGATGTTCGGCTTTGGGATGTTCGCCTTCGAGTGGGTGTGGGGATTCGTCGCCGACCGCATCGGGTATGGCGCGCCGCTCATCGCGTCGCAGCTGCTTTACGCAGCGAGCCTCGTGCTGCTCGCCCGCGCGGACTCCATCGTGCTCATCGGCGCCGCGTACTTTCTCGCGTCCGGAATGATGGTTGCGGTCGGCCCCATCGCTCGGTCGTATCTCGGCACGACCTTGCACGCGCGCCTGCGCGCCACCGGCCTGGCGATGCTCTCCGCGCAGTGGGTCGTCGCCGAAGCGGTGGGCGCGGGGGCCGGTGGCCAGCTGATCGACCATTTCCCGATTCGCTCCGTGCTGCTGGCGACCGCTGCCCTGCCCGCGGTGTCGGCGCTGTTGCTGGTGCCCCTGTTCCGGGGCTATGCGCAGCAGCGGGGCCGCTGGAACGCCGGCGACCAGGCTCGCATGGAGGAGTCCCGCGGCGGCGCCAGCCTGGCGCGTGTCCTGGTCGTCACCGCTTCGATGGTGCTCCTGTTCCAGGTCGGGCTGGGCGGAGAGATGGCCCTCCTGCCTCTGCTCGTCACGACGCACCTCGGCCTGTCCGCCGCCAGCGCGGGGACGGCGCTGCTCGTCGTCGGGTTGCTTGGTGGCCTCTTTCTGGTGCCTGGGGGAACTGCTTCCGACCGCTGGGGCCGGCGCCCGACCATGATCGCGGGCGGCGTGATCGCCGCCTTTGGTTTCGTCCTTTACGCGACGGCCGGCAACTTCATCCTGGTGCTCGTCGCGGCCGCTTTCCGCGCGCTCGGAGCGTCGTTGATCTGGCCCGCGGCGACCGCATGGCTGTCGGAGTCGATTCCGCGACAGCGCCACGCCCTCTACATGGGGCTGTTCGGCGAGTTCGAGAACGTGGGAGTCACGCTCGGACCTGTGCTGGGAGGACTGGCCTGGTCGGTGGCCGGGATCCAGGCCGCCTTCTACACGTACGCGGTCGCGGCGCTCCTGGCGGCGGTCGTCGCGGTCGTCTTCGTGGATCGCGCGTCGCGAGTGCCGGCGCGCGACACGGTCAGCCGCTCCTGAGCCGGCTGCTCTTTCGTGGCGGCGAGGTGGTGGAACGCACGACGAGCATCGGGGCCAGCACGTGGCGCTTGCCAGGGGCGCCCGGGTTCTCGATCCTGCGCACGACGGCTTGCATCGCGATCTCGCCGATCTGGTTGCGCGGTTGGTGGATCGTGGTCAGGGAGATGTGGCGCAGCGCGGCAAGTGCCGTGTTGTCGTATCCCATGAGGGAAACGTCCTCCGGTACGCGCAGGCCGGCCTCGTTGACGGCGTTGAGGGCGCCGACGGCCGATTGGTCGTTGCCGGCAAAGATGGCTGTCGGCCTCCGTCCCGTGGCCAGCAGCTTGCGGGCCGCCTCGTAGCCGCCGCTCTCCGTGAAGTCCCCGGGCTCAACCCGGACCTGAGCGCCCAGGCGCGCGGCCCTCATGGCCGATTCATACCCGCTGCGGCGCTCCGCCGCGCCGGCGCCTTGTCCGCCGTCGATCATGGCGATCTCGCGGTGGCCCAACCCGGCCAGGTGCTCGATTGCGAGCACCGCCCCCCTGAAGTCGTCGTCGACCACCACGTCGACTCCCTTCAATCTCAAATCGCTCCCCACCATCGCGATCGGCACGGCGCGGGCGGCACCGGCGACGGTGGCGGCGGACATTCGCGAGCCGGCCAGGACGATTCCATCTGTTCGCAGCTCCAAGAGCTGCTCGACCGCCCGTTCCTCGGCGATCGGGTCGCGGTTGCCGGTCGCGATGAGGGCGCGGTACCCGAGCTGGGCGGCCGCCGCATAGAGGCCGTCCAGGACCTCGGCGAAGAAGATGTTGTGGAGGTCTGACACCACCACGCCGACGTTGTACGTCCGGCGCTCGACCAGGCTGCGCGCCACGGCGTTGGCGCGGTAACCGAGCTCCTCGGCGGCCGCCATGACGGCCTCGCGGCTGGACGCGCTCACCGCGGGGTCGCCGCGGATCGCGCGCGAGACGACGGACTTGGAAAGCCCGGCCGATCGGGCGACGTCGATGATCGTCGGCGCGGGAGAGCCGTGAATGGCGCCGGCGTGGCGCGACCTTGCCCTTGACATGCGTTGCAGGCCAAGTATACTTTCGGGAACGTTCCCTTGGGAACGTTCCCAATTTCTTTGGGGGGAGGGCTCGGGTGGATGCACGTTGGACTCATCGGGACGGGTAGGATCGGCGCGTTCCACGCGCGCAGCCTGCGAGGCAGCGGCCTGGTCGATCGCCTCACGGTGACCGACCTCGACTCGGCGCGAGCATCGAAGGTTGCTACAGAGGTCGGCGCTGAGCACTCAAGCAGCCCGCAAGCCATGC
Organism: Candidatus Dormiibacterota bacterium; assembly: GCA_036491755.1. Lineage (GTDB taxonomy): Bacteria > Chloroflexota > Dormibacteria > Dormibacterales > Dormibacteraceae > DASXBJ01. Next base: position 25,063 of record DASXBJ010000083.1, read on the forward strand.
TGGCTGCCGGCATCGAAGCCCTGGTCATCGCTGCAGCCACTCCAGCGCACGCCGAGCTTCTCCGGCAGGCGGCCGATGCGACGATTCCAACCTTTTGCGAGAAACCCATCGCCCTCGACCTCGAGGCGACCGACGACGTCATCGAACACGTGCGGCGCTCAGGTGCATTCGTTCAGATCGGTTTCCAGCGACGCTTCGACGCGGGTTACCGATCGGCCCGGGAGGCGGTCCGCTCCGGCGCGGTCGGCGACGTTCACCTGGTCCGGATGGCCACGCACGATCCGGCGCCTCCGCCGGAGGCGTACGTGTCGAGCTCGGGGGGGATCTGGCGCGACCTGGCCATCCACGACTTCGACATCGGCTCGTGGGTCGTCGGGCGCCCGGTGGAGGAGGTGTACGCGGATGGCGAGGCGAACGATCCGCTCTTTGCCCGTCACGAAGATGTCGATGCCGCCTGCGCCGTTCTCAGGTTCGAAGGCGGGGCGATGGGTGTCGTGACCGCCGCTCGCAACGACCCTCGTGGGTACGACGTGAGGATGGAGGTGTTCGGACTTCGCGACAGCGTGGCCGTAGGGGCTGACGCGCGGACCCCGTTGCGATCGCTCGAAGTGGGCGTCGCGGCGCCCGGTGAGGTCGCCTACGCGGATTTTCTAGATCGCTTTCAGGACGCTTACCGATCGGAGCTGCATGCTTTCCTCGCCGCGGTCGAGGCGGGCGACGACAGCCCGTGCAGCGTCGAAGAGGCCCGGCGGGCTCTGGTGGTGGCGCTGGCGGCCGACCGTTCCCGGCGCGAGCACCGCCCGGTCCGCATTGCCGAGCTCGGATGACTATCGCACCGCGGGTTGCAGGCGCGCCCATCTCCTGGGGAGTCAGCGAGCTTGCCGCCTGGGGTCATCGCATGACACCCGAACGCGTGCTCGGGGAGATGCGGTCGGCGGGCCTGGCCGCCACCGAGCTCGGCCCGCCTGGCTTTCTGCCTGACGACCCGGCAGAACGCCGCGCGCTCCTGGATCGCCACGGAATCCGCCCGGTCGCAGGCTTTATCGCTTCCGTGCTTCACGCCACCGGCGCTCATCCGCTCGCGCAAGTGGAGGAGGAGGCCGTCGCGCTTCAGTCCGCGGGTGCCGAGGTCCTGGTCCTGGCCGCCGCGATGCCGGGCGAGAGCTACGACAGTCACGATCAGCTCTCCGCGTCCGAATGGCGGCTTTTGCGCGACCGGATCGCCGCCGCTCAGGACATCGCCGCCGCCCACCGGCTCCGCCTGGCCTTTCACCCTCACGCCGGCACGGCCGTCGAGACCCGTGACCAGGTCGAGGCGCTGCTTGCGACGACAGAGGTGGATCTCTGCCTGGACACTGGTCACCTGGTTCTCGGCGGCACCGACCCAGTCCGCCTGCTGGCCCAGGCCGGCGGGCGGATTGGGCATGTGCACCTCAAAGACGTGGCCGCGGAGGCCGCCGCCAGAGTGCGTTCTGGTGAGCTTTCCTACCGGGATGCGGTGCGGGCGGGCCTCTACACGCCCCTCGGCCGAGGAAGCCTGGACATCGAGGCGATCGTCACCCGGCTTGTGGAGTCCGGATATCGAGGTTGGTACGTGCTCGAGCAGGACACGGCGCTTACTGCCGAGCCGGAACCGGCCAGCGGTCCAGTTGTGGCGGCCAGACACAGCCTGGACTATTTCGAGGGAGTTTCTCAGCGCCAAGCAGGCCACCAAAGCAACTGGAGGAGAGAAAAATGATTCGAGCACGGGGGGTCATCGGGTTGGCTGCCTTGTGCTTGTTCGTCGCCGCTTGCAGCAGCGGCTCGACAAGCACAGGCGGCTCACCATCAGCCGGGGCTGCATCTGGCAGCCTGCATTTCTATTTCGTGACGCATGGCGACAACGGCACCTTCTGGTCCGTCGTGCAGAAGGGCGAGACCCAGGCCGCAAGCGACCTGGGAGTCGCGGTCAACTACCAGGGCAGCAACAACGACGACACGCAGGAATGCCAGTTCATAAGCGCCGCGGTGACCGCCAAGCCGGATGGCCTGGTGGTTTCGCCGCACAGCCAGACCGTGCTCGATTGCGCCAAGCAGGCGGCGAGCGGCGGCATCCCGTTGATCCTGATCAACAACTGCGGCACAACCGCCGCCGGGCAGAGCTACATCGCCTACTCGGGTGCGATCACCTGTGTCGGGCAGCCTGAGACCGCTGCCGGCCAGCAGGCGGGCGTGCGCCTCAAGGCAGATGGCGGCACGAAGCTGCTTTGCGTGATCCACGAAGCGACGAGCACCAGCCTGCGCGACCGCTGCGCCGGCGCCAAGGCGGGCTTCGGCGGCAACGAGAAGGACCTCGTCATCGACAACGCCAAGGCGAACGTTTCCTCCGCCACCGCCACCCTGCAGGCGGCCTTGACCGCGGATCCGAGCATCGACTCGATCCTCGCACTCGACCCTGACGTGGCGAAGAACATCGTCGAGGCGGCCGTCACCGGAGCGAACTCCAAAGCGAAGATCGCCACGTTCGACATCAGCACAGGCGTGGTCAGCGACATCCAGTCCGGCAAGATCGATTTCGCGATCGATCAGCAGCAGTACCTGCAGGGCTATCTCCCGATCGTCTTCCTCAAGCTGTACAAGCAGAACGCAAACACCGTCGGCGGGTTCGACACGGTCAAGAGCGGTCCGGGAATCGTCGACAAGAGCAACGCCTCCACGGTCGCCAGCCTGACCGGGAAAGGCACTCGATAGCGAGACACCCGTTCACCGGGCCGGTCCGCCGGTCCGGTGAGCGGCTCTTTCTAGGAAGATCAGAGAAGCAATGAGCGTGACCAGCGCGCAGCCGGCGTCGAGCCCGGCGTCGACGCCCGCCGACGAGCGGCTCGCGCGGGTCGGCCTGCTCGTGCGGCTGCTCCAGCGTCCTGAGCTCGGCGCGCTCATAGGCGCCGCGGCCGTCTACGTGCTGTTTGCCACGGTCGACGCGACGCCCGGCCATCTTTTCACCTCCATCGGCGGCATGCAGAACTGGACGGACGCCGCGTCGACGTACGGGATCATGGCGGTGGCGGTGGCGCTGCTCATGATCGGGGGCGAGTTCGACCTCTCCGCCGGGGTCATGACCGGTACCAGTGGCCTGCTCCTGGGGATGCTGATCACGCGCGACGCGTGGAACGTGTGGCTGGCGATCGGCGCCGTCCTGGTCTTCGCGGGGGCCATCGGCGCCATCAACGGCCTGCTCGTGGTGCGTACGAAGCTGCCCAGCTTCATCATCACGCTGGCAACGTTTTTCGTACTGCGAGGTGTTGACGTCGGGGTGACCCGCCTGCTGACCAACACCGTGAGGTTCGACATCTCAGACCAGGCGCCGGGTTTCGTCAGCGCTCAGTCGATCTTCGGCAGCACGTTTCTCGCTCCCTACAACTTCCAGGACGCCGTGCTTTGGTGGATCGCGATCACCGCGGTGGCCACATGGGTCCTCACGCAAACGACCTTCGGCAACTGGATCTATGCGGTGGGAGGCGACGCCAACGCGGCGCGCAGCGTGGGAGTTCCGGTCGCGCGAACCAAGATCATCCTGTTCATGGTCACCGCGATGTCGGCCGCCCTCGTCGGAACGATGGTCGCCCTTCGCTTCAAAGGAATCCAGTCCGGGCAGGGCGTGGGCCTCGAGTTCTTCTACATCATCGCCGCCGTCGTTGGAGGCTGCCTGCTGACCGGAGGATACGGCTCGGCGATCGGGGCGTCGCTCGGCGCATTGATCATCGGCTTCGCGCAGATCGGGATCATATTCGCCAACTGGGACTCCAACTGGTACTTCACGTTCCTGGGCGTGATCCTGTTCCTGGCGGTGGGCGTCAACACATGGGTCAGAAGGCGCGCGGCGAGCGCAAGGCGTTGAAAGGAGGGGGGATGAGCGACGCGAGGGATGACAAGGCCCTTCTTGAGGTGCGCCACGTCAGCAAGTACTTCGGCAGCGTGATCGCGCTGAAGGACATCTCGATGGAAGTCCGGGCCGGTGAGGTCACATGCGTTCTCGGCGACAACGGAGCGGGCAAGTCCACCCTCATCAAGATCCTGTCTGGAGTCCACCCGCAGGACGAGGGCGAGCTCCTGATCGAGGGCTCAAACGTGAAGTTCAGCGGACCTCGCGAAGCGAGGGCGGCGGGCATCTCGGTCGTGTTCCAGGACCTTGCGACCGTGCCGCTGATGTCGATCTGGCGCAACTTCTTCCTGGGCTCCGAGCCGACCGTCGGCCGCGGTCCTGTCCGCAAGCTGGACGCACGTTTCGCCAAACGAGTGATGCGCGAGGAGATGCACAAGATGGGCATCGACGTGCGCGATCCCAATCAGACCGTCGGCACGCTTTCGGGCGGCGAGCGCCAGGCCGTGGCCATCGCACGCGCGGTCTACTTCGGAGCTAAAGTGCTGATCCTTGACGAACCGACATCGGCGCTTGGCGTGCGGCAGTCGGGCATCGTCCTCAAGTACGTCATCCAGGCGCGAGAGCGCGGTTTGGGCGTGATCTTCATAACCCACAACCCGCACCACGCGTATCCGGTGGGAGACCGGTTTGTCCTCCTCAACCGGGGCAGGCTGATGGGTTCTTACGCCAAGCACGAGACCTCGCTCGACGAATTGACGAAGATGATGGCCGGCGGCGAGGAGCTCGAGCGACTGTCGAAGGAGCTGGAGAAGCTGGCCACCGATGCGGAGACGAGAGGCGTCGCGCAGGAGATGGCCAGGGAGGTCCGGCGGCCTTGACCGAAGGGGGAGGCTCACATGATTCGTAACCTGATCGGCTCCGGGTGGCGCGCTCCTGACGGGGCCGAATCGCTCCCCATCTACAACCCGGCGACCGGCGAGGTCATCGACCAGGTCCCGCTCTCCGGCGCCCGTGAGGTCGACCTGGCCGTGCAGGCGGCCGGCAAGGCGTTCGGCGGCTGGTCACGCACGGCGCTGATGGAGCGGGTCCGGCTGATGTTCCGCTACAAAGCCCTTCTCGAAGAGCATTTCGAGGACCTTGCCGCGATCGTCACCCGACACCACGGCAAGACCCTTGACGAATCGCGCGGCGAGGTGCGCAGGGGAATCGAGGTCGTGGACTTCGCGTGCGGCGCGCCCACCTTGCTGCAGGGCCGCACTTTGCGCGACGTCTCTGGCGGTGTCGACCAGGACCTGTATCGATACCCGGTCGGCGTGTGCGCGGGGATCCCGCCGTTCAACTTCCCCGTGATGATCCCGCTGTGGATGTTCCCGCTGGCCGTCGTCGCGGGCAATACGTTCGTGCTGAAGCCTTCCGAGCGAACGCCCCTCGGCGCCACCCGCCTGGCCGAGATCTTTCTCGAGGCCGGGTTCCCGGAGGGGGTTCTCAACGTCGTGCACGGTGCTCGCGAAGCCGTGGACGCCCTGCTCGTGCACCCAGGCGTCAACGCCGTGTCGTTCGTGGGCTCGGCCCCTGTGGCGCGCCACGTCTATCAGACGGCGGCCGCGCACGGCAAGCGGGTGCAGGCGCTCGGCGGCGCCAAGAACCACATCGTCGTCATGCCCGACGCCGACCCGGAGATCTCGGTGCCCGCGATCTTGAACTCGGCGTTCGGCAATGCGGGGGAGCGGTGTCTCGCCGGCTCGGTGGCGGTGGCCGTCGGCGCGGCGGCCGACCAGCTGCTCGATCCACTGCGCTCGGCCGCCATGAAGATGGTGGTCGGTCCCGGCGACAGGGCCGGCGTGCAGGTGGGGCCGCTCATCCGGGCAGAGCACCGCGACAGGGTGGCCGCCTATGTGGACAGGGGCGTCGCCGAGGGCGCCGAGCTCGTAGTCGACGGCCGGCGCGAGATGTCGCGACCCGGCTTCTTTCTGGGACCGACGATTCTCGACCGTGTCTCGCCCGAGATGTCGGTCGGGCACGAGGAGATCTTCGGCCCGGTTCTGTCGTTCGCCCGCGTGGCGACCCTTGACGGGGCGATCGCCCAGGCGAACAGCATGGCGCTCGGCAACATGGCCACGATCTTCACCCAGTCCGGCCGGTCGGCGAGGGAGTTCCGCGAGCGCGTGGAAGCCGGCATGACCGGGATCAACGTGCCCATCGCGCAGCCGTTCGCCTTCTTCCCGTTCAGCGGCTGGAAGGGCTCCTTCTATGGCGACCTTCACGTCCACGGCTCGGACGGGATCGACTTTTTCACGCGCAAGAAGGTCGTCGTCACCCGATGGTGACGAGCGTAATGTGGATGCCGGCTTGACCGTGACCCGACCGGCTGTCACATCCAAGAGCCGGCTCCTCCAGATGACGCAGACGACGCCGACGTCTCTGTGGAACGACTCGGCGGACATCGACGAGCTCCAGTACGCGATCGACAACGGAGCGGTGGGGGCGACCTGCAATCCGGTGATCGCCGCCGGGATCCTCAAGAAGCATCTGGCAGAGTGGCGGCCACGCATCGAAGCGTTGCTGCGCGATATGCCCGGCGCGACCGAGGACCAGATTGGATGGAAGCTCGTGGAGGAGATGTCGGTCAAGGCCGCCAGGCTGCTCGAGCCCGCGTTTGCCGAGCATGCGGGACGTAACGGCCGCCTGTCGATCCAGACCGACCCGCGCTTGTTCCGCAACACCCAGGCCATCGTGGAGAATGCCGTCGCGTTCAACCGTCTGGCGCCGAACATCATCGTCAAGATCCCCGTGACCCGGGCCGGCGTGCCGGCGATCGAGGAGGCGACGTATCGCGGCATCAGCATCAATGCAACCGTTTGCTTCACGCTCCCGCAATGCATCGCGGTCGCCGAGGCGGTCGAGCGAGGCCTGCGCCGGAGGGAGGGCGAGGGCAAGGACGTCAAGTCCATGGGCCCTGTCTGCACGATCATGGTCGGCCGGTTGGACGACTGGCTCAAGGTCCAGCTCGAAAAGCGCGAGATCAGCATCGATCCCGGAGTCCTCGAGTGGGCAGGCGTCGCGGTGTTCAAGAAGACCTATCGCCTGTATCGCGAGCGCGGCTACCGGCTGCGGCTGCTCTCGGCCGCATTCCGCAACCACATGCACTGGAGCGAGCTCATCGGCGCTGATGCCGTCATCTCGCCTCCGTCCGCATGGCAGAAGCGGCTCAATGCGAGTGACGTCGAGGTCCGGCCCCGGATCGACGACCCGGTCGACCCCAAGATCGTCGATGTGCTCCTCCAGCACTTTCCAGATTTCCGCCGCGCGTACTCGGAAGACGGCATGGAGGTCGATGAGTTCGACTCGTTCGCGCCGACGGTCCGCACGCTCCGCCAGTTCATCGCGGCGTGCGCGGACCTCGACGCAATTGTGCGCGACGTGATGCTTCCAGAACCTGCCTGAGAGGGCGTCGATGAAGACGGTTCGACTGACGATGGCGCAGGCTCTGGTGCGCTTCCTCGCCGCGCAGCGCGTCGAGCGCGACGGCGCCGAGCACCGCTTCATCGAGGGCTGCTTCGGCATCTTCGGCCACGGCAACCTCACCGGTGTCGGCCAGGCTCTGGCGCAGGATCCGACGCTGCTCACCTACTACCAGGCTCGCAACGAGCAGGGGATGGTGCACATCGCGGCAGGTTTCGCGAAGATGCGCAACCGGCTCGCGACGCTTGCCTGCACGACCTCGGTGGGGCCGGGCGCGACCAACATGGTCACCGGAGCGGCGGCTGCCACGGTGAACCGCCTTCCGGTCCTGCTGCTTCCAGGCGATGTGTTCGCGTCGAGGCGGCCCGATCCCGTGCTGCAGCAGCTCGAGACTCCATGGCGTGGAGAGGTGAGCGTCAACGACTGCCTCCAGCCGGTGTCGCGCTACTGGGACCGCATCCAGCGCCCGGAGCAGCTGGTGCCCGCGGCGCTGGCCGCGATGCGCGTGCTCACGAGCCCGGCCGAGACGGGCGCTGTGACCCTGGCGCTGCCGCAGGACGTGCAGACCGAGGCGTTCGACTACCCGGGCGAGCTCTTCGAGTCCCGCGTCTGGCACATCGGCCGCCCGCTGCCCGACCAGGCGGCGCTGCGGCGCGCCGCCGAGATGATTCGCGGCAGCCGGCGTCCGATGATCGTCGCCGGCGGAGGGGTCATCTACTCCGAGGCGAGCGAGGCGCTGCGCCGGCTGGTGCGGCGGACCGGCATCCCGGTGGGGGAGACCCAGGCCGGCAAGGGATCGCTGCCATTCGACGACCCCGGCGCGCTCGGCGCGCTCGGCGCCACCGGCACCCTGGCGGCCAACCGGATCGCCGCCGAAGCGGACCTCGTCATCGGCCTCGGCACTCGGTACAGCGATTTCACCACCGCCTCGAAGACCGCCTTCCAGGGGTCTGGAGTGCGCTTCGTCAACGTCAACGTCGCCGAAGCGGACGCCCACAAGCTGGGGGGCCTGGCACTGGTCGGCGACGCATGCGCGACGATCGAGGCGCTGGACGTGCTGTTGGAAGGATGGGCAGTCGACGGCGAATACCGCGCCCTCTGCGCCACGCTCCAGGGGGAGTGGGACACGGAGGTGTCACGTCTCTACAACCTCGGCCACTCGCCGCTGCCCGCGCAATCGGAGGTGCTCGGGGCGGTGAACGAGCTGTCCGCGCCCCGCGACGTCGTCGTGTGCGCCGCCGGCTCCATGCCCGGCGACCTGCACAAGCTGTGGCGCACGCGAGACGCGAAGGGCTATCACGTCGAATACGGCTACTCGACCATGGGCTACGAGATTGCCGGCGGGCTGGGGGTCAAGCTCGCAGACCCGAGCCGGGAGGTCTACGTGATGGTGGGCGATGGGTCCTACCTGATGATGGCCCAGGAGATCGTCACCTCCATCCAGGAGCGGGCCAAGCTCACAGTGGTGCTGGTCGACAACGATGGTTTCGCGTCGATCGGCAGCCTGTCGCGCTCGAAGGGCACGGCAGGCTTCGGCACTCGGTACCGCTACCGCTCGGACGGGTCGCTGGGCGACGACGCCGAGAACAAGAACGGCGAGCCGCTGCCGGTCGACCTCGCGCTCAACGCGGAGGGGCTCGGGGCGCACGTTTTCCGCGCGCGCAATGTCGAGGAGCTGCGTGATGCCCTGGTCGCCGCGAAGAACGTCGACCGGACGGTGGTCATCCACGTGCCCGTCGATCGGTACGAAGCGGTGCCTGGCTATGAGAGCTGGTGGGAGGTCCCGGTGGCCGAGGTCTCCGAGCAGTCCGAGGTGAAAAAGGCCCGGGAGGAGCACGAGCGCGGCATGGCGCGGCGCCGCTGGCACATTTGAGCGGAAGCCTGGTCGTCCCGAGCCGGCGCTCGCCCCAAGAAGATGGCCAGATGGTCGCTGTGACGCCCGAGTCGGCCGGCTGGTCTTACGTCGGATTCGAGGTGTACCGGCTCGCTCGAGGGATGGAGGTCGAGCTGGACACGTCGGGGCGCGAGGCGTGCGCGGTGATGCTCTCCGGCGCCGCCGACTTCTCATTCGGCGCGCATCTGTGGACCGGCGTCGGGTCCCGGCACAGCGTGTTCGAAGGCACCCCCGACGCGGTGTATGCGCCTCCCGGTGGGGTTTTGAAGGTGCGTGCCGCCGGCGATGTCGCCGAGGTCGCCGTGTGCTGGGCGCCGGCCAGGCGAGGCGCGGAGCCGGCCCTTCTGCCGGCCTCAGGGGTGCGCCCTTTTAAGCGTGGCGCCGGGCGGACCGAGAGGACGATTCACAACATCCTGATGGAGGACCGGAACGCGGAATCACTGCTCGTCACAGAGGTGCTGACGCCGGCCGGCAACTGGTCCAGCTTCCCGCCCCACAAGCACGACACGGACGATCTGCCGAGGGAGAGCTACCTCGAAGAGACCTACTACCACCGGACCGCCCGGCCAGAAGGCTTCGCCGTGCAGCTCGTCTACACCGGCGACCGATCGTTGGACGAAGCGCTCCAGGTGCGCGATGGGGATGTCGTCCTCGTCCCCCGCGGCTATCATCCGGTCGCTGCCGGGCCCGGCTACGACCTCTACTACCTCAACGTGATGGCCGGTCCCCACAGGAGGTGGCTCGTGACCACCGATGCGGACCACCGATGGCAGTTGTAGCCCGCATCCAGTAACGTTCCAGATACTTCAAGATCTGCAGTGAGGCTCGCTAGATTCTGGGGGGGGACATCATGACCGCGACCGTTCGTGCCGCCGTGATGAAGGCGCCGGGGAGGCTCGAAGTCGAGAGGTTCCCGCTGCCCGACCCCAAGCCGGGCGCCGTGCTCATGAAGGTCACGTACTCGGGCATCTGCGGCACGGACAAGCACACGTATCGGGGCGAGTCCAAGCAATATGCCGGCACCGACCACGAGCGCGACATCATCTATCCGCTCATTTGCGGGCACGAGAACGTGGGCGTGATCGAGGCCATCGGCGGCTCCGTCGCCGACAGTGAAGGCAGGCCGCTGCAAGTCGGGGACCGCATCGTCCCCGCTGCCAACGTGCCATGCGGGCACTGCAACTTCTGCCTGAACGGCTACCCGTATTACTTCTGCGAGAACCTGCAGGACTACGGCAACAGCCTCCATTCCGGAAACCCGCCGCACCTGTTCGGGGGCTGGGCGGAGTACATGTACCTGCTTCCCGGCACGCCCCTGTTTCGAGTCCCGGAAGGGCTTCCGGACGAGGTCGCCGCCCTGACCGAGATCATGGCGGTGACCCACGGCTTCGACCGGGCCCGCATGCTCAACGCCGGTTGGGGAGCGAGCGCATTCGGCGAGTCGGTCGCGGTGGTGGGCGTGGGCCCGCTCGGCTTCTGCCACCTCGTCAAGGCGCGCCTCGTGGGGTGCGGCAAGCTGATCGCGATCGACCGGCTGGAGTCGCGCCTGGAGCTCGCGAGGCGCTTTGGCGCGACCCTGACGATCAACGTCACGGAGACGACCGAGGAGGAACGCATGCGCCTGGTGCGCGAGCACACGCACGTCGGGCCCGACATCGTCATCGACTGCACCGGGTTCGCGCAGTCGTTTCCCGAATGCCTTCATCTGGTCCGCTACGGCGGTACGGTTGTGGAGGCGGGCACGTTCGTGGACATGGGTCCGGTCGGCATCAACCCGAACGCCGACATATGCACCAAGAACGTCAGCGTCATCGGCGTGGGGGGCGAGACGGCGACGTCCTACGTCCCCGCCATGAACCTTCTCGTGCGCAACCTCGATCGCTTGCCCCTGACCGAGATCGTCACGCACCGCATGCCGCTCGAGCGGGCCGGCGAGGCGGTCGAGCTCGCTCAGAAGGACGGCACGATGAAGGTCCTGATGGATCCGAGTCTGGTGGTCTGAGTGCGGAACTCGCGCCCGTCGGCCTCGCTGCGTGAAGCCGAGGAGGTGCATCCGCCTATGCGCCGGCAGCCCACCATTCTGGACGTTGCCTCCCAGGCCGGCGTCTCGAAGTCGACGGTGTCCAACGTCGTGCGCGGATTATCCGGCGTTTCGAACGCGACCCGCGAGCGGGTCCAGATCGCGATCGAGGAGCTCGGCTACCGGCCCAACGTGCTGGCCCGCCAGCTGGTGCAGCAGCGCACGAGCATCCTCGGCGTGGTTGTGGGCGACCTCGCCAACCCGTTCTTCGCCGAGATGGCCAAGTCGGTGGAGAGCCACGCGCGCGCGCGCGGCTACACGGCCATGTTCTGCAACACCGAAGGCGACAGCCAGAGCGAGATTGCCGGGATCGAGACGCTGCTGCAGTACCGCGTCGCGGGCATCGTGTTCCTCGCGTTCTCCGGCGACTCGCGAACGATTCAGGAGACGCTCGAGCATCAGGTGCCGGTCGTTTTCGTCAGCTGCAGCGCACGATGGGGCGACGTGGTGACGGTCGACGACGCCCGGGGCGGCAAGCTGGCCGCCGAGCACCTCATCGCGGCCGGGCACAGGAAGATCGCGTATCTCTCGATCCCCGAGGTCGAGGACCAGTCGGACCAGGCTCGCTATGCAGGCTACCTCGAGGCTTTGAGCGAGGCGGGCCTCGAGCCGATCCGGATCAGTTGGTCTCCGCCGAGCGACCAGGCGCAGGTCGGGGCGGGCCTGTGCCCGCTCGTCGAAGTGTTCAGGGGCACCAGCCGCGCGACGGCGGTCTTCGCCTCGAATGACGTGGCCGCCATCCTTCTGCAGGAGTTTGCCGACCGGGTCGATCTTCGCGTGCCGCAGGACGTCTCGATAGTCGGCTTCGACGACGTGCCGATGGCGGGGCTGGCGCGCATCGGCCTCACCACGGTCGCCCAGCCGAGGGACGAGCTCGCCAAGCTGGGCATCGACACGATCGCCGATCGGATCGAACGCAAGCTGAAGGGACCTCCCCGCACGACGCTCGTGGAGGTGAACCTGATCGCGCGGCGGTCGACTGCCGCGCCGGCCCCAGGCTGATCCGGGCCCCGCAAGGAGGCCTACGCTGCCGCGCCTAAAAGGCCGGGGACTTGACGGTTCGAGCCCGCGCCTAGAGAATTACGGAACGTTCCACTGGAACGCTCCAAAAGTGTTTGGAGCATAGCTGGGGAGGTGTGATTTTGGCCGTCAGCGGCGGTTTGGGACCGAGGCTGGACCGCGAGCGGTTCCAGTGGTCGAGCCTTGCGATGCTCTCCCCGGCCGTGGCCCTGCTCGGCCTCCTCTTCATCTTCCCGGTCCTCTACGCGTGCTACCTGGGTTTCACCAACCTGGCCCTGGTCGGCTCGCGGTCCAGGGACTACTCGTTCACCGGCCTCGACAACCTCACGCGCATGCTCGGCGATTACGTGTTCGTCAAGTCGGCGTGGCTGACGATCATCTTCGTCCTGGGCTCGGCGATCATCGGGCAGTCGGTGCTCGGCATGGCGCTCGCGATCCTGCTTCGCAACGCCGTCGTGCCGATCCGGGCCGTGGTGGGCTCGATCGTCATCGTCGCGTGGGTGCTGCCTGAGGTCACGGTCGCTCTCGTCTGGTACGCGTTCTCGCAGGCGGGCGGCACGCTGTCGATCCTGCTCAGGCACACCGAGGCGGATTACCTCGTGCTCGCGCCCTTGCTCATCGTTTCCCTGGCCAACCTGTGGCGCAACGTGGCGTTCTCGATGCTGGTCTTCTCAGCCGGGCTGAGGAATCTGCCCACCGAGGTGCTCGAGGCCGCCGAGGTCGAGGGCGCGTCGGTTTGGCGCCGCTATGCCCAGGTGATCCTGCCCCTGATGCGCCCGACCATAGTCACCAACCTTCTCCTCGTCACCATCCTCAACCTCTCCGAGTTCACGCTCATCTACGTCATGACGCAGGGCGGCCCGGGCACCGAGACGATGACCCTGCCGCTCTATGTGTACCAGGAGGCCTTCAACTTTCACCAGCTCGGCTACGGCACCGCGATCTCGCTGGTGCTGGTGTTGATCGGGGCGTTGTTCTCGCTGCTGTTCGTGCGCGCGTCCAGGAGCCAGGTATGAGCGCCGTGTCCGCCCCGCTGAGTGACCGAAAGATGGTCGCCGTCCCGTATCGCCGCATCTCGGCGGCTGCCGTCGCCACCAACATCGTGCTGGTCATGCTGGGTTTCCTCTTCGTGCTGCCGATGATCTGGATGCTCTTCGCGTCGCTCGATTCCAATCCCGATTGGGCCATCAAGCTGCCCTCCCTCACCCTGTCCAACTTCGCCGACGTCATCGGCACGGCGGGCGCGCTGAGTTCCTTCAGGAGCAGCTTGATCCTCGCCGGCACGACCACCGTGGTCACCACCGTGCTTGCCATGCTGGCGGCCTATCCGCTTTCCCGGATGCACATCCCGCTCAAGCGCTCATTCATGCTCGCGATCCTTTTCGCGTCGGGCCTGCCGGTCTCGATGCTGCTCGTGCCGGTCTACCAGCTGTATGTGGAGCTGGGCTGGCTCGACTCGCTGTACACGACGGCGCTGTTTCTCGCAGCCAGCTCGCTGCCGTTCGCGATCTGGCTGATGAAGAACTTCATTGACGCCGTCCCGATCGAGCTCGAACAGGCGGCGGCCATCGACGGCGCCGGCACCTTCCGCATCCTGCGCCAGGTGGTGCTGCCGCTGACGCTGCCCGGAATCGCTGTTACGGCCATCTACACGTTCATCCAGGCTTGGGGCGCATTCCTCATACCGTTCGTGCTGGTGAGCAACCCGGACGATCAGCCAGGCCCGATTGAGATCTACAACTTCATGGGTTCCCACGGCCTCTTCAAGTTCGGCGACCTGGCGGTCTTCTCGCTTCTGTTCTCGCTTCCGGTCATCGTCCTTTACCTCTTCATGTCCCGCTACTTCAGCGGGGCCTTCAACTTCAGCGGCGCGGTGAGGGGCTGAGATGGTGAGCGCGGTCCGCTTCGAGGGCGTCTACAAGCTGTTCGGCGCCGAGACCGCGGTCGAGGACCTCAACCTCACCGCCGAGGCAGGCGAGTTCCTGGTCGTGGTCGGCCCGTCCGGATGCGGCAAGACGACGACACTGCGGATGCTTGCCGGCCTGGAGCGGCCCTCCTACGGCAGGATCCTCATCGGCGACCGGCTGGTCAACAACGTCTCGCCGCGCTTCCGCGACGTGGCCATGGTCTTCCAGAGCTACGCCCTTTATCCGCACATGAACGTCTACGACAACCTTGCCTTCGGCATGCGGGCGCACGGCGCGGCGGCGGCCCTCGTCGACCAGCGGGTCAAGGAGACGGCCGAGGTCCTCGGGCTCGGGCAGCTTCTCAAGCGGCGACCCTCCGAGCTCTCCGGCGGCCAGAGGCAGCGCGTCGCCCTGGGTCGCGCTCTGATCCGCCAGCCCCAGGTGTTTCTGATGGACGAGCCGCTTTCCAACCTGGACGCCGGCCTGCGGGTCCAGATGCGGGCGGAGCTCAGCCGGCTGCACGAACGTTTCCGCGTCACGACCCTGTACGTCACCCATGACCAGGTGGAGGCGATGACGATGGGCGATCGGATCGCAGTCATGAACGCCGGCCGCCTGCAGCAGGTGGACGTCCCCGAAACGCTTTATGACAATCCGGCCAACACGTTCGTGGCAGGCTTCATCGGCTCTCCACGCATGAACTTCCTGCCCGGGCGGCTGACCAGCGTCAATGACAAGCCGGGAGTCGAGTTCCTGGGCGCATCGGTCCAGCTGACCGATGCATCGAGGCTCCGCGCGGACGGGCGAGGATCGGACGGCGAGGTCTCGGTCGGGATTCGGCCCGAGGATCTCATGTGGAAGCCTGCGGCGGGGCCGAACTGCACGCTCGCGCTGAGCGCAATCGTGGACGTGGTGGAACCAATGGGCCACGAGGCGTACGTCACCGCGGTCTGCGCCGAGGAGACGGTCACCTCCCGCTTCCCCCCTCGCTCGGGGGTGCGCACCAGGGAGAAGGTCGAGCTCGCGCTCGACCCTGACCGGCTCCATCTGTTTGACGCCAAGACAGGTGACTCGATCATGCAGCGGCCAGTCGTCACCACCGACGAAGCGGTGCGATCCGCGAGGGAGGCGTGGATCCAGGAGTCGGAAGCACACCGTCCGCAGCGTTCAAGTCCAGCGCATGGTGGAAGCGCGCAAGCAGGGGGAAGCCAAATTTGAAAGGAGGTCTTGAGTTGAAGGAACCAGGGAAACATTTCGGCGTCTGGTCGGCTCTGGTCGCACTGCTCCCGGCCGCGTTCTTGATGGGATGCGGTTCGAGCAGCAGCACGGGGACGACCAGCCTGAGCGACGACATGACCGGGACCATCACGGTCGCGTATTCGACGACCTATGTATTCGACACGGACGAGACATCGGTCATCTGGTGGAACAAGGTCAAAAGCGAGTTCGAGGCGCAGTACCCGAAGGCGAAGCTCAACCTGCAGGGCTTCAACGGCACCGATGTGGACCTCGTCAACAAGGTCGCGCTGGAGTACAAGGACCCCTCCACCACGCCTGACGTGTTCATGCTGCCCTCCGGCTACGTAGGCCAGTGGGTGGGTTCGGACTACCTGCTGCCGCTCGACAGCTTCGTCAACGATCCGGCCAAGGCGCCGTTCTGGAGCGGCTTCCCGAAGGTCATCCAGGACGAGAGCCGCATCAACGGCAAGGTGTACGCGGTCAACACCGGCGAGAACAACACCGCGATCTACTACAACGACGCGATGCTGACCAAGGCAGGCATCTCGGTCCCCTGGACACCCAAGACCTGGGATGACGTGCTGGCCGCGGCCCGCGCCGTCAAGGCCAGCAACCAGGCCGGCGTGATCCCGCTGTGGGCGGGGGCCGGCACGAGCGCCGGCGCCGGTGGCGTGCTGCAAGGTGCTGCCAACCTCGTCTACGGATCGTCGACCCCGACGATCTTCGACTACAACACCAAGAAGTGGGTGGTCGACAGCCCCGGCCTGCGGGAGACGATGCAGTTTTACAAGACGATCGCTTCCGAGGGCCTCGGCGCCTCCACCTCCGACCTCTTCTCGCCCAAAGCCGTCGGCCGGCCGGTGGTGCTTCTCTTGAACCACCAGCTGGCGATCGCCGTCGGATCCAACTGGTTCGCGGACGCCTGGACGGAGAACAACCGTCACTGGGCGACGGCGGCGCAGGAGGCGAGCGCAGTGCCGCTTCCGACCTCCAAGGGCCAGGCCCCAGGCAGCGCGAGCACGCTTGGCGGCTGGGCGATCGCGGTCTCGAAAGTCACCAAGCACCCCCAGCTTTCGTGGGGTCTGCTGCAGATCATGGAAAGCGATGACAACCAGGTGTACATCGCCAACCGGGCAGGCTTCGTCCCGCCCAACCAGAAGGACGCGCAGTCGCTCGGATACCTCGACTTTGCGCCTCCGTTCAACCAGGCCTTCGCCAATGCTCTGCCGAACTCCAGGCTCGTCCCGTCGGAGCAGGAGGGGTATCCCGTCTGGGTGCAGGGCATCGGCCAGGCGACCGGCCAGATCATGACCGACCCCAACACGTCGATTGACGCGGCGATCAAGATCCTCCATGACACGGTGGCCAACCAGGTTGGCCCCGACAAGGTGGAAACTCTCAACAAGTAGCAGCTGACATCTGACAGGCGGGGCGGAGCGCCGCCCCGCCTGTCCATTGACCCGAGGAGACGTTCCATGTATTCCGGACCTGTCGTCGACTGCGACGTCCACCATGCTCGAAACACGGACGCGGAGCTGATCGAGTATCTGTCACGGGGCTGGCGCGAGTACGTGACCGACCGGGGTCGCGCCGGCAACGTTCCGCTGGCGGTGCAAGACGGATTTCCGAACCCCCACGGCTTTATGCGAGCAGACAGCTATCCCGCGGCCGGCGGAGAGCCGGGCGGGGACTACCCGACCCTGCGCGAGCAGCTGCTTGACGCGGCCGACGTGAGGAGGGTGGTCCTGACCTTCGGCGACGACAGTCATGTCGCGGGGCACCACAACCCCTACTTCGCAAGCGAGATCGCCAGGGCGTGCAACGACTGGAGCATCGAACGCTGGCTCTCTCTCGACCAGCGGCTCTGCTCATCCATCCTGGTCGCGGCTCAGCTTCCCGAGGTGGCGGCGGCAGAGGTGCGCCGGCATGCCACCAACGCCCGCATGGTGCAGGTCATGCTCGTCGACAACCCGTTCAACTACGGGTTCGGCCATCCGGTTTTCCATCCCATATACGCCGCGGCGGAGGAGACCGGGCGCCCGGTGGCGATCCACGGAGGGGCTGGGGGATGGGCCAACCCGCCGAGCACCGGCGGAGGAAGCGTCAACACCTACTTCGAGACGCACGTGCTCTGGCCGCAGGCCATCCAGACGCATCTTGTGAGCTTCATCGCCCATGGGGTGTTCGAGAAATACCCCCGGCTGCGCCTGGTCCTCATCGAGGGCGGATCGGCGTGGCTGCCCAGCCTGCTGTGGCGCTTCGACACCGAGTACAAGGGCCTGCGTCGCGAGGTCCCCTGGCTCAAGAAGCTGCCCAGCGAATACTTCGCCGAGCACGTTTGGACGACGACGCAGCCGCTGGAGATCGCGCCGAAGAGGGATGACCTCATCCAGCTCCTGGGCTCGATCAACATGCAGGACCATCTCGTGTACTCCTCCGACTATCCGCATTGGGACGCCGATGAGATCGACTACCTGTCCACGCGCCTGCCAGCCGAGTGGCACGCCAGGGTCTACTTCGAGAATGCGTGCCGGCTCTATGGTTGGAAGCCGGCCGACGTCGAAAAGACCACGCCGGCCCCGGCCGCCTCGCGCGGGTGAAGGTCGATGTAGGCCCGGTCGCCGACTTCGAGGACAGGCGCTTTCGAATCGTCCAGGCCGGCCGCCACGAGATCGGCGTGCTGCGGTGGAACGACCGCTTCTTCGCGATCCACAACCGCTGCCCCCATCAGAAGGGCCCGGTGTGCATGGGTGTGGTCAGCGGGCGCCTGCACAGCGCGGCGCCCGGGTCCATGGAGCTCGACGACGAAACGCCGGTCGTCGCGTGCCCGTGGCACGGCTGGGAGTTCGATCTGTCGCGAGGGCTCGCCCTGTGGGACAAGACCTATGCGGTGAAGACGGTGCCGGTGCACGTCGAATCGGGCCGTGTGCTGCTGGAGATGGAAAAGGTTCGCGCCTAGCCGCGCGCTGGGTAGCTGTGCGTGCTCACCGTGTGGCGCGCGATCCGCTCCTCGTCCAGCACGAACCCGAATCCGGGACGGTCCGGCACATGCACGCAGCCGTCGCCGTCGATGACCAGCGGCTCGGCCAGCATCTGGTCGCGCGCGGCCGCCGTCCACCCGCTCGGCGGGTCGTGAGGATACTCGAGGAAGGGACAGTTGGGGATGGCCGCGGAAAGATGGAGGTTGGCCAGCAAGCCGATTCCGTTGCCCCACGTGTGCGGCGCGACCTCCAGCCCCGACATCTCGGCCAGCGCCGAGATCTTGCGCATCTGGCCGACCCCTTCCGACAGCAGCGCGTCAGGCTGCAGGATGTCGTAGCAACCCCGGTCGATGAGGAGCTTGAACTCGTGCAGGCCATGGTTGTCCTCCCCGCCGGCGATGGGCAGGCGGTCGAGCTTGTCGCGCAGGCGCCGCAGACCGTCATAGTCATGACGGGGCAGCGGCTCCTCGAGCCAGCGCACGTCCATCGACTGCAGCTCTCGTGCAACTGTGAGCGCCATCGGGAAGCCCCATGGCCGGTGGCCTCCATGGCCGGGTTCCACCCCCGCCTGGTTGGCGTCGACCATGATGTCGATCCGGTCTCCGACGGCGGCCCTCACCGCCTCCACGACCTTGAGATCCTCGCGCGGGTCGGGGAGGTGGAAGCGGAACTTCACCGCGCGGTAGCCCTCGGTCAGCATGCGCTCCACGTCCTCGACACGCCGCTCGGGCGAGCGCACCTCGGCCGTCGCGCAGTAGGCGGTCACGCGGTCCGAGTACCCGCCCCACAGGCGCGCGACCGGGAGCCCGGCCACCTTGCCTATGAGGTCCCATAAGGGGATCTCCATGCAGTACACCGGCGCGCCGAGGATCTCGGCGTCCCGGAGAACCGGCGCCAGCTTTTCGACCAACATGGGGTCCTGGCCGACGAAGTAGGGGGCGACGAAGCGCTCTATGGCGATTGCGGCCTCCAGGCCCGCGTGCGCGGCGCCGACCCCCGTGAGGCCTTCGTCGGTCTCGACCTCGATGAGGACCATCAGGAGGTCGGGCTGGTTGCGCCCGCGAGCCCATGCCGGGTGGAACTCGCGCTCGAGTGGAAAGTCCACGACGCGGCAGGTGATGCGTTCTATCTTCAATCGCGAGTCACTGCGGCCAGCAGGCGCGCGGACTCGAGGATGGACTCCTCGACGGGGACGAACGGATCCTCGTACTCGATGCTGATGGTGCCGCTGAACCCCTCGTCGCGGAGCATGCCGGCGAACCGCCGCCACCACTCCACGTCATGTCCTCGGCCTATGGTGGCGAAGTTCCAAGGCATCTCGTCCGGCGGGTTGGGCCACCGGCTGTCCAGCATCCCGTTCAGCGCGATGTGGTGTTGATGAAGAGTTGTGTCCTTGCCGTGGACGTGGCCGATGCGATCGCCAACCGCACCGATCATGGCCAGGGGATCGATCGACTGCCAGAAGAAGTGGCTGGGATCCAGGTTGACAACCAGGTTCGATCCCAGCTGGCGAACGCGGCTGAAGGTGTCGAAGTTGTACACGAAGGTGCCCGGATGGAGCTCGAAACAGATCTGCAGTCGCGGCTGCTCGCGGCGGGCGAGCGCGGAGATCTCGAGCCAGTAGGGCGCGACGCGCTCACGCCACTGCCAGTCCGCGATCCGCTCCAGGTCGGGCAACCAGCCCCCGCCAGAGAAATGCGGGGCGGTCTTGTCGGAAGGGCCGGCGCCCGGGCAGCCGGACATCGCCACCAGCCGGTCGACGCCCAGCTCGCCGGCGAGCCGGATCGCCTGGCGGAGGTCGCTGTCGTGGCGCGATGCGATCTCAGAGTTCGGATGGAGCGGGTTCCCTGACACGTTCAGTGCCGAGATGCCGATGCCGGCGTCGGTCAGTGGGCGCCGCCACTGCTTGATCGCCGACGATTTGCCCAGGAGCTCGGTGGCGTCGCAATGCGGCGCCGGGGAGTAGCCGCCGACGCCCAGCTCGAGGTCCTGGATGAGGCCTGTCCGGGCCACCCATTCGACGACCTCCTCGAGGCTGCGCTCAGGCATGGCGTCGGTCAGTAGGCCTATTCGCAGATCAGGATTGGAGCGTTCCAATTCAGCGTTAAGTTATGGCCCGCGGCCGCCTTTGTCAATGCGGAACCGCAGCCTTAGCCGAAGCGGGCGACCGTGTGTCGCTCGACGAGCTCCTCGTCGAGGGTCAGCCCGAATCCCGGGCCGTCCGGCAGGGCGACACAGCCCTGGCTGTCGATCCAGGGCTTCGGGGCGATCATCTGGCTCAAGGCCGCGGCGGGCCAGCCAGGCGGCTCGTGCGGAAACTCGAACCAGGAGTGATTCGGAATCGACGCGACCAGGTGCAGGTTGGCCATGAGCCCGATGCCGTGCGTCCAGGTATGCGGAGCAACGGCCATCCCCGCGGCCTCTGCCAGCGCGGCGATCTTGCGAATCTGATAGACGCCTTCCGAGAGCACGGCGTCGGGCTGCAGGATGTCGTAGCAGCCGCGCTCGATCAGGAGCTTGAACTCCGCGACGCCGTGGTTGTTCTCGCCCCCAGCAAGCTGCAGCGTGCCCAGCTTGTCGCGCAGGCGCCGCAACCCGGCGTGATCATGGCGTCGCAGCGGCTCCTCGAGCCAGACGACGCCGAGCTGCTCCAGCTGGAGCGCCACGTCGACGGCGATGCGAAAGCTCCATTGCCGGTGGCCGCCGAAGCCGGGGGCGAGCCCGGCCTGATTCGCGTCGACGAGGATCACGAGCCCGTCGCCCAGTGCCTTGCGGACCGCCTCGACGACGCGGATGTCGTCGCGCGGGTCGTCGGAGTGGAACCGCAGCTTCACCGCCTTGAATCCTTCGGCTGCGATGCGGCGGCAATCCTCGACGCGCCGCTCTGGCGAGCGCACCTCGCCGGTGGCGCAGTACGCGGGCACCCGGTCCACGGCGGCGCCCCACAACTTGTACACGGGCAGGCCGGCGGCCTTGCCGGCGATGTCCCACAGGGCGCTCTCGACGCAATACACCGGCGGTCCGAGGACCTCGCTGTCCTGCAGGATCGCGGTCAGCTGCTCGGGGGCGCAGGCGTCGCGGCCGACCAGGTGCGGTGTCACGAACCGATCGATCGCCAGCGCCGTCTCGGAACGCGCCTCCGCACCCGAAACGCCGGTGATCCCAGCCTCGGTCTCGACCTCCACCACCGTCATGAAGAAGCTCTTCTGCACCTCGCCGCGTCCCCAAGCCGGCCGAAACTCGGCGGCCAGCGGAAGGTCGAGAACGCGCGATCGGATGCGTGTGATGCGCGTGTCGGGGTGCGCTTCCACCCGGTCATCGTATCCGCGACGCTCACGATCCAGCGGAGGCGCGGGCGAGTGCGCTGACTCCTATCCTCGATCTTCTTCGCGAGCACCGCGGCACGATCACGTCGTCCCGCAACGCCCTGAAAGCAATCCAGCTTCGAGTGCTTCGCCCCCGATGCCAGCTTTACGACGGCCGCGGCAGGAGCGTCGAAGCCGAACGTCTTCTCCTCTATCCGATGACGCACGGGTCAGGACCATGCGACTCAGATCAAGGGAAAGATAAGTGGGCCTGAGCCAGGTATGAGTGGTTGTTAGGCCGTGAGCTTCAGTTCCGACAGGTAACGGCGAAGCGACCGGAGGCGCCGGATCAAATCGTCGGTGCTCGCCTCGGCCTGCCGATCCCCCAGGTTGAGCGAGTAGAGCGCCACTAGGTAGAGTTCTGCGCGTTCGAGTTGGCGGATCGCGATGCGCAGATTGCGCCGCTGATACTGGGTGTCACGCTTGCGCTGCTCGGCGGTGTGCCCGATGCGCGACATCTCGAGGGACGCTTTGTCGGCCATGATTGCAAGCTAGTCAGCCAGCCATCAACACAGAGTCAACGAAATTGAGCCCTGAGCAGCCCGTTCCTTTTGTTTCTCGGTGGAAGGCGCCCGAGTGGGTGATTTGGGGCATCGCGCTCCTAGGACCGGGCCTCCTAACTGCGTTTCTAGTCCAATTCAGCCCGACAGAGAAGCGGAATTACGTTTTCCTCTATCTCGGCTTGGTCGCCGCCGTAGGGGTTCTGCGCGGGTTCTGGCCGGCTCTGCTGGCGGGAGCAGCCAGCTTTGCGTTGCTGGATTACTTCTTCACAGTCCCCTACAACACGTTCACGATGTCGCGTTCCGACGATGTGATCAATCTGTCGATCTTTGTGATCACGGCCGCTTTGGTCGGTGTTCTCGCCTCTCGACGGCGACAAGCACTGCTGCAGTCGGAAGCGCTGACCAAACAACTTCAAGATGTCAACACGGAACTTGTACGCCTTAATAAGGAACAAGCCGAGGCTGCGCAGGCAGCCTTGAGACTTGCTCGCAGCGAGCAGCAGATCCGGGCGCTCCAGGAAACAGATCGCCTACGTCGGGAACTGCTGGGTAACGTCTCGCACGAGCTTCGCACTCCGCTGGGGACAATCCTCACTGAAAGCACTGACACGAGCGTGGCAAGGACGCCGGAGGAAGTTGACCAGGCCATGCGAACGATTGCCGCCGAGGCGCGTCGACTCAATGCGTTGGTCGCCGACATGCTCGACGTGACCATCATCGAAGGCGGCGCATTGGAGCTCGACCTCGTGCCCTTGGACCTCGGCGACGCGATCGAGGCCGCCGTGGAGCGTCTGCACCGCGTTTCTCCGGAGCGAGTGATCAGCTGGGGTCGCCAGGCCTCCCAGGTCGAAGTGCTCGCCGACTGGGAGCGGCTCGGTCAGATCTTCGACAACCTGCTCTCGAACGCAGATCGCTTCGCGCCGGCGCAGACACCGATAGACATCGAAGTGAGCCGCGAGCAGCCAGGCCTGGTGACCGTCCAGGTCGCTGACCATGGCCCCGGGATCCCCGCGGAGCAACGGGAGCGGATCTTCGAAAGGTTCTTCCACGGCCAGAGCGACGGCGCGGGCGGAGGCACTGGCCTCGGCCTGGCCATCGTCAAAGGGTTGGTCGACGCACACGCTGGAAGCGTCCTCGTGGAGGAACGGGACCAGCCGGGTGCAGTGTTTCGATTCACGCTCCCTGAGGCAAGGCAGACCGAGTGAGTCGGATCCTCATCGTTGAGGACGATCCCGCCCTCAGGAACTCAATTCGCTCGATCCTCGAGCGAAATGGTCACGACGTTCAGGCCGCAGGCGACGGCTCCGCCGGCGGACGCGAGCTGGTGAGGGGCACCTACGATGTGGTCTTGCTCGACATCGGGCTTCCATTCGTCGACGGCTGGCGGATCCTGGAAACGCTAGAGGGTAAGCGGCTTCCGTCGGTGATTGTGATCAGCGCTCGAGGCGAGGAACGCGACAAGGTGCGCGCGCTCGACATGGGGGCAGACGACTATCTTGCGAAGCCCTTTGGAGCTGACGAATTGCTGGCACGGATCCGCGCAGTTCTCCGCCGAGGCCAAAAGCCCACCGCCGACACCAGGGTGGTTCGTACAGGGAATGTCACGGTCGATCTGGGGGGCCAGGCGGTTCTCAAAGATGGCGCTGAAGTGAGCCTCTCGCCGACCGAGTACGGTCTGCTTGCGGCGCTGGCTCTGCATGCCGGCCAGGTGATGGACCACCGCACTCTTCTGCGAACGGTCTGGGGACCTGGATACGGCGATGAGCGCAATTACCTGCGCACTTTCATCCAACGACTTCGCCTCAAGTTGGAAGTCGACCCCAAGAACCCCGAAGTTATCGTCACGGTGGGCGCGCGCGGCTACCGTTTCGGTCCGCCCGCCGCCGGCCGGCAAATGAACGTTGACGGCCCGTTGACGGCCTAGGCCTTAGGTTCGAAACGTGGCGCTCGACGTCTGGATGCTCCTGTTGGTGATCGCTTTGACCATCGCCAGCTTTGTCTACGCGGGCGGCCTGGAGGAATTGCGCTGATGGCCGCCTACATTGCGGCAGGCATCGTTGCCCTCCTGATCACGTTCTATCTCTTCGTCGCGCTGCTGTTCCCGGAGCGGTTCTGAGGTGCTTCTCGACATCATCGGCGCCGCCATAACCTTTATCGCAGTGGCCATCGGGGCATGGTTCCTAGCTCCATACATGACCCGGGTCTTCACCGGCCGGCGTGTGTTCCTGAGCCCTGCATTACGTCCGCTTGAGCGTGGGGCTTACTGGTTGATCGGGGTTGACGAAGACCACGAGCAGGGTTGGCTCGGCTACGCAATCTCGGTGATAGCGGTCACCTTCGCCAGCCTGCTGTTCACATACGCGGAGCTCCGCCTCCAGGACAAGCTGCCGTTCAATCCGCAGGGCTTTGGCCCCGTCGCGCCGGACCTGGCACTGAACACGGCCATCAGCTTCACTACCAACACCAACTGGCAGAACTACACCGGCGAACAGACGATGTCGTACTTCTCGCAGATGGTCGGATTGGTGATGCACAACTTCCTGTCCGCGGCGACCGGCATCGCCATGGCGGTGGCGCTGGTGCGCGGCATCTCCAGCCGGCAGCTGAAGACGCTGGGCAACTTCTACGTCGATGCGACGCGCGCGACCATTTATGTGCTGCTGCCGATCGCTATCGTTGCAGCGTTCCTCCTCGCGTCCCAGGGCGCCATCCAGACCATCGGCAGCTATCCGATCGCACACACCCTCGAGGGCGTTGAGCAGACGATCGCGGTTGGCCCGTTCGCTTCGCAGGAGGCGATCAAGGACCTCGGCAACAACGGCGGCGGTCCGTTCAACGCC
>DASXBJ010000084.1:0-17435 GCA_036491755.1 Candidatus Dormiibacterota bacterium
GCGGAGCGTGAGATATGAGAGGGAACCCCAGGTGGTTCCCTCTCATCGCGCGTGCGGCTGCGCCGCAGGCGCTGCTCTCTTTCCGGTATACGGACGGGTCTTAACTTAGAGTCACTCCCAGCCAGGTTGGGAGGTGCGTAAACAAAGTTGCGGCCGGGCGTAGCCCGTCCGCCCCGGCCACGCAGGGTATGTATGAGAGGGAACCCCAGGTGGTTCCCTCTCATCGCGCGTGCGGCTGCGCCGCAGGCGCTGCTCTCTTTCCGGTATGTCGATGGGACTTTGCTAATTAGTCACTCCCAGCCAGGTTTGGGAGGCATGTAAACAAAGTTGCGGCCGGGCGTAGCCCGTCCGCCCCCGCCACGCTGGAGGCGGCCTAGGTTCGAGAGTCGTATAGCTGTTTGGTCAGCTCGACTTGGGCCAGGTGTTCTCGGGCGTGGCCGTAGTTGTGCAGCAGCCATAGGATGCCGGGCTGGGGTGTGCGGTCGCCTCGCGGCCGCATCTCGCTCAGGTCGGCGGGAGTCACCGCGAGCAGATGCTCGTCCAGATCCTTGTCTGCGTCGTCGATCATGGCGAGCAGGTCACCGGCCTCCAGCTCGACTCGAAACTCCGCCTCCCGGTCCCGATCGGAGCGAAGCTTGCGCACAGCCCGAAGCATGTCGCGCTCCGAAGCGAGCGTGTGGGCAATCAGGACCGCGATCGAGTTGGCCTTGGGCAGCGGGCGCCAGTTGAGCGTTCCGTGGTCCATGCCGGTCACGTGCTCGCGGAAGCCTTTGTGAACGGACTTGAACAGGCCCTGCAGCGTCAACGACAGCGTTTGTGCGCCTTGCTCGTCCATCTGATTCACGCCTTCTCAGTCACCTTGTATTCAAGGTAACGTCCCAGCAGCAATCTCGTATGCGCCTCGAGGGCCGGCAGCACGCTCAGCACCAGGCCGACCATCGGGTAGGCGAAATACTGGAGGTAAATCGCGCCTTTTTTCCAGGCGGGCCATTCCTTCGGCTTGGGCGGCAGCATCCGGATCTCGAAGTAGAGAAAGAACACGACAGTAGACAGGGTCGTGGACAGAAGGATGCCAGAGTAGGTCCACAAGGTCTGGCCGAGATCGGTCAACGAGAAGTCAACGCTGACCCAGATCGGCACCGAGGCTCCGAACATCAAGAGCACAGGCAGAAAGATCCAGTTCAGGTGGTTCAGAAACAGGTTCATGAACCTGCGGATGCGCAGCCACAACGGAATCTCGGGATGCTTGAACAGGCGTGCGAGCACGTACGGCACATCGGTTATGCCCCACGCCCAGCGTTTGATCTGGTTGTACTGGCTCATGTGCGTCGATGCGTAGTCGCGTGAGTTCGGCGAATCGCCGTACAGCGGCAGGTAGACAGACTTGACCGCGAACTTCTGGCCGAAGGTGAAGAAGGCCTTCCAGTAAAAACGCGAGTCTTCCGGGATGACGTCTTTGTCCCAGTAGCCGACCTTGTGCACGAAGTCCAGGCTGCACGTGTAGCTGCTGAATGCGACAAGCCTGTGCGGCCGGGAGTGGAGAAACATCTGCCACTGCGATGTGCTCGCCGACATGATTCGCACCGCCATCGGGACCTGCCAGATGTTGTTGTGGAACAGGGGCACCGGCTGCCAGATCGCGTAATCGCGCATGGGCTCGCGCGTGTGGTGCCAGCTGATCCAGGCGAAGTACTGGGGATGGACCCGGTAGTCCGAGTCGAGGTCGGTGATGAGAACGTTCCGGAGGTCGTGGCCTTCCTCGGTCAGAACTCGGACCATCCACCGACCGCCCCAGTTCATCGCAGCTGATTTGCCGACGACGATCCCGGGCTCGAGGGGGTCCTTGATGTGATAAAAACCGCCCAGCTGGGCCCCGAACTTTTCCTTCAGCCTGGCCACGTTCGCCCAGCCGGGCTTGTCGGTCTCCCGCGTGATGATGCCGACCATCTTCAACTCCGGCGGATAGTTCGAATCGACGATCGCCTGGACCGTCTTCTCCAGCACGTGGTACGGCTCGGTGTAGGTCGGGATGACGCTCAAGTGGATGTACTGGAGCGGGTCGATGACGCCCGCTTCCCGGTCCTGCCGGCACAGGGCGAGCCAGTCCTTGGCCATGTCGCGCCGCATGCGCAGCATGGTGCTGTAGACGCCGGTGACCACCGTGATCGCCCGGATCATCCAGTAGATGTCGAAGACCAGGACGGCCGAGGCGACGAACAGGGCGCCCGGGGATTGGAAGATGATGGGGATCCAGGCGGGAGCCAGCAGCAGGATCCATGTCGTCAGGCCAGGCGCGGCCTCGAAGAGCCTGGCGCCGAACTGGCGCAGAGCCTGCTCGAATGGCGAGCCGGGGCGCTCTGCGGGGAGGGTTGCCATCGCCCGATTATCGACGCTGGGGGCGGCGGGAATAGGCGGAGCCCCACCCGGCTTCTTGTATTCATGAGCAATATGAAGCAGTTCGACGGCCCGTCTTTCGAGGCCGACGTGCTCCAGTCCAGCGCACCCGTGGTGGTCGACTTCTATGCCGACTGGTGCGGCCCGTGCCGCATGATGACCCCGGTTGTGGAGCAGCTGGCGGGCGAGCTCGCCGGCACAGTTACGATCGGCAAGCTGGATGTGGACAACAACCAGGACATCGCCATCCGCTATGGCGTGATGGGAATCCCGACCCTGGGCCTGTTCCGCGACGGCAAGCTGGTCGACCGCCTGGTCGGCTACCCCGGCGGGGCTGCCCCGATCAAGGCCTGGATCAGCAAGAACATCGACATCTCGACCAACATCGTCCCGCTCCCGAAGGCGACCGAAGACAGGCCGACGGCGCAGGCCAACTAACCACAGAACGGAAGGCGGCCGGGGTTTGCCCCCGGCCGCTTTTTTTGTTGACACGCGGCTCCATCAGCCGCCTCCGGCTGTGGTCTTCGCACGCCAAACCCGGAGTTTGCTTTGTGCCATCCGCACCATGTTTTGGCCCTCCCGGCTTTGTGAGCATTGGCCGAGCCACCCCGAACGTCGCGGGCGGGGTGGCGGCGATGTAAGGACTCGTCTCACTCAAGGGGGTTGCGTCATATGTTTCTCGATGGACTGGTTCCTGCTCCGAGCTGGCTCAGTGCAGGAGACACCGCCTGGCAGCTGACCGCCGCGACCCTCGTCGGCTTGATGAGCGTCCCCGGCCTCGCCATTCTCTATGCCGGACTGATGAAGAGGAAGTGGGCCCTCAACTCCGCTCTCATGGTCCTTTACGCGTTCGCGATGTCGCTGCTCGTGTGGACGCTGTGGAGCTACAACATGAGCTTCGGTAACTCAGCGCATCTCTTCGGCCAGGACATCATCGGCATTCCGTGGCCGGTCAACTTCGCAAGCTCAGAGCTGAGCCAGGCGACCATCCCGCTGTTGACCAACAACGGGCTCTTGCCGCCGCTGCATTTTCCGCAGTCGGCGATGGTCTACTTCCAGTTCGTCTTCGGGGCGATCACGGTCATCATCCTGGGCGGCTCTCTGCTCGGCCGGATGAATTTCAAGGCCTGGATGCTGTTCGTACCGCTGTGGATGACCGCCGTATACCCGGTGGGCGCCTTCATGATCTGGGGCGGCGGCTGGCTCTCCCAACTCGGCGCGGTCGACTACAGCGGCGGCTATGTCATCCACGTCGCGGCCGGCATCTCGGGCCTCGTGGCCGCGTCGGTGATCGGGCCGAGGCTGCTCAAGGATCGGCAGGAGAACAACCCGAGCAACCTCCTGATGGCCATCGCGGGCGGCGGCCTGCTGTGGTTGGGATGGAACGGCTTCAACGGTGGCGACCCCTATTTCGCCAACGCCGACGCTGCGGGCGCTGTGCTCAACACCAATGTCGCCACCGGCACCGCTCTGCTCGTCTGGATGTTCCTCGACGTTTTCATGACCGGCAAGAGCAACGTCGCCGGAATGATCAACGGCATGGTGTGCGGCCTCGTTGCGATCACGCCGGGAGCCGGCTTCGTCAACGGATTCGGAGCGATCGCGATCGGCGTGGTCGGCGCGGCCATTCCGTGGTTCACCATGCAGAACCTGCCGAAGGTCAAGCTCTTCCAGAAGATCGACGACACCCTCGGCGTGATGCACACCCACCTTTTCGCGGGCGCCATCGGAGGCCTGATGACGGGCCTGGTCGCCGACCCCAACATGGTCGTCTACCTGGGTAGCGGCGCCACCGCCGCCTCCAGCGTGACCGGCCTGTTTTACGGCAACCCTCACCAGTTCGTCGTCCAGCTGATTGCGCTGGCGGTGATCCTCGTCTACGACGGCGTGGCCACGTTCCTGGTCATCAACCTCGTACGCCTGATCGTGCCGCTGAGGATGTCCGCTGCTCACCTGGAGGTCGGTGACGAGATGGTCCACGGAGATGTGTCGCTGGACCTCGGCACGCCGCGCATCGGCGTGGAACCTCCGTCCGTACCGCTGACTCACTTCGACCCGGAAACCGTTCCAGCCCCGCATTAGCCGACCGTGCCGGTCACACGAGGGATTGGGCCGGCCACTTGTGTGCACAACCCGTATTCGGCCCGCACGCACAGGGAGATGATTGCGACATGACAGCTCTATACGTAGCCGGAATCGCGACGTTCTGGACCTTGCTCCTCATCGTCGTCAAGCGTCCGACCGTCGGGGAAGCCTAGACCCGACTCGTCGACCTGCTTGAACCCGGGGGCCGGCAAGCGCCGTTTCGCCTGCGCTCCGCACATTTGAGTTGGAGCCCGTCGATTCATGCCAATGGAGGGTGTTGATGGCGATTGAGACCAAGGCGGTCAGCAAGACCAGTCCGCGCGAGGTGATCGAGCGCGCGAAAGCTGAGGGCGTCGAGGTGGTCGACGTCCGGTTTGTCGATCTCCCCGGAACATGGCAGCACTTCAGCCTGCCCATCGGCGAGCTGGGAGTCGACAGCTTCACAGAGGGGCTCGGGTTTGACGGCTCCAGCATCCGCGGCTTCCAGGCCATCGACGAGAGCGACATGCTGCTCATGCCGGACGCCGACTCGGCGACGATCGACCCTGTCCTTTCCCACAGGACGCTCTTCCTCATCTGCGATGTGGTCGACCCGATCACGCGCGAGCCCTACTCGCGCGACGCACGGTTCATTTCCAAGAAGGCCGAGGCGCACCTGCGGAAATCAGGCATCGCGGACGTCAGCTACTGGGGACCCGAGGCGGAGTTCTACCTCTTCAACTCGCTCCGCTTCGACCAGAACGCGCACAGCGGCTACTACTACATCGACTCCGAGGAGGGGATCTGGAACTCGGGTAAGAACAGCGAGCCGAACCTGGCGTTCCGGCCGCGGCACAAAGAGGGCTACTTCCCTGTTCCGCCGACCGACAAGTTCCAGGATCTGCGCTCCGAGATCATGCTCAAGCTGATCGAGGCGGGCGTCCGCGTCGAGGTCCAGCACCATGAGGTCGGCACCGCGGGCCAGGCCGAGATCGACATGCGGTTCGACTCCATGACCAGGATGGGCGACAAGATGATGGTGTTCAAGTACGTCATCAAGAACGTCGCCGCGCAGCACGGGTACGTCGCAACCTTCATGCCCAAGCCACTGTTCCAGGACAACGGGTCCGGCATGCACGTGCACCAGAGCCTGTGGAAGGACGGGCAGAATCTGTTCGCGGACGCGAAGGGTTACGCCGGACTGAGCCAGACCGCCGTTTACTACATCGGCGGCCTGCTCAAGCACGCGGCCGCGCTGCTCGCTATCTGCGCGCCGACCACGAACTCGTATCGCCGCCTCGTCCCCGGCTACGAGGCTCCGATCAACCTCGTCTACTCGAAGCGGAACCGCTCCGCGTGCGTCCGGATCCCGATGTACTCGACGGACCCGAAGTCCAAGCGCATCGAGTTCCGCTCGCCCGACCCGGCCGCCAACCCCTACCTGGCCTTCTCGGCCTGCCTGATGGCCGGCCTCGACGGCATCAAGAACAAGATCCTCCCTCCCGAGCCGGTCGACAAGGACATCTACGAGCTAGAGGGCCCCGAGAAGGCGAGGATCAAGAAGGTGCCCGGCTCGCTGGCCGAGTCCCTGGACGCGCTCGAAGCCGACCATGAGTTCCTGCTCGAGGGCGGCGTCTTCACCAAGGACGTCATCGACACCTGGATCGAATACAAGCGCGTAAGTGAGGTCGACGCGGTCGCCCTGCGACCCCACCCGTGGGAATTCATGCTGTACTCGGACGTCTGACGACGTCCTCGTTATGAGAGGGAACCCCAGGTGGTTCCCTCTCATCGCCCGGTCGCTTCGCGACGGGGCTGCTCTCCTTCCGGTGTATCGAATGGATTGTTTAAGAGCTGCTCCAAGCGACGCTTGGGGGACTGCAAGAGCAAGAAGACGCGGCCGGAATAAATCCGGCCGCCCCTGCTACGCCAACTCGAGTATGCGACGCGACGCCTAGGAGCTACTCCGAAGCCCTGAACTACATGCCGAGCATGGCGCGGGCGCGCAGGGCGATCGAGATCGCGACTCGCGTCTCCGGGTCGTCGAGCTGCAGCCCTGTGAGGGCCTCGATGCGCTCGACGCGGTATGACATCGAGTTGATGTGAATGCCCAGGTGCCGGGCGGCGGCGCGGCGCACCCAGCGTGCCGCGGACAGCGCTTCGAGCGTCTCGAGCAAGGGCGTGTCGCGCGACTGGGCGTATATGAGCAGGGTTCCCAGCAGCTCATCGACGAAGCGGCGAAGCGCGTCAGGGCTCTGCACCTCGAGCAGCAGCCGGAACGCGCCGAGAGATCGGTAGGAGGCCACGCGAGCACGGCCGCCGGCACGCCGCGTCAGGCGAAGCGCCTGCCGGGCCTCTATGTGCGAGCGCGCGAGCTCGCTGACGCCGTTGGCCAGGTTGCCGATCCCGACGGATGCCGTGCCCGGCTTCATGACAGGCGCCGCAGCGGCGAGGATCTGGCCCGCGAGCTTCTCGATGGTCGCCAGGTCGGCGGCGATCTCGTCGGGGACGAGGAACACAGCAGACGCCGTTCTCACCAGCGTGAGCGCCCCGGGGAGACGGGAGCGAATCAGCCCTGCCAGCGCGCCGTCTAGCCGGTCCTGCTGCCCTCGCGCGCCGAGCGCGGCCTCCGTCTGGTCCTCGTCGGGTTCCAGGACGACCACCCACGCCCGCTGGGGCAGACGGTGGCCCAGGCGTTCCGCCTGTCGGGCGACACGTTCGGCCTCGTCCGCCTCCAGGCCGCCCGCCAGGACCTCTTCGACCAGGTCGCCGCGCAGCCGGCGCTCCACCTCGGCCGCCGCCCGCTCTTTCGACAGCTCGAGCGCCAGGACCGTCGATCCATGCTCCAGCGCGCGCCGCCTGCCCTCGGAGTCGATGGTCTTCTCGTCGACAGCGACCGCCAGCAGCCCGAGGATGTCCGAACCCGCACGGACCGGCACCAGGTCCAGCTCGCGCGCTGGGCGACCTACGTTTATCCTCACCTCTCTTGCTCCGGCCTGCGCCAGCGGATTGGGCACGTGGATTCGAGCAGGCATGCCGTCGGACGCCTCGCCCGCCCCGCGCACCCGGTAACCGTCGGACGAGTACAGCGCTGCACGGCCGCCCGCGAGCGAGCCGACCGCTTCGAGGATGGCTTGGATGCCCGCGCCTTCCAGGGACAGCTTCGTAAAGCGCTCGTGGATGTCGTGCGACAGCCGGATCTCGTCGAGCTGGACCTCCGTGCGCCGCTGCAGCTCGCTCCGCTCGAGGATGCCCGCGACCTGGGCCGCGATGGCGCGCAGAAAGTCGATATCACCCGAGTTGAAGTCGCGCTTCTCGGTGCTCTGCACGTTGATGACGCCGACCAGACGCGGCCCCGACTCGATGGGCACCGACAGCATCGAGCGGAAGCGGTCCTCGTCAAGTCCCGGGACCCATTTCCAGTGGGGCTCCTGGCTGACGTCGGCCACGACGGCCGGCCGCCGCGTGTCGGCGACCCAGCCCGTGATGCCCTCGCCGACCCGCATCACGACCTTGCCGATCATGTTCTCGTTCAGGCCGTTGGTGGCAGTGAGCAGGAGCTCGCGGCCCGGAGGCGTCATCAGGTAGAGCGAGCACACGTTGGTCCCAAGGGCGGAGGTGGTCTCGCGGATGATGAGGTCCAGGAGCTCGTCGGGGCGCTGGGTCGAGGCAGCCGCCTGGGCCAGCCGCACCAGGAAGCTCAGCTCGCGAGCGGCGAGGCTGGAATCCCGGCCTACCGCCGCGACCTGGGCCACCTGTTTCAGGGTACGTTTGCTTTTCACGCCCCACCTCGTGTCAAGAACACTATTTATAGACCGTTCACTTGTGTACTTGGAACATGGTCGAGCCTCGCATGCCCATCTCGTCGGGGCGAGTTAGTCTTCCAGCAGTGGCTTCACCACACACTGGTCAATGGCGCGAGCACTTTGCCGGGGTTGAGCTTCCGGTGCCTGTCCTCGGTGGCGGAACGGTCACCGGCGTCAACTTCGACAATGCCGCCAGCACGCCGCCGCTGAAGCGGGTGCGCGACGCGGTGAATGGATTTTCCGACCTGTACTCGAGCGTGCACCGCGGCACCGGCTACAAGTCGCGACTCGCGACCGAGGCCTACGAGCAGGCCCGCGAGGTGGTGGCCGATTTCCTTGGCGTGGACAGGCGATCGCAGGTCGTGATCTTCGTCAAGGGCACGACCGACGCCCTGAACCGGATCGCGGCCGAAGAGGCTCGCCTCAACGGCCGCCAGGTTCTTGTCACCGAGATGGAGCACCACGCCGACCTGCTGCCGTGGAGGCACCGCAGCGGCCACCTCATGGTCGGCCTGTCCGAAGACGGCCACATCGACGTCGACGCAATCGAGCACGCCCTTCGGGCCGGCGAGGGCAGGATCGGCCTGGTCGCCGTCTGCGGCGCATCGAACGTGACAGGTTTCGTAAGCCCCATTCACGAGCTGGCCGAGCTGGCCCACAAGCACGGTGCTCGCATCTCGGTTGACGCCGCACAGCTGGCTCCCCACCACCGCGTCGACGTCCGGCCGGCGAGCGACCCGGGTCATCTCGACTTCGTTTCGCTGTCAGGCCACAAGATGTACGCCCCTTACGGGGCCGGCGTCCTGGTCGCGCCGCGCGACTTCTTTGCCGGAGCCCCGGAGGTGATGGGAGGTGGGGCGATCAACATCGTCACCTGGGATGACACGGTCTGGGCCGACCTGCCGGACCGAGAGGAGGCGGGCTCGCCGAACGTCATCGGAGCGGTCGCACTCGGGGTGGCGATCGACACGCTGCTGGAGCTTGGTTTCGACGATATGCTGGAATACGAAGAGGCGCTGGGCGAGCGCCTGGCCGGCGGCTTGCACGCGGTGCCCGGCGTCAGCGTCCTGGGAGGCTTGACAGATCCGACGGGGGCCGGGCGCCTCAGCCTCACGAGCTTCGTAGTCGACGGCATGCATCACGGCCTGGTCGCGGCCGCGCTGAGCCACGAATGGGGCATCGCCGTCCGTCACGGCTGCTTCTGCGCCAATCCATACGTGTTTCAGCTGCTCCACATGAACAGGCAACAGGTACACGGCGTCGAAGCCGACGTCAACGCAGGGCACCGCAGCGCCCTGCCGGGCGCCGTGCGCGCGAGCCTCGCCCCGTACAACACCGATGGCGAGGTCGACCGGTTTCTCGACGCCTTGACGCATGTCGCGCGCGGACGGCTGAAGGCGACTTACGAGCAGGCCGAGGACGGCACCTTTTCGCCGGCAGGAGGCTGGCCGCGAATCGACAGCCCGCTGCGAGCCCTCGCCAAAAACCCTAGCCAGGCGCGAAACTAAGATCATGCTCAAGTTCCTCGTCGAGGTCCTGATGGCGATCTTCCTGCACCCCATCGCCTTTGTGCTGTGCGTGGTCAACATCGTGAACCGCACCGACATGAGCGGGCTCTCAAAGGTCCTTTGGATCATCATCAGCTTCTTCTGGGGCATCGGCCCCATCCTTTATCTGTTGCTTGGAGGCGGCCGGTTCTGGTGACCGACCCGGGACAGAGATCCCGGGACACACGGTGACGCGGGAACGATCGGCCACCCGGGCGCTCGTCCTGGGTTTGCTGAGCCTGGTCTTCGGGCTCCTGGCTCCGTTCGCGATCTGGGCCGGAGCCGAATCTCTCTATCGCATTCGTTCGGGGCCTGGCAACCTGACGGGTGAGCGATCCGCCCTGGTGGGGCTCGTGGCCGGAGGCATCGCGATCGTGTTCCTCATCCTGGGCACCGCTTACTGGTTCGTCGCGTCATGAGGTTCGCAGTCCCGGTCGCGTTCGTTGTCGTCGTTGTCATCGCGGTCCTGACGTATCCGGGCGCCATCGCGGTTTCGATGGTCGTCCGGCTGACACCTGCGCCCTCCCAGCCGTCGATTCCGGCCGGCGGCGGCCTGCCATGGCTGCACGTGGCGCACCCTTCCACCTCGACGCCCTACATCGCCGACGATCAGGGGCGGATGGTGCTGCTGCACGGAGCGATCCCGGCAGGCATGATCGATTTCTGGACCGGCACCAACCAGTCGCAGCCGGACGTCCCGCCCGTTTACCCCATCGACCCTGCCGCCTACGCGAATGGCTCGTGCCCGGCCAACTCCCAATCCAGTCGATATCCGCCGCTGTGCCGGGCCGACATCGACGCCATGGCGCGGCTGGGTTTCAACTCGGTGCGCTTGCCGCTGTCGTGGAGCCTGCTCGAACCCGAGAGAGGGCAGTTCAGCGACACGTACGTCGCCCGCATCGCGCAAGTCGTGAGCTGGGCGAAGGCCGACGGCCTGTACGTGATCCTCGACATGCATCAGAACGCCTACTCGCGCTACGTCGGTCCCGGGCCAAATGTGGACCTGTCCTACCTGAGCGGCGCCCCCCGATGGGCAACCATCACCGACGGCTTTCCCTCACGCGTGTTCGCCCACCAGCGCGAGGTCAACCCGGCGGTCTTCGAGGCTGCGACCAACTTCTGGTACGACCGGGGAGGCATTCAGGATGAGTACATCTCGACCGTCTCGGTCCTCGCCCAGCGGTTCAAGGACGACAGCACGGTGGCCGGCTACAGCCTGTTCAACGAGCCCTGGCCCGGCTGGAACCTGCCTCCGGGTTTCGACGACCTCCTGCTCTTTCCCTTTTATCGCCGGATCATCGATGCGATCACCGGCGTGCGCGATGGATTGCCGTGCTGGACCGGCTTTTTCATGCCCGCCGCCTGCGGCTACCCGGACCTTGGCGTGCACGACCTCCACCACCTGGTCTTCCTTGACACCGGGCTGCTGCGGGAGGTGACGGACTTTCCCACCCACCTCGGTCTGCCGGTGAGCTCATATCCCAACGTGGTCCTTGCCATGCACGCGTATACGCACATCTACACGTTTGACGCGCTCGCGGGCCAGCCTGCCGACAAGGCCTCCTATCCGTGGGGCGGCTTCGACCAGAGCTACTACCTCGCCGGCCGGGAGGCGCGGGCCATGAACGCCGCTCTGTTCGTGGCGGAATTTGGCAACGGTCAATCGTGGGATTCGTTCGACCTGGCCAGCCAGCTCGCGGAGCAGGAGCGGCATGACGTCGGGTTCGCGTTCTGGACCTGGAAGGAGAACGGCAGCAAGGCCAACAGCTGGGGAATGTTCGATCCTCCGGCCTCCGGCTCTCCAGCGGCATCGAGCGGCTGCTTGCGCGCCTCCAGGGAAAGGCTGTTGGCCAGTCCTTACCCGCGCGCGTCCGCCGACCCAGCGCCGATCTACCACTACGACCCTCAGACCGGCGCATTCTCTTTCGCCGCCAGCGGCCGGGCGAGCGATGCGCCGACCATCATCGGCATCCCGCCGGAGGTCACCGGTACGGCCTCGGCTTCCGGAGCGGTCCAGCTGTCGGTCAGCCCAGCGCCCAACGGTGGACGCCTTCTCACAGCGTCCCCGTCCGGCGGAAGCTTCTCCATCACGGTGGCGCCTGCGCAGCTGGCGCTGACCGCGTGCCCCTGATCGCTTTTCGAGGCCTTCGCGAGAGAGAACCGCATCGGGAGATCCAAATTCATGGGCGTCTCCCAGCCAGATCACAGGCTCGAGGCATAGTTACCGTTCCGTGGCCGGGTATCGGCTAATCTGGTTCGCAAGGGTGGGTAGCCGACCAGTTACCTCTGGCCGAAAGCGCAGCCCGACCAACGGTTCAGCCGTCAACGGGGTGCACGGAAAAGTCGGGACGAACGGGGATCGTCCCGCGAACAGGCTCGCCGTCGGTCAGGCGCCTCTGGTCAAGCTCGCTCAGGTCTCCAAGACGTTCGGGCGCAGCACTGTGCTGAAGGATGTGAACCTCACCGTCGCCGCAGGCGAGCTGGTCGAGGTGACGGGACCCAGCGGCTCTGGCAAGACCACCCTTTTGCGATTGGTCCATGGCCAGATGCGGCCCAACGCCGGCCAGGTCTGGGTCGGCGGCCGGGGAGTGCATCGGTGGTGGCGAAGAGGCCTGGGCCGGGTTCGGCGAGAGGTGGCTTTCATCTTCCAGGAGCAGCGTCTCCTGCCCCGCCTCAACGCCTTCGAGAACCTGGTGTTCGCCCTGCAGCTGCGTGACCCTCAGCTCCCCCTGCGCACAATCAAAGATCGCGCGCTGGTGGCCCTGGAGTCGCTGAAGCTCGCCCGCAAGGGCCGCTCCTACCCGCACCAGCTGTCCGCCGGCGAACGGCAGCGCGTCGCAATCGCCCGAGCGCTGGCTTCCAGGCCACGGATCCTCCTCGCCGACGAGCCGCTGACCGCGCTCGACGACGCCAACGCAGCGATCGTGAAGAAGATGCTCGAGGACGCGGCCGCGAGCGGGGTGGCCGTGATCGTGGCCACGCATCACCACACATTTCCCGCGGCGCGGATCCTTCAGCTCCCCAGCGCAAAGGTATTGGTCAACGGCTCAAGCAAGGCGGCGAAGCGGAACGGGCAGAACGGCGCCGCCCATGGGTACGCCAACGGCAACGGCAACGCGAACGGAAATGGCCACTCGAACGGGCACGGCAATGGCCACTCCAATGGGAACGCCGGCGGCCACGCCCTGAGCAGCACCGCGGTGCTGGCCCGTCCCCTGTGGCGATTGGTGATTCCCGGCCGCGAGCGGCCGGCGAAACCAGCCGCGAAGGCAGCCATCCTGCCGTGGTGGAGAAGGCAGGTGGCGCTGGCCGCCAACAGCTACCGGATCGTCATCCTCGGCGGGCTGCGCAGCTGGAGCCGTGACGTGAAGATGACGACACCCGTCCTCGGAACCATCGCCCTCCTCCTGGTTCTCTGCGGCACGCTGGCGGTGGTCGGACTGGCGCTGAAGGGCGTCGCCGCGCAGCAGGCCGCCGAGGCCTCCCTGGTGCGGATATACATAGCGTCCACCGCGTCACCTGACGCTGTCTCGGCTTTGAAGGCGAAGCTGGCGGCCGATCCTCGGGTCCTGTCGGTGACCGACATCAGCCCGGCGCAGGCGATGGCGGAGGCCGCGAGCAGGCCGGGGCTCGACAACCTGGCGAGCTTGAGCTCGAGCAATCCGTTTCCGGAGAGTCTCGATGTGCGCGTGCGGATGGTCACCCAGGTCGGCGCCGTCGCGAGCTCGGTGAGCGGCGACCCGGCGGTCGATCCTTCCTACCCGACCTCCTACGACCCCAACACGTACTCGCGCCTTCGCCACGTGGCGCTCGTCGCCGGCGGCGTCGGCCTCGGCATCCTTCTTCTGTTCGCACTCATCGCCTATGCGGTGATCGCCAACTCGATGCGAGGCGTCGCGGCTGCCCGGCGCGATGAGGTCGCGGTCATCCGTCTTCTGGGAGCCCGGGGCTGGATGCTGCGCGGGCCGTTCGTGGTCGAGGGCCTGATGACCGGCGCGCTCGCCGGAGCACTGGCGGCGGCAGTGGTCGCCGGGGTCTGGCTGCTGGCGTTCCGCTTCGAGGCAGCCACGTATGCGCAGGTGCTTCCTGGCGTCGACGCCACCTCGGTCCAGTATGTGATCGCCGCACTGATCGTCGCGGGCCTGCTGCTCGGCTCCGGCACCGCGATGCTTGGATTCCGGCGGATTCGCGCGTGAGGAGGACGCTCGGCGCGCTGGCGGTCGCCGGGGCGCTGTTCGCGTTCCAGTCGGGAAACGCGGCCGCCGACACGCCGACCACGTGCTCGTCGAGCACCGCCTCGGCTGCGCGCGTCACATGCGACGCCACCACACAGAGCGCTTACGACCAGCTGAAAACCCGGCTGGGCGGCGACATGGCGAAGGCGCTCGACGCCCAGCAGCGCCTTTCGGTTGCACTCGACCAGTCGGCCGCCGAGGAGCAGCTGCTGACCAATCAGATCGCCAAGGAGGAGGCCTTGATCGCCAACCTCCAGGACCAGATCGCCCAGCTCGATTCGCAGATCGCCGACACGCAGGCTCGAATCGATGTCGAGAAGGAGCAGCTCTCGGTGATGGCCCGAGCGATCTACCGGCAGCCGGACTCCTTCTGGATCTTGATCGCGCGGACCGGCAACCTCAAGGACGCTCTGCTGGCGACCTCAGACCTCGTCGTGGCGGGCCAGCGCGTGCACGCCCTGCAGGCTCAGCTCGAGGCGGACCTGGCCAAGCTGCAGGTCGAAAGGCAGGCCCGGCAGGATGAGCTGGACAGGGAGAACGCCACCCACGATGTGCTGGTCTCCAACCTGACGTCCCTCGACGACGTCATGAACCAGCAGAACGACACGAGCAGCCAGCTGGCGGACCTCGTCAGCCAGCTCCAGGATGCCCAGACGAGCCTGACCGATCAGACACCGGACGTCACGGCGACTCTGGCCCAGCTCCTGGAAAGCCAGGAGCAGGATCTCGTCGCGCGGTCGTACCAGCAGGCCTGGAGCCAGGCCCAGGTGGGAGCCGGCCTGGCCTTGATCGAGCACCAGCTGCCGCTCGGGACCGCCATCGCCGGCCTGGCTCTCTCGTGGCCGATGTCCGCTTTCCAGGTCACCCAGGGATTCGGGCCGTCGACCCTGGTCCTGGAGCCGCCGCTTGAAGGCTATAAGCACTTCCACACGGGTATCGACATGGCGGCGCCCCTGGGTGCGTCCGTGATGGCAGCCGCGAGCGGGGTGGTCGTCGCGGTCGGCCACACCGCGGTCGGTTATGGCAACTACATCATCGTCGCCCACGGCGGGGGGGTCGAGACTCTCTACGGACACCTTCTCGCCACGCAGGTCCTGGTCGGAGACCACGTGGCCCGCGGGGAGCAGATCGGCCGCGAGGGCTCGACCGGCTATTCGACCGGCCCCCATCTGCACTTCGAGCTTCGCGTCAACAACAAGGTCGTCGACCCGATGCCCTTCCTGCCGGTACCCGGGACCAACTGGGCAGGCTAGATTCGGCGTCGGGCCAGGGTGGCCCGGCAGATCAACCATTTGGCCGCCGGATGAGCTGACCCCCGCCCGGCCGATCAACCATTTGGCCGCCGGATGAGACCACGAGGTGCCCCTGTCGACGTGGTGCCCCCGGAGGGAATCGAACCCCCGACCTTGACGTTAGGACCGTCCTGCTCTATCCCCTGAGCTACGAGGGCGACACCTTGAAGTCTATTCAGCCGGCGATACCAACTGCGCCGGCCCTCGTTCTATCGATGTATGTGGGTAGACACCTCTCAGGCAATTCTCAGGTGGCTCTGAGCCTGGGTTCAGAGGTGCTGCCCACAATGCAAGCCATGACCTACGACGCAAAGGAAGCCAGGACGAACGCCCGGGACGCCGCAATGCGGACGCTCAACCGGCTCACCGCCGGGGTGGCGGTCGGCGCCTTCGCCAGCGTGGGCGTGCTGGCCGTGGTGAGCGCCGCCACGATCCCCGGGACGTCGGCGGCCGCCAACACCACCGCCGGCAGCTCGACAGGAACCGGCTCCACCACGTCGACGTCCTCGAGCTCCTCGAGCTCCTCGCTCCAGGCGTCCAGTGGCGTGAGCTCGACGACGTCCGGGTCCGGCGTGGCCGTCTCGGGCGGCTCTCACCCCTAAATTCCGTGTCCGACACGTTTCTGTGGTACGTCACTCGCGGAGCGGGCGCCGTCTCCCTGGTGCTCCTGAGCGGCGTCGTCATCCTCGGCCTCCTGTCGACGATGCGCGTCCAGGCGACCGGCTGGCCCCGATTTCTCACCACGGGACTCCACCGGAACCTGGCCCTGACCGCGGTGGTGTTCCTGGTCCTGCACATCGTGACCGCGGTCGTCGATCCCTTCACCCACCTGGGCTGGGGCGCCCTGATCCCCTTCACGTCCTACTACCGGACGTTCTGGCTCGGCCTGGGCGCCATCGCCTTCGAGCTGCTGCTCGCCATCGTGATCACCAGCCTTGTGCGGGGCTTCCTCGGCCATCGCGCGTGGCGCGCGGTGCACTGGCTCGCCTACGGCTCGTGGCCCGTGGCCGTCGTGCACGGATTCGGCACCGGGACAGATGTTTGGGCCGCGTGGTTCATCGTCCTGGCCGGGCTCTGCGTCGGCGCGGTGCTGATCGTGGCCGCGTGGCGCCTGCTGGCCCGCCCGGTCAATCCACTGCACGCGCCGCAGGCGACGTTTCGCGGCTCGGTGCAGAAGCGTGAGCTGCCGTGAGCGGCCAACGCCTGCTCTCCGGCCCCGCGCTGAATGCCGGCCCTGAGTCGTTCTCTGCGCACGCCACCCGGCTGGGTCCGCTTCCGCAGACGGGCAGAGACCTCATCGATACGATTGAGCGCAGCGGCCTGACCGGTCGCGGAGGCGCGGGTTTTCCCGTCGGCGTCAAATGGCGAGCGGCGGCGGCACGGCGTCCAGAGGTCCTGGTCGTCAACGGCGCCGAGGGTGAGCCGCACAGCAAGAAGGACCGCCTCCTCATGTCGACCCGCCCTCACCTCGTGCTCGATGGCGCCCTGCTCGCCGCGCGCGCGGTGCGGGCCAAGGAGATCGTCCTATACCTCGGCGAGAACCACGTCGCGGCGCGTGCAGCAATGGAGCGCGCGCTGTTGGAAAGGCCGGAATCGGAGCGCAGAAGCTTCCGTACGCTGCCGGCCCCGGCACGCTACGTCGCCGGCGACTCGAATGCGGCGGTGGGATTTGTGACCTCCGGAGTCGCGCTGCCGACCAACTCGCCGGCAGCGCCCGCGCTGGTCCAGAACGTCGAAACACTTGCCCATGTCGCGCTCATCGCGAGA
The DNA here is from genome assembly GCA_036491755.1 of Candidatus Dormiibacterota bacterium. GTDB lineage: Bacteria > Chloroflexota > Dormibacteria > Dormibacterales > Dormibacteraceae > DASXBJ01. The sequence goes on from DASXBJ010000084.1 coordinate 17,106, forward strand.
TCCGGCCGGCCGACCGGCACCATCCTCGTCACGATGGCGGGCGGCGTCAAGCACACCGGGGTCCTCGAGGTCGAGACGACCACGACGATCGGGCAGGCCATCGCTTGGGCGGGCGGCACGCCGGAACCGGCGCGCGCCGTTCTTTTGGGCGGCTACTTCGGCGCCTGGATCGACGCGGAGCAAGCACAGGGCTTGCCGCTGGATCCTCAAGCGCTGCGTGCACTCGGACTCTCACTCGGCTGCGGCGTGATCGGCATCCTCCCCACGTCGCACTGCCCGGTCTGCGAGACCGCCGGCATCATGCGATACCTGGCGGGCGAGAGCTCTGCC
>DASXBJ010000085.1:0-23394 GCA_036491755.1 Candidatus Dormiibacterota bacterium
CTCGGTCAACTCGGTTTCCGTGATGCGTGCGAGCACGGTCGGGTTGGCGATCTTGTAGCCGTTGAGATGCAGGATCGGGATCACCGCGCCGTCCCTCACCGGGTTCAGAAACTTGTTGGAATGCCAGCTTGCCGCGAGCGGCCCCGTCTCCGCCTCTCCGTCACCCACGATTCCGAAAACGACCAGGCCCGGGTTGTCGAACGCCGCGCCGTAGGCGTGGACGAGCGCATAGCCCAGCTCGCCCCCTTCGTGAATCGAGCCCGGTGTCTCAGGGGCGTTGTGGCTCGGGATGCCGCCCGGGAAGGAGAACTGCCGGAACAGCTTGCGCATCCCGACCGAGTCCATCGTGATCTCTGGATAGAACTCGCTGTACGTGCCTTCGAGATAGGCGTTAGCGACTCCGGCGGGGCCGCCATGGCCCGGGCCCATGATGTAGATCGCATCCAGGTCGCGCTTCGTGATGACCCGGTTCGCGTGGGCGTAGATGAAATTCAGCCCCGGCGTCGTCCCCCAATGGCCGAGGAGCCGAGGCTTGATGTCCGCCAGCGTCAGCGGGCGCTCGAGAAGGGGGTTGTCCAGCAGGTAGATCTGGCCGGCGGACAGATAGTTGGCGGCGCGCCAGTACGCATTGATCAACCGAAGCTCTTCGGCGTCGAGAGGTTGCGCGCGTGTCACATCGGGGACGTCGGCGCCGGCGCTGAGGTCGCCATGGGGGCTCGTCATCGCTTGAGACCAACTCTCATGATGCGCGAAGCGGGGTTAGGCATGGCTCGCGGGCGGCTTGGCGGCGGGCGTTTCAGGTTTTGCGCGCCGTCTCGGCGCGGCCGCGTTGGGGCGGGCTGAGGTCGCTGCCTTGCCAGTGGTCCGAATTTGGGCCGGCGCGGCGCCGCCGTCGAAACCCGCCATGCGGGCCTTGCTGAGGTTGCTCTTCATGACCCAAGCGATGTCCTTGTCGGTCGACTGCAGCCACTTTTGAATGTACGGGCTCGCGTTCTGAGGCGCGGCTGCCGCGGCCACGCTCCAGCAGTAGCCGAGCGTCTTGCGAAGGGCTCGAAAGCCTTCGTTTTTGCGGTCGGCCTCGGCGCCCATCGATTTCGTGATCCGGTCGAGGATCACCAGGACTTCGACCGCAACCTCGGTCCTTTCCAGGAGAGCCGGCTCGCACAGGGCGGCGGCGGCCGCCCTCTGGACGAAGGGAGCGTCGCCCGCCCATATTTTCATCTCGGCCAGAAGACGGTCCATGTCTTCACGGCCGAATCGCTGGAGCGCCAGAGCAACGCCTTCGCGCACGCGCCAGCGAGGGTCCGCGGCGAGCTCTCGGAGCCATGTCATAACCGTCTCCGGCTCCATCAGGGCGATTCGCCCCAGGCCGGCCGTTCCGCACAGCGCGAGGAATTCGTCGCTCGACGCCGAGAGGCGCCAGAGCCGGTCCGCGTCCGCTTCCTCCGCCACGGCGGCGACCAGCTCGAGGTTGGCGCGAGGGCCGGGCAGCCCCGAGTGCCTCCTCAAGTACGGCTCCCAGCTCTTGAGCCCGCGAAGCTCCTCGCGATAGGTCTGCACGCGCTGGCTCATCCAGGCGATCGTAGCGACACAGGCTGCAGGGACGCCTGAGCCCGCTCGACGGAGGTTCGCCTCGCGAGTCGAGGCCATCGGTCCGAAAGCCATAATTGACGGCAGTTCACACGGTTGGGGGCATGAGAGGAAAACGATGAGTGACACAGGGCGCAATGGAAACGCGGACACGCCGAGGACGGGCCGTGAGAAACGCCGGATCATGGTCACGCAGCTGCTGCACAGCCCGGTCCTGAGCCCGGATGGCGCGCAGGTCGGTCGCGTCGAGGACTTCATCGTCAAAATCGCCGAAGGCGGTTACCCGCCGGTCACCGGGCTGAAGGTGCGAATCGGGGCCCAGGACGTCTTCATCGGCCGCGAGCTCGTGGACAAGCTCGATCCGACCGGAATCCGGCTCAACACCCACGCCGTGCAGACAGCGCCGTTCCAACGCCGTCCCGGCGAGGTGCTGCTCGCCGCCGACGTTTTGGGCCGCCATCTCGTCGACGTCGCGCGCGGACGCATCGTCCAGGCCCACGACCTCGTGCTGGCGCCGACCGAGGACGGCTGGATTCTGCACGGCATCGATCGCAGCCCGCAGGCCATGCTCCGCCGCCTCGTGCCGCGGCGCGGGCGCCCCGATCTCCGCCGCCACGCGACGCTCGACTGGAAGGATGTCCAGCCATTTGTCGGCCACGTGCCGACCGCCAAGCTGTTGATGCCGCTCCAGCGCTTGCGCCGCCTTCACCCGGCACAGATCGCCGACATCGTCGAGGGGGCATCGCATGAAGAGGGCGAGGAGATCATCAACGCGGTCGAGGGCGACGTGGAGCTCACGGCCGACATCTTCGAGGAGCTGGACATCGAGCACCAGGTCGAGTTCCTCAGGTCGATGTCCAATGAGGAGGCCGCGCGAGTGCTTGATCGGATGGCGCCGGATGACGCGGCCGACCTGCTTGGCGAGCTGGACCAGGACCGGCGGCTGCCAGTGCTCAACCAAATGTCTCCCGGCCAGCAGCACAAGCTGCGCAAGCTGCTGCAGTACCACCCGACGACCGCGGGCGGGATGATGAGCCCGGACTACGTCTGGGTGACGCGCGCCACGACCGTCGACATGGCGCTCGAGGCCGTGCGCGTCGACGACAAGGCGCCACACCAGCTGCTCAACACGGTCTTCGTGATGGAAGATGACGGCCGCTATATCGGAAGCGTTGCGGTGGTCGACCTCGTGCGCAATGCGCGCGACCGCAAGATGGATGAGCTCAGCCTCGTCAACTGCAAGGTGGGCACGGGCGCCGACCTGGCGGACGTGACGCTGATGATGGCCGACTACAACCTCACCGCCCTTGGCGTGACCGATAACGCAGGCAACCTGATCGGGGCGATCTCGGTCGACGACGTGATGGAGGCCCTGGTCCCCGAGGACTGGCGCACTCGCATCGAAGCCAGCACCGGGGTCTGACAGGGTAGTGTCTGGGCGCGAGCCAACTGAGAAGGACTCGCGCTTGACGCCCACATCGGCCGTCCTCGACGAAGCGCACGTCGGCGACATCCATGGGGCTTTCGGAACCATCCGGCTCAACGACGTCGCACCGCGCCGCACGTGGCGCCGACGGCTGCTCACGCTTTCAGCGATCGTCGGGCCCGGGATCATCGTCATGGTTGGCGACAACGACGCCGGCGGGGTCTCGACCTATGCCCAGGCAGGTCAGAACTTTGGCTACTCGCTGCTGTGGACGCTGCTGCTGCTGATCCCAGTCCTGATCGTCAACCAGGAGATGGTGGTGAGGTTGGGTGCCGTCAGCGGCGTGGGCCATGCCCGCCTCATCAAAGAACGATTCGGCCGGTTCTGGGGCTGGTTCTCGGTCGGCGACCTGTTCCTGCTCAATTTCCTGACCATCAGCACGGAGTTCATCGGCGTGAGCCTCGCCGGACGGTACTTCGGGTTGAGCCCCTACCTCGTCGTGCCGATCGCCGCCGCGATTCTCATCGGCATCACAATCTCGGGCAACTTTCGGCGCTGGGAGCGGGCCATGTTCGTGTTCGTCGGCGCCAGCCTGCTGGTCCTGCCGCTCGCCATCCTCAGCCATCCCGACCCTGCGGCGGCGCTCAAAGGTTTCGTGGTGCCGGGCATCCGGGGCGGCTTCACCTCGGACGCCGTCCTCCTGGTGATCGCGATCGTCGGCACAACGGTCGCGCCCTGGCAGCTCTTTTTTCAGCAATCCAACGTGATCGACAAGCGCATCACCCCGAAGTGGCTCGAATACGAGAAGGCCGACACCATACTCGGGGCGTTCGTCGTCGTCATCGGCGCGTCCGCGATCATGATCGCGACGGCTTCAGCCTTCAACGGCACGTCAGACGCTGGCAAGTTCGATCCGGTTTTGGGCGCGCTGGGCACGGCAAACGCGCTCAGCCACCATATCGGGCCGCTCGTCGGCGCGATCTTCGCCATTCTGCTTTTCGATGCGTCGATCGTCGGCGCTTCCGCCGTCACGCTTGCGACGTCGTACGCGTTCGGCGACATCTTCGGCATCAGGCACTCGCTGCACCGCGGCTTCCGCGAAGCCAAGCTGTTCTACGGTTCGTACGCCGGCATGGTCGCGCTGGCCGCTGCGATCGTCCTCATCCCTCACGCCCCGCTCGGTCTGATCACCACCGCGGTGCAGGCTCTGGCCGGAATCCTGTTGCCCAGCGCGACCGTCTTCCTCGTCCTTCTATGCAACGACCGGGCGGTCCTCGGGCCGTGGGTCAACAGGCCGTGGCTGAACGGCGTGGCGAGCTTGATCGTCGGAGTGCTGCTCGTGCTCTCCCTGATCCTTGTCATCTCGACCGTTTTTCAGTCGGTCGACGTGGGCCGGCTGACGATCGTTCTCGCGTCGATTCTGCTGGTCGTGCTGGTCGTGGGTGGGATCTGGTTTCTCGTCAAACGCGACGGAGAGCCCGTGCCCAAGATGCCGCAGGCCGAAAAAGAAAACTGGCGCATGCCGGGCATCGCGCTCCTGGAACGGCCACGGTGGTCGATTGGCAGGCGCATGGCCATGCTCACCCTGAGCGGCTACCTCGTCCTGGCGATCGCGATGCTGGTCGTGAAGGCCGTGCAGGTCGCCCTTCACCACTGAGCAGCCTCCCTCCTAACCCTACGGACTCGCCAGAGTCCGCCTGCAAGACATACGGAACCGCGCGGTACAATGCACGCCCGTGCCACTCGGCCTCAGACCGGGGCACCGCGCCAGAGCATCACGCCGGCGGTTAAGCCCTTTACGAACCATCTTTCTCGCGGTGCTCGCCGTTGCCCTCTCGGCGGCGTCGGGCGGATTCGCCTACTTCCTGCCCGCGGCGGCCACCGCATTCGAATCGACGGGCAAGATCGTGCAGATTGCCTCGCCTTCGCCCACCCTGCTGCTCACGTCGCCCACACCGTCCACCGTTCCAGCCGTGACCGGGGCGTTCACGGTGCTTCTGCTTGGTTCTGACGACGATTCGAAGTTCAGTTCCGATCACGTCCTGACGCAGTCGATGATCCTGATCAGGGTCGTCCCATCGACCAAGCAGGTGACGATGCTCTCGATCCCGCGCGACCTGTACGTTCCCCTGTCCGTGGGCGGCTCCGGAAAGATCGACGGCGCTTACTCGTACGGTGGCCCCGGCGCGGCGATCGCCACGGTCGAACAGGATTTCGGTGTCCACATCGATGACTACATCTGGGTTGGGTTGCTCGGCCTGATCAAGGTGATCGACGCCATAGGCGGGATCGACGTCGTGACCAGCAGCCCCGTCCTGGACGACTTCTATCCCCAGGACGTCTTCAACAGCTTCCCCTATGACTACCAGCGGATCGCGGTGCTGCCGGGTCCGCAACACCTCGACGGGATTCACGCCATGCAGTACGTGCGCTCGCGGCACGGCGACCTCGAGAGCGACTTCGGCCGCTCGCAGAGGCAGCAGCAGGTTCTTCTGGCGATCCGGCAGAAAGCCAAGCAGCTGGCCCCCGAAGACATTCCCGCCCTGGCCACGGCCGTGGGCGGCGAGCTGAAGACGAGCTTCGGGCTCGACAAGGTGGCTCAGCTCGTGCCCCTGGCCGCCAGCTTCGACAACCCGAGCTCGATCGCGCAGGTCGTGCTCCTGCCGCCGTATACGCATGGCGGAGGGCCAGACGGCAGCGTGGTGGCGAATTGGAACCTCATCCTGCCCCTGGTGCATCAGACGTTCCCGTGATCTCTAGAGCCATCCTCGCGATCGGGTTGTCCGTGCTCATGGTGTTCACGGCCGTGGCGAGCTTCATGGTGCTCGAGGGCAAGCAGTCCAAGGTCGCGGTGCCCCCGTCCAAGCCGACGGCGGCCACGCCGCGGCCGCAGGCCCTGGTGCTTCCTGGCACGCTCTACGTGGCGCAGTCCGGCGCCCTGTACAGCCTCAGCTCAGGCCGTTTCCATCAGCTCACTCCCGAGGCGGGTTGGAGCCAGCCCGCGGCGACGCCCGATGGCAACATTCTGGCCGTCAAGAACTTCGGCTACTACACCGACGTCTACGAGCTCAACCGCTTCGGCACCGCGACCCGGCAGCTCACCGCCAACGCCGGGCGGCTCGGGATGCGCGACCCCAGCTCGAACCACTGGTCGTACTACCCGCGCCTCAGCGCGGACGGCGGGACGCTGTGGATGACCTATGACGGCGGAAAGTGCACCGGCTGTCTGCTCATCACCTTCGACATCTGGGCGATGCCGGTGGGGGGCACGATCCGGCAGGCCCGGCCGTGGACGAACACGGACCTGGTCCCCGGCGGCGACGTCCAGCCGATCCCTGTGCAGGGCGGCATCATCTACACGAAGTACACGTACGACGACTTGGGGAGGCCGACCGGGCAGCTCTGGTTCGCGAGCAAGCCCAACACCTTGGGTCGGGCGCTCACCAACCAATCGGAGGACTGCCGCAACCCGGCCATCTCACCAGACGGCACGCAGATCGCGATGATCTGCACCTACGTCCAGCAGGTGTCGTTCCTGACGATCGCAAGCTGGGACGGGTCAACCCTCGGTCCACGCGTGAACGTGGTCACCAACCAGATGGTGGCGCAGCCGACCTGGGCGCCCGACGGCTCTGGGATCGCCTTCCTGGCGCCGGGGGTGGCCGACGGCCCGTTCCAGCTGTGGTGGCTGCCCCGGAACGCCTACGCGCCGCCCATTCCGAGCCCGCTGCCGGTGCCGACGCCAACCCCGGGCGGACCGCACAACGGCCCGCTGCCGACGCCCTCCCCACGGGCTACGCCGCCCGCGCCCGTCATCAGACCGATCCAGGTCACCACGAACGACGGTTTCGACGCGACCTCGCCGATGGCCTGGATGAACTAGCCCCGGCGGCTCAGGAGCAGCCGGGACGCCCCGGACCCAGGGCCAGGACCGGTTCCTGCCGCGCGGAGGCTGCCTGGGATGCCGTGACGTAGTGATCGGCGAGCATGGCCGCCAGCACCTGCGAACGCCGGGCCGCCGCGAGGTCCGGATTGACGGTCGGGTCGTAGACCGATGGCGCCTGGGTGACTCCGGCCAGGAGGGCGTATTGCCCGATCGTCAGGGTTCCAAGCGGCGCCTGGAAATATGCGCAGGCCGCCTGGACCACGCCGTACCGGCCGAGGCCGGTGGTGATCTCGCTGAGGTAGTCGGCCATGATCTGCCGCTTGCCGATCACCCGCTCGACCTTGAGCGCCAGGACCATGTCGTCGATCTTGTTGACACCTCTGTCCGAACCTCCCAGGTAGATGTCCTTGACCAGCTGCTCTGTGATCGTGGAGCCGCCCTGGCACAGGCAGGCGTTGGCCACGTCGTAGAGGAGGGCACGCCCGAGGCCGATGGAATCGACCCCATGATGGGAGTAGAAGCGTTCATCTTCCGTGGCGATCACGGCCTCCGCCAGGAGCACCGGCACCGATTTCGGGTCCAGCACGGGCGCACCGTGTGCAGCGGCCGCCTCTTTGACGCGCTGCTGGATGTCGTCTGTCGAGGGCGTCGAAGCCCACAGCGTGACCGCGCCGGGCAGGAGCACGGCGGCGATCAATCCGGCCGCCACCAGCAGCCGCCGCAGCGGCACCGGAGCCCCGGTTTGGTTCACGCCCATTCTGCGTAGCAACGGCTCGATTGGCGGGCGAGTTACGGATAGCCGGGGTGAACCACGGACTTCCGTGGGAGAATTGCCGTCCGCATGACCATTAAATGGAAGGTGGCTCTGGTGGAGGACGATCGGCGCCTGGCGCGCGCGGTGGCCACCGGCCTGGGCGAGGAAGGCTACAACGTGCGATCGGTCGACTCGGCCAGCCGCGGGCTCGAGCTGGTCCGCCAGTGGAACCCGGACGTCGTTCTGCTGGATCTCATGCTGCCGGACAACGACGGCCCCGAGATCTTCGAGAGCTTTCGCGCCGAGACGGACGCAGCTCTGGTCGGAATCAGCGCTCGATCTTCGGTCAGCGACCGCATCGCGGGCCTCAAGTCAGGGGCGGACGATTACGTCGCCAAGCCTTTCGCCCTGGAAGAGCTGATGGCGCGGGTCGAGGCCGTGATCCGGCGCCACCGCGGCAAAGGCGGCGCCCGCCTGGTCGCCGGCGACGTGGTGGTCGACCTGAGCGAAGGCCTGGCCTTGCGCGGCGGCCGCCAGCTCGGCCTGACCGGCATCGAGTTCCGCATCCTGGCGGCGCTGATCCGAAGCCGCGGCCAGCTCGTCACCTACGAGCAGCTGGCGGAGGCGGTTTGGGCGGTCACCACCGGACCTGAATCGAACTCCCTGGAGGTCCACGTTTCCCGGATCCGTCAGAAGCTGGAGGCGGGCGGGGGCTCGCGCCTGATCCAGACAGTTCGCGCCATCGGTTACAGGTTCAACTCGGAATAGGAAGAGGAGCGGAGGAGATGAGGAAGAGGTTTGTGGTGATCGGAACGGCGGTGACGGCCATCGCGCTGTGGGCCGGCCAGGCGGCCGCGTCGGCCAACGTCGTCTGGTGCATGTCGGATCCCCCGATCCAGGTGGTGACGCAGGGCGGCCACAACCTGACGGTCAACAACATGATCTACATCCCGCCCGTCGACAGGCATGTCATGGACCTGGTGACGGACGATGCCGTAGCCACCGCGGATGGCAGGGGTGGCACCTATATCACGGTCCACGTCCACTTGCCGGCGGCGATCAGCCACGCTCATGTTGTCTCGTCTGACAACCGCTACCAGGTCAGCGCCGCCGCGGACGGTACGGGAGGCGTGACCGTCACCCTCTTGCTGGACGTGCCCACGAGCTGAGCACTGACATCAGGCCCATGTTCGCGGGACTCCCGTCCCCGCTGAGGGCCGCAGTGGTCGGGATACCCGCCGTGGGGCTGCTTCTCGCCGTCGCGGCCGCCCTGCATGGAGGGTTCGTGGCAGCCCAACCCTGGCGCTGGGCCCTTCTGCCCCTGTGCGCCGCCGGCATCCTGCTCGCCGAGAGGTTCCCCGTCAAGATCGGAGCCCAGGAGAAGGTCAACCTGGGCGCGCTTCCGTGCCTCGTGGCCGCGCTGCTCCTGCCCGCCGGGATCGGGCCCGCGCTTGCCGGCCTCAGCGTGCTGGTCGCCAACCGGCTGGTCCGGCGCACATGGATCGAAGCCGCGATCAACGCCGGCACGGTTCTGGTTGCCACCTCGCTGGCAGCCCTTGTCGGGAACGTCGGCCGCGACATTGACACGTCCCAGGACCTGAGAACCATCGCGGCCGGCCTCGTGTACGTCTCGGTCAACCTGCTGCTTGCGGTTCTGCCCGGTGCGCTGCATGGGAGCCGTCCATACCTGGATTCGCTGGAGAAGACCTTGTCGGCCACCTGGCCCGCCTCGCTGACCCTCGCCGCCTGCGCGGTGACCCTCACCCTTCTCGCCGTTGAAGCGCCACTGGCGGCGCCGCTGCCGCTGATCGTGCTGCCCTTGATCTACCGCATGAACCTGGCGATCAAGGCGCAGGCTGATGCCAACCAGCAGCTGGCCGGGGTCCTGGCCGCCCAGCGCCGCTTCCTGACGGACGTCTCGCACCAGGTTGCGACGCCGCTGGCAACGATCATGACCAACCTCTCGATCCTCAGGCGCTCCAGTCGCAGCGGGGTGGCCGGCGATGCCGTCGCCGACAGCGTCGCCGAGGCCGAGCGAATGAAGCGGATGCTCGGCCGCCTTCGGGCGCTTGCTCATGCGGATGAGGACGTGCCGCTCCGCCGCGAGCTCGTCGACCTCGCCGAGCTCACCGCGGACGTTGTGCGCGCATTCGCGGCGCAGGCCGGAACCTCAGGGGTGGGCCTGGTCACGGAGGTCGACCTGGCCGCCCGCGTCAACGCGGACAGGGACCTGCTCCGCGAGGCGGTCGCCAACCTCGTCGACAACGCGGTCCGATACAGCCCGCGGGGCGCTGCGGTGAAGCTGCGTGTCGGCCGCGGAACGGCCGGGCCCGAGATCGCGGTGACCGACAACGGTCCCGGCATCGATGAGGCGCGCCTGCCCCGCCTGTTCGAGAGGTTTCAGCGCAGCGACTCAGGCAGCGGCCTCGGCCTGGCCATCGCCCGCCGCGTGGTGGAGCGCCACGGCGGCACGCTCCGGGTGCACACCGAGCCGGGCACGGGCAGCACGTTCACGATCGAGCTGCCGGGCTGAGTCTCGGTCTTAGCGGACCAGGCCTCCCTGGTACGGCTGGCCGGCGACTGCGTTGAGCCCGCACACCCAGTGGAACACCTGAGCTCCGTTGCCGCCACCATGCACGGTCATGCTCGACACGACGAGCGATCCCGCGAACTGCGGGCTCGAGTTGCCGTCGCTGACGTAGGGGCTCTCCGGGAGGTAGATGATCCCGCTCATGTCAGTCCCGGCGTGCGGTCCGATGGTGATCCCTCCCGTATATCCGTTCACGCCGTTGCCGCCCCAGATCACGAAGTTGTGCGTGCCCATGGGGTCACGCTGGCCCGTGTAGTTCGGCGGGTTCAGGTCGTCCAGCCCGTTGAGCACGGCCTGGCTGATGTCGAGTGAGCCTGTGTCGCTCGCGTCGAGGACGATGGCCACCGCACCGAGAGGATCGGAAGTGCCGGAAGCAGTGTGGATGGTGTTCGTGATGCTGCCGAAAGCAAGACTCGCGGAGTTGATGATCTTGTACACCCCGCCGTTCATGGTCCCGCCGCTGGGTGCGAAGCCGTTGTAGATGCCTGGCATCCAGTTGCCGCTGGCGTCTTTCGCCGCTGCGGCTGAGAAGAAGGTCGGGGCACCCGGGGGAGGAATCGGCGATGCGTTGTCGTAGTTGGTCGGCGGCGCGATGTTGATGTTGTCAGGGATCGTGTTGCCGTCGGTGGTGTGGTAATTGAGGCCGTTGGCGCCGCCGCCATTGTCGACTCGATTGGTCGGGTTGCCGCTGCATGGAGTTCCGTCGTAGTTCGTCTGGACCGACGGCACGCCGGTCGAGTGGGGACCGTTGTTGGCTCCGAACGAACCATATGCGTAAACCGGCCCGGTGACCGTCTGGTAGGCGGCCCCACCACCGTTGATCATGGCGTCCCCGCTGACGGCGGCGACCGCGTAAGCCGCGCCGTTGAATTGCGGCCCGGGCACCGTCGCGCGGGCTGAGGCGACGATCGTGAGCGTGCTGAAGCCGATCATCCGCGCGAAGATGCTCGGCTGTGCGTGTGAGATCACGACATCGAGCACGCTTGGATAGTTGAGGATCCCGTTCACGCGCCACGAGTCGATGAGGGTGATCGTGTAACCGGCGACGGCATAGCTGCCTGCCGGACAGCTCCCCACGCTGGAACACGACCCGGTGGGGAGCGAAAACCCGAGGGGCGTTGCCAGGTACTGCATCGCCACCCAGTGGGCCTTGTTGCCGCCGGGACCGTAGGAGCGCGAGCCGGCAAGCGCCGACGCGTCCGCGTAAGCCTGGAGGTTGCGACGGTCGGTCATGCCGAGGCCGGCGTCGAATACCACCACGCCGAGCACCGTCAGCGCGACCAGCATCGCGCCGGCGATGAGGATGGCTTGTCCTTTCTGCGAGCCGGAGGGCGCCTTTCTCATGTTTCAGTACTCCGCGAGCATCGTCGTCGACGACGCGATGCGCAGGAAATTCGGCGCCGCCCCGCCGAGGAACGGAACGAGGGTGTCGTATCGGTAGATCACGGTGACGACGATCTCGAAGCAGCCTTTGTACTGAGGGTTTTGATACTCCGCCACGCGTGAGCCGAGCTCGCCCGGCAGCGGGTCGCGGCCAAGGGCGGAGCGCGCAGCGGCGCACCCGGCGTATGTTCCGGCGGCGCCCTGCTCGCCTGGGAAGATGCACACCGACACCGCGCCGGCCGCCGGGTTGGGGCAGCTTGCGGGGGAGACCTCGTACAGTGCCGCTCCGCGGCCGAATCCGCCGAGAACCGAGGTCACCGTGGCGTAGATTCGCGCTGTCTTGAGGCATCCGCTGCCGCTGGCGGAAGGCGTCTGCGTCGTGCCGGAACACGCGCCGGCGCTGGGGCCGAACGCGTTGTCGGACGGGTCCTCGTTAGCCACCGCCTGACGAGCTCCCTGGCGAGCGGCCTCGGCCACGGTTGAGGTGGCCCAGTCAACTCGAAACAGGTCGATGCTCAGCGCCAGCAGGAAGAAGAGGAACGGAAATACGAGGGCGAACTCCACCAGGGCCTGGCCGCGGCTGCGGCGTCCCCGGGCGCGAACCCTGACGCCCATCAGTACTCAACCCGCTGCGAGGAGGTCACGGTGATCGGAAACGAAGTGCCCGTGATTGGCCAGAGCAGTGGCGTTATGACCGACACCCGCTTGGTGATGGTCGCGGTGATCGAGTCGGAACCCGGGTTCGTCGGCCCCGCCCCGTTGCCGGTCGCGTTGGTGATGCCAGCGCTGTTCAAACAGTGGAATGTCACGCTGATGGTTGCGCCCGCGATCGTCGATCCGGAGGGTGTTCCGTCGCTCGAGCTTTCGAGAGCCGCCTGGTTGGCGATGGTCGCGATGGGGCCGCCGGCGGGAGGGATCGAAGAGACCACGGTCACCGCCGTCGGTCCACCGCCCGTGCCGGCGCATACCAGGTCTGCCGTGGCCTGCTGATACGACGACACAGCCATACGAAGCGCCTGGCGAGTGGAATTGGTGACGGATTCGCGGTAGTAGAAGGCCCGCCCGATGTCGGTCACTCCCAGCGCGAGAAGCAGCACCACGGGCAAAGAGATCGCTGCTTCGACCAGCGATTGGCCCCGCATCCTCGAGCGGGCCGACCTCACTCGAGCTGGCGCCGACCTGTGTTCCATTTGCCTGTTCAAACGAATTCCAGACGGGCCTCTTGCCGCTACCCCAGTCTCTTAACGATCCACTCAGGAGTGAATTAAGAAGTGGCCGCCACGCACATGACGACATTTCTGAACGGGGCGCGAACCACCGCCGCTGCCGAGTTGATCTAAGTTAGGCGCGTGGCGATCATCGTCTGTCCGCAGCCCGCGGCCGCCGAGGCCGGTCTCGAGGTCATGCGCAAGGGCGGCAACGCCATCGACGCGGCGGTCACGTGCGCATTCGTGCAAGGCGTGATCGACCCGCAGATGTGCGGCATCGGCGGGTGCGGGGTGATGGTGGTACACAGCCCGAAGACCGGCGACGCATTGCTGGAGTTCTATGCGACGGCCGGCTCCAGGGTTCGCGAGGATCAGTGGGAGGGCATCTTCCTCCGAGAGGCTGCCGATCGGTACGGGTACGTGCTCGAGGGCTGGGTCAACGACGTCGGTTACCAGTCGGTCGGGGTGCCCGGCACGGTTGCGGGTCTCTACGAGGCGCTCACGCGCTTCGGCACGATCACGTGGGAACAGGCGATCGCGCCGGCGATTCCCATCGCGCGCGACGGCTTTCCGGTTTCGGGCTACATGCACGGTTACTGGACGACCGACTACGGCCCGGACGTGGTCCCCAACGTGGAGCGCATCCAGGCCACGCCGGCCGCGAAGGCGCTGTACACGCACGATGGCAAGCTCTACGCGATCGGTGAGCGGATGGTGCAGGCCGACTACGCGCGAACCCTCGAGCAGCTGGCCGCCAAAGGCCCGGATGTCTTTTACAAAGGTGAGATCGCGGAGGAGATCGCGGCCGACTTCATCGCGAACGGCGGCTTCATCACCAAAGAAGACCTCGCCGGCTACACCGTCAACGTGACCGAGCCGATCCGCGGCACGTACCGGGGTTTGCAGATCGTGGCTGCGGGTCCGCCGGCCGGCGGCCTGACCCTGCTGCAGATGTTGAACTTCCTCGAGGGCTTCGACCTTGGCGCCCAGGGATGGCCCAGCACCGAGGCGGCCCGGCTCCTGGTCGAATCGATGGCCTGGGCGGTGGCCGACCGTGAGCTCCACATCGCCGATCCCCGCTTTGTCGACGTCCCAAGCGGGGCTCTCGCCGACAAGCAGTACGCGGCCAAGGCGCGCCAGGTTGTGGCGGCCGGCGGCCGGCCCCACGACCGACCCGAGACGACACAGGTGTGTGTCGTCGACGACTCGGGCAATGCAGTCTCCTTGACCCACACCCTCGGCTCAGCCAGCGGAGTCGTCACCCCCGGCCTTGGTTTCGGCTACAACGACTACATGAACTGCTTCGACCCGCGGCCGGGAACCCCGAACTCGATCCGCCCCGGCAAAACGCGGGTGACGATGATGACGCCGTCCATGGTTTTCGACCGCGGCAAGCTGCGCGTTTGCGTCGGCGCGCCCGGGGGGACCAAAATCGTCTCCGCCGTGCTTCAGGCGCTGGTCAACGTCATCGATCACGAGATGTCGCCAGTCGAAGCGGTGAGCGCACCGCGGGTCGATTTTCAGGGCGATGTCGTGCAGGTGGAGGGGCGGGTGCCGACGGTGGTGTGCGAAGGCTTGGAGAAGCTGGGTTACAAGGTCAATCGCCGCACGCTCAGCTACGACTCCTACTTCGCCCGGCCGCAGCTGATCGTGGCGGAGCGCGACGGCTTCCTGCACGGGGCCTCGGATCCACGAAAAGACGGAGGCGCCGCCTTCGACACGGAAACGCAGTGAGGTTCAAGGGTCGCGTCGCGCTGATCACCGGCGGGGGGCGGGGGATTGGCGCGGCAACGGCGCAGCTGTTGGCCGCCGAGGGCGCGAGGGTGGCGGTCTCTGACATGGACGTGGCCCCTGCCGAGGAGGTGGCCGGGCCGCTGAAGGGGCTTGCGATCGGCTGCGACGTCACGAATCGCGAACAGGTCGAGTCGATGGTCGATCGGACCGTGAAAGAGCTTGGCCGGCTCGACATTCTCGTCGCCTGCGCCGGCATCACGCGCGACAACCTGCTTTTCAAGATGACCGACGACGATTGGGACGCCGTGATCGACACCCATCTCAAGGGCACGTTCTACTGCGCGCGCGCGGCGCAGAAGCACATGGTCGAGCCCAAGTACGGAAAGATGGTGTTTCTGTCCTCGACCTCGGCGCTGGGCAACCGCGGCCAGACCAACTACTCGACCGCCAAGGCCGGCCTGCAGGGCATGGCGCGGACGCTGGCGATCGAGCTGGGGCCGTTCAACATCAACGTCAATGCCGTCGCCCCGGGCTTTGTCGACACTCGGATGACTCGTGCGACCGCCGAGCGAATCGGCGTGGATTACGAAGCTTTCAAGACCGGTGCTGCGTCACAGACGCCGCTGCGCCGGGTCGGACGGCCGGAGGACATAGCCTCGGTGATCGCCTTCCTGTGCAGCGAAGACTCGAGCTTCGTCTCGGGGCAGACGATCTACGTCCGCGGCGGCCCGTAAGCCGCCTCGAGCACAGCGTCCGCCTGCCTGGCGATGCGCTGCACCAGCTCGCCCGCCGGCACGATGTCGTGGACCAGCCCGCTCGACTGCCCTGCGAGCACGAAATCGCCGGAGGCGATTGCGGCCTCCAGCGCCGGCCGCAGCTGCTCTGCCGCCAGGCCCCACTCCTGCGGCCGCTCCGCCCATTCCTCGAGCAGGGGATGGTTGATCGTGCGCACCACGGATCCGGGCCAGACGATGCTGAGCACGTCGTCGTAGAACTTGCTCGCGACCGTCTGGCTGCCGAGCGCGTTGAGGATGACATCCTTGGAACGTCCGCGGGCTCGAGCCTCGTGCGTGGCCAGGAACCGCGTGCCGAGAAGCGCCCCCTGTGCGCCCAGCATCAACACCGCGGCCAGGCCTCGTCCATCCGCGATCCCTCCTGCCGCCAGGACTGGCACAGCGCCGACCGCGTCGACCACCTGCGGCACCAAGGGCAGCGTGCTCATCTGGCCGACGTGGCCGCCGCCTTCGTTGCCCTGCGCCACGATGACGTCCGCGCCGTCGGCGGCGACCTGGCCCGCCTCCTCCGGGCTGGTCACCATGTGCATGACCTTCAGCCCGGATTCGTGGGCTCGATAGGTGAGCTCGCCGGACTGGCCCCAAGCGAGCGACAGGACGGAGACGCGCTGCGCGAGGGTCACCTCGAACGCGGCGTCGTCCAGCAGGCACACGATGTGGTTCACACCGAACGGTCGCGTGGTCAGCTCGCGCACGCGGCGGATGTCGCTGCGCAGCTGGTCCGCCGTCTGGCCACGACCGGCGATGATCCCCAGCCCGCCGGCGTTGCTGACCGCCGCGACCAGCTCTGGGGTGGTGCATCCCGCCATTCCGGCCTGGACGATCGGAACCTCGATGCGCAGCAGGTCACAAACAGCCGTGTGGAGCCGCGTCACCCGTCAATCCTAGGCAAGGGGCTCGCGAGCGCGATTTCGCGCGCGCGTCACCTATATACGCGAGCCTCGCAGCAAGTACGCGGCGGTTCGCCCGTTTAACGATTCCATGAACAGGCTACTCGGCCGCGTCAGGCAGCGATTCGGCGGGCGAACTGCTGTTCGGCGGCGGGCGCTCTGGCGCCAGCCGATTCGTATTCGGATTGAGTTCGACCGCAAGCGCTTGGCGGCTCCCGTGGAGGTCGCCAGGACCAGCCCTACTGGGTTGACTCGCTTGCCGGGGGTCTGCTAGGGTGACCCGGTTCTCTGGGGGATCCACCCGCCGCGGGCGGATTCGTAACTTTTAGGGGTAGGCATGCGAGTTCATCGTTACCTGACCCATGCAATCGTGCTTGGGGTTGCGGTCGTCATGTCGAGCTATGCCTCGATGGACAAGCACTTTCCTACCTATCTGACCGCTCGGCTGGGCGCAGTCAACGCTGAGGCGGTCGTTGTCAGCCAGGGCGGCAGCGTCGGCGACGTGTCGCTTGGCCGTTACAGCACGATCATCAAGCCGGTCTCGATACCGACCTCGGCTCCGATCAACCACAACGCGTTCACCTACACGGTGGCAGCCGGCGAGTCCCTCGCCACCATCGCCGCCAAGTACCACGTGACCGTGGCGCAGATCCGATGGTCCAACACCAACCTGATGACCTCCGACTCGGTGGCCACAGGCGACTCGATCCTGATCCCGCCCGTGCCCGGAGTCGTCGTCACGGCCAAAGCCACCGACACAATCGAAGCGCTGGCGTCCAAGTACCAGGTCGACCCGCAGGCGATCCTCGACTTCAACCGCCTCCGCAGCCCGCAGCTGGCCGCCGGCACGGCGCTGGTGATCCCCAACGGCGTGGGCGGCGCCTTCCCGCCGCCTCCGACGATCTGGCAGCTCCTGCAGCGCAGCGGTGTGGTCTCGACCGCTTACGCGGTCAAAGTCCTCGGATGCTGCCTCGGCCCCTACACGGCCAACGGCTTCCCGGCCGGCTGGTGCACCTACTACGTCGCGACCAAGCGCAACGTCACATGGCGTGGCGACGCCGGCTACTGGTACGCCAACGCCGCGGCGCAGGGCTATTCGGTCGGCTCGACCCCGACGGTCGGCTCGATCATGGTCACCTGGGAGAGCTGGGCCGGCCACGTCGCGTACGTCGAGGCGGTCAATCCGGACGGCTCGTGGGTGGTCTCGGAGATGAACTGGGTCTCGTTCGACGTGATCGACCAGCGAACCATCAAGCCCGGGCAGCTGGGCGGCAAGCTGGTGGGGTTCATCTACTAGAGGATCGGCCGCCTTCGCCCTCGTCTCGGGTGGCCTCGAAAAGCGTTCGGCTACGATTAGCCATCGAGCTCCCGCCGTTTCGGCGGCGTGCAGTGGGTCGGCTGGGCATCGGCGAGCCTAACGGTCTGTAAAACCGCCGCGAAAGCTGTGGCAGTTCGACTCTGCCCCGGCCCACCACCCAAGCCTCTTTTTGGCCAGGCCTGCTTTGATTCGAATCTGGGCCGCGCCATGAGTCGTGCATCGAGCATCGAGGCTCAGCGGATTACCAGGTTTCTCTCGCCAAGGTGTAAGGAACGGCCACCAGACTCCTGGCGTGGCTCGTCTCCTTTCGGCAATGCACTCATGGCTCGGCGTCGCCGTCTCGGCGGGCGCCGCCGGCGTGCTGCTCGCAGCGTGCACCTTCCCGGTCCGCTTCGCGACCCCGGCCGAGGTCCAGCAGGCAACCAATCCCACCCCGCCCGCCCAGGCTGCCGCCCCTCCGGCCGCGGCGGGGGGCGGAGGCATCGACCAGCTGCAGGCTGACCTGCGGCGCCTGATCGCCCAGGCAGCTCCCTCGGTCGTGCGGGTCGACACCGGCTCGGCGTCGGGCTCGGGCCTCGTGCTGGATGCGGCGGGCGTCGTGGTCGCTCCGGCAAGTCTTGTCGCCGGCTCGAATCAGGTGACGGTCACGACCGCCGCAGGTCAGCGGTACTCGGGCACGGTCGCAGCCACGGATCTCGCGACGGACATCGCTGTCATCCGCGTCGCCGGCGCGTCAGGCCTCACCGCGGCAACGTTCGGCGACTCCGGCAGCGTCCAGCTGGGCGACGTCGTTGTGGTCGTCGGCAACCAGGTCCCCCCGACCGGCACCGTGAGCCAGGGCATCGTCAGCTCGACTGCGGGGACTGCCACCATCGGCTCGGCCAGCCTGACGGGGCTGATCGAGACGACCGCCCCCGTCGCCGCGGGCACATCCGGCAGCGCGGTGCTGAATACCGCCGGACAGGCCATCGGCATGACGACGCTGGGGTCGGCCGGTTCCAGCGGTCCTGCCGTGGCGATACCCAGCAACCAGCTGAGCGCGGTTGCTCAGAAGCTCCTCGCCGGCGGAGGCACGACCGCCGGCACCGCCTACCTCGGCATCTCGGCCGGCGACGCCACGGGCGGCGGCGCCCTCATCCGGTCGGTCGTTGCGGGCGGCCCCGCCGCGCAGGCGGGACTGCAGTCCGGTTGGATCATCGTGCGCATCGGCGGGCAGGCCGTCCCCAACGCCGCCGCGATCGCGCAGATCCTGGCGCGCTACACGCCAGGCCAGCAGGTGGGCGTGACGGTGCGGCTGCCGGACGGTTCCAGTCGAACGATGTCGGTCACCCTGGGCACGGCCTAGATGAAAAAGCAAAGGAGCCCGCATGGCGCAGCCTGAACTCTTCCGCACCTACGAGTCCCCGTCCCAGGCCGATATCTACGCGGCACGCGTTCCCAAGCCCGTCCAGCAATTGCTGTTTGAGGTCCGCAAGGTGATCGTCGGGCAGGACCGCCTGCTGGAACGCATCCTGGTCGCCCTTCTTTCCGGCGGCCACATCCTGGTGGAGGGGGTGCCGGGACTCGCCAAGACCGCGACCGTGCGCGCGTTCGCCGCCGCCATGGGCGGCAAGTTCGGCCGCATCCAGTTCACCCCTGACCTCGTCCCGTCGGACCTGGTCGGCACGAGGGTCTTCAACCCCCGCAAGGCCGACTTCTCGACCGAGCTGGGGCCAATCTTTTGCAACCTGCTGCTGGCCGACGAGATCAACCGCGCCCCGGCCAAGGTTCAGTCGGCGCTGCTCGAGGTCATGCAGGAGCGCCAGGTCACGATCGCCAAGGAGAGTTTCAAGGTCGAGGAGCCCTTCCTCGTGCTCGCCACGCAGAACCCCATCGAGGCCGACGGCACCTACCCGCTGCCCGAAGCCCAGATCGACCGCTTCATGCTCAAGGTCATCGTCGGATATCCATCGGCCGGCGAGGAGGTCGGCATCGTGCAGCGGATGATCGGAGAGCCGATCCAGGTTAGCCAGGTCCTCGAGCCGAAAGACCTCATCGAGCTGCAAGAGCAGGTCCGCAAGGTCTACGTCGACCCGGCCGTGATCGCCTACGGGACCCGACTGGTCGGCGCGACGCGCAACCTGAGAACCGCCGGGGTCACCGAGTTCGAATCGGCCGTGGCATACGGCGGAAGCCCGCGCGCCACCATTCACCTCGTCACGGCGGGCCGGGCGCTGGCTTTCATCCGCGGCCGAGACTACGTGCTCGGCCAGGACATCGCCGCCGTGGCCCCCGAGGTGCTCCGCCACAGGATCGTCTTGAGCTACGACGGCATCGCCGACGGCGTTGCGCCCGACGCCATCGTCCAGCGGGTCCTCGAGACGACGGAGATGCCGCGCCTCGACCTTGGAGATGGGCGTGTCGTCTGAGGAGAAGCCTCGCCGCCGCGGTCGCTATCCGGCGCACGAGGCGCTCGCCGGCCTGAGGTGGCCGGTCGCGAGGCGGCTCGGGGTCAACGCCTGGGGTGACGAGCGGTCAAACCTGCGCGGCCCGGGCGTCGAGTTTGCCGACGTCCGCGAGTACGAGTACGGCGAAGATGCGCGCCTGATCGATTGGAACCTGACCGCGCGCTCGGATAGGGTGTTCGTCCGGGAGTCGCATCCGGAGCGCGGGCTCGATGCTTGGCTCATCGTCGACGCGAGCGCCTCGCTCGACTGGGGCACGGCCCTGGTTGTGAAGAGGGAAGCCGCCCTGGAGATGGCGTCGGCGGCAGCCTCCTTGATCGCGCGACATGGCAGCCGCGTCGGCGCCATCGTCTTTGACAGCCGCGTGCGCCGGGTGGTGCCCCCGGTCGCCGGGAGAACCGGCCGGCTTCAACTCGTCGGCCACCTGGACGGCGACTTCTCGTCCCCCTCGGCCGGCGCGACGGCCCTCGCGGCCGCGCTCCGCCGCGCAGGCCAGGTGATCCAGCGTCCATCCCTCCTCATCGTGATCAGCGACTTCCTCGCTGCGGGAGACTGGCAGCGTCCGATGGCGATTCTCGGCCACCGGCACGAGGTGGTCTCCGTGCGAGTCATCGATCCGACCGAGCTCGCCATCCCCAACATCGGCGTCGTGACGTTAGAAGACCCCGAGACCGGGGAGCAGCTGCAGGTCGATACATCCGACCAACGCCTCCGAGCTCGTTTCGCGGCAGCCGCCCAGGCGCAGCGGGCGCTCATCTCGAGCGATCTGCGCCGGGCCGGCGCCGCCGAGTTCCAGGTTTCGACGGCCGGTGGCCTCATGCCACAGCTCGCGGATTACCTCCGGCGCCGCAAGGGTGAGCTCGGGCGCGGCCAGGGTGCGCGCCGGCGGTGATCATCCTCTACCCGGTCTTCCTGCTCGGGCTCCTGGCGATCCCGGTCCTGCTCGCCGGTTACCTGATCGCGCAGCGGCGGCGGCGGGCCTTCACGCTCCGCTTCACCAATCTGCAGCTGCTCCGATCCGTCGTCAGCCGGTCGCCCGGGTTCCGACGCCACGTTCCGCCGGCTCTCTTCCTGCTCGGCGCCGCGGCGATGTTGCTCGGCATGGCGGTTCCGATCCTGAACCTCGAAGTGGAGCGGAGCGGCGCCGACGTTGTTCTGGTGATTGATGTCTCGGGGTCGATGCAGGCCACAGACGTGACGCCGACCAGGCTGGATGCGGCGAAGTCCGCCGCGACATCTTTGGTGGACCAGCTTCCGGGCGGCGACCGGGTCGCGCTGGTCAGCTTCAGCACCCAGGCCACCCTGAGGCAGGGCCTCACCTCGAACCGCGACGCGGTCAAGGCCGCGATCTCGAGCCTGAAGGCCGGCGGCGGGACGGCATTGGGCGACGCGCTCTCCGTCGCGCTGAACCAGCTCGACCCATCCGCTCGGACAGCCTCGGGGGCACGGCCACGGCCGGCGATGATCGTCGTGCTCACGGACGGCGTTTCCAACCAGGGTTCCGACCCTCTTGCTGTCGCGCAGCAGATTGCGGGGTTGGGGATCCCGGTGCAGACGATCGGCGTGGGCCTGCGAAACGGGGCCGCGACCGTGGGCGGCGAGCCCGTAGGCGGCGTGGATGAGGCGATGCTCAACTCCATCGCCTCGGTCACCGGCGGCAAGTACTACTACGCGCAGGCGGCCGGTGAGCTTCAGAGCATCTACACGGCCCTGGCCAGCCAGTTCGGCTGGCAGTTCCAGCAGGTGAACCTCCAGGTGCCGCTCCTGCTCGGCGGGCTCGCGGTGGTGGCGCTGGGCTCGGCGGTCAGCCTCGTGTGGTTCCGGGTTCTACCCTGAGCTTGGTGATGAGGCACCCGACCGGCGAGACCGATCCAAGCGTGTGGCCCTCGACGCTTCCTGCCCGCGCCCGGTGGCTCCCGTACAGCCCGGAGCCGCGCCATGGCGCGGACGTTTCGTTCGACGCACCGCCGCCACCGCCGACGCCCCAACCCAGGCCAATGCCGCGATCTTCGCCGGCCCGCTTTGGGCGACTGCTCTTGATGTCAGCCGCGGGCGCGGGGCTCGTGGGAGTGGGGGGCGGCATGCTCGCCGGGTTCATCTTCGGGGCTCACTGATTCCATAATCGGAGGGCCATGCGCCAGGCTCTCCTGCTGGCTGCCGCGGATTCTGCGCTCCTGCCGAGCCGGATCCAAATGGCCTTCACGCTCGCATATCACATCTTGCTGGTGCCCTTTGGCGTGGCGCTTCCCTTCTACACGCTCCTCATGGAGGGCATTGGAATTTTCAGGCGCGATCATGTCGCGCTCACGATCGCCCGTCGATGGTCAGTCGTCATGGCGGTGCAGTTCGCTGTCGGCGCCGTCACCGGGACCATCCTCTCGTTTGAGTTCGGAATTCTCTGGCCAAAGATGCTGGGTCGATTTGGGGCGGCCTTCGGGCTCGGCTTTGCCATCGAAGGGATCGCATTTTTCCTCGAGGCAATTTTCATCGGCATCTACCTCTACGGCTGGCAGCGCTTATCACAGCGCCTCCATTTCGTGCTGGGTCTGCCGCTGATACCCGCGGGGTTCTTGGGTGCATTCGGGGTGCTTTCGGCAAATTCGTGGATGAATACACCAGGTGGGGTTACCGTCAACGCGTCGGGCCAGCTGGTAAACGTCGATGCGCTTGCTGCCCTCTTCACGCGTGCGCTTCCATATGAGTTCTGGCATTTCGTCATCGCGATCTATCTGACCGCGGGGTTCTTTGTTGCGTCCATCTATGCCGTCGCCTGGCTCCGGGGTAGACGCGACCACTATCAACGGCTTGCCTTTGCCATCCCATTCACGATTGCCGCGCTCTTGGCTCCCGTCGAGGTTGTCGTCGGAGATCTCTCGGCACGCGGTCTGGTGACGGATCAGCCCAGTAAGTTCGCCGCGATGGAGATCAACTGGAAAACGCGGTCCCACAACCCTGAAGTGATCGGGGGAATCCTGAATGATTCCGGACAGGTCGAATTCGGACTCGCCATCCCGTCACTCGATTCCATCCTCGTTGGCTTCTCGCCGGATGCCGTCGTGCCGGGTCTCACGCTCGTGTCTGCTGATTCCCGCCCCACCATCGTCGAGGCGAACATCACGCACCTCGCCTTCGACCTCATGGTTGGCCTTGGCTCGGCCGGAGCTGCGCTGGCGGCGTGGTACTTCCTCGTGCTGCTTCTCAGGCGCGATCTCCCGCGCTCGCGGTGGTTCTATCGAATCGCGGCGCTCGCCGGTGTCGGCGCATACGTGTCAGTCGAGAGTGGTTGGATCACCACGGAGGTCGGCCGGCAGCCGTGGATCGTCTACGGCGCGATGCGTGTGGCGGATGCGGTCACGAGCGCTCCGGCCGCGCATGTC
>DASXBJ010000086.1:0-31018 GCA_036491755.1 Candidatus Dormiibacterota bacterium
GACCCGGAGCCCCCAGGAAACTGCTGAGACGAACACAATAGGGGGCGACATGACGCTTGAGTCGAGTGAAGAAGAGGTCCGCTGCCTCCAAGCCGAGAATACGGAGCTACGCCGGCTCTTGAGCAAGCACGAGTGGGCGGGCCTGGCCCCGTTGAAGTCCAGCGGCGCATGCCCCGAGTGCGCCGGATCGTCTCCGCCGCACGGTCGCGGACACCGTCCCGGCTGCGCTCTCGCCAAGGCCATCGGGAGCTCCTTGTAACCCGACCCTCTTGACATGTGACCAGCGGGTCACATATGCTCGCGGCATGACGGATGACGACCTGGTGTTCAGGGCTCTCGCCGACCCGACGCGCCGATTCCTACTCGACCGGCTCTTCGAGCGTGACGGCCGCACGCTCACCGAGCTCGAGTCAGAGCTGGAGATGACGCGATTCGGCGTCATGAAGCACCTGCGAGTCCTGGAGGACGCGGGCCTCGTCGTAACTCGCCGGTCCGGGCGGGAGAAGCTCCACTTCTTGAACCCCGTGCCAATCCGGCTGATCCACGACCGGTGGATCGACAAGTACACCGAGCGCCAGGTATCGGCGCTCGCCGATCTGAAAAATCAACTGGAGAAGATGGCATGACAACAACCAACCCGACCATGGTCACGACGCAGGTGTACCGAGTCCACATCAAGGCCGCGCCGCAGGCGGTGTGGGACGCGATCACGAAACCGGAGTGGTCAGAGCGTTACGGCTACCGGACCCGCACCGAGCTGGATCTGCGGCGTGGCGGTGTCTACAAGGCGTACACGACCAAAGAGATGCGCGAAGTCGGCAAGATCCGCGGCTTCGACGTGCCCGACATCGGCGTCGACGGCGAGGTGATCGAGTCCGACCCGCCGCGCAAGCTCGTGCAGACCTTCCGCATGCTGATGGACCCGGAGGTCTCCTCGGAAGGTTTCACCAGGCTCACATACGAGATCAAAGAAATTCAGCCGGGGGTAAGCAAGCTGACGATCATCCACGACCTCGAAGGAGCGCCGAAGCTGGCCCTGCTCGTCGGCGGCGAGCTCGACGCCGAGGGCGCCGGTGGCGGTTGGGCCTGGGTCCTCAGCGATCTCAAGAGCCTGCTCGAAACGGGCAGTGGGCTCGCGGACTGATCTCCGTCCAGGTGGGGGCACCATCGTGCCTCCACCTTTTGGGGGCACGAGCGGGGGAGCTCAGCCGGGCAGCTTCCTGATCTCGTCGCCCTGGCGGATAGTGCCTGCCACGACCACCCGGCAGTTGGCTCCGCGCAACCGCAGCTCACGCCCGATCGGGCTGTTGACGAACTTCTGGGCATCGACTCCGAAGCGAGAGATGAACTTGTCGCACCCCGTGTGCGGCTTCTCGCTGAACTCGATCACCGCCGAGCCGATCTGCACGCGACTGCCCGGGGGCATGTTCGCGACGCTGATGTCGAGGTCGACATAAAGCTGGTCGCCGGCCAGCGACCAGCGCTCGCGCATTCCGGCCACGGCGTCCGCCGACCTGGCGTTCATCAGCGTGAGCTGCGCCTCTGGATCGGCGCTGCCGTCCGGAGTTCGGTGGTTGCCGCGCGCTCGCCACGTGTCGCCCACCAGGCCATCGGCGAGGTCAAGCCGAGCGTCGGACACCACCTCCCGCCGATCCACGTCCGGGCGCCGCACGATCAGTTCGAGGGTGCCTCGGTCAGCCGGTGACTGCCGGATGTGGTCGACGCTCTCCTGGAGCGTGGTGAGCTCCGCGTTGGCCGGCATGCTCGTATTTTGACCTGAAATCACTCGCGCTCGACCATCCGGCGGCCACGGGCCGGAGTCCAGGACTCCACCACCAACCGGTCGCCGGGCTCGTTCAAGCGCGTGATGACCGCCTCCCGGATGTCGACCAGAAAGCGATGGGCCGCGCTCCCGGAGTCAGTTTCGGTCACATTGCCGGCGATCTTGGCTTCCCCGATCCAGCCGGAAGCGTGGTCGACGGGCGGATCGTTCGTCGGGCCATGGATCGCGATCTGCGGCCTCCGGCGCAGGTCGAGCGCCTTGACCGCTCCGGGCATCGAACCAATGCGGAGCTCTCCACCGGCGAACTCGACCTCGGTGCCGCTGATTCGCGGCGAGCCGTCGCGGCGCAGCGTGGCCATGGTGAGGTGCTTGCGCGACGTGAGCAGGGCCTGGACGCGAGCGGCGAATTCTGGCTCTGCCTTCTCGAACTCGCTCCAGGATGCCATCAGCGATAGACCAGGTTGGCTCCAAAGCGCGTGAAGCCGAGCCTCTCGTACACCCTCGCTGCCTCCTCGTGCGCGGCGTCCAGGAAGACAAAATCGCCACCAGCCGCGAAGTGTCGAGCGACCAGGGCCGAGCTGACCGTGGCGGCAACGCCGCGGCGACGGTCCTGGGTCCGGGTCACGATGCCCACGATCTCGGCAGCGCCTTTGAGCGAGTGCGATACGCCCGTGCCCGCTGCATGGCCGTCGAGGTGCGCCAGCAGATAGACGCTGTTCGGCGACCGCAGCTCCGCCTCCAATCGCTCGGTCGTAGGCGCCTGGGCCAGCACCTCGCCTCCTGAGGTCCAGCGGATCTCCTGGAAAGCGGCGAGCTCCTCCTTCGGCGACTCGCCGTTGAGCTGCTGCAAGGCGACGCCCGCAGCGGCGAACGGTCGGAACCCGTCGGGGCGGCAGGCCATGAGCGGGTTGCGCTCCGCCTGCTTGAGGCCCGACGCCTCGAGCCATGCACCCGCCCGCGGCGCGACCGACTCGTTGAACTCGATCTCCAGCGCCGCCTCGCGCCTGGCGAACATCGACCGCAAGCGTCCGACCGCGCTGTGCAGCTCCTCGGCGGTCCCCTCGCGGTCGACCAGCGTCACCCAGCCGTCGCCGCCAGGCTGGGCGGGGAGCACAACTTGAAAGGGCCCCACCGACAAAAGCTCCGTCCCGGCAGGCCGCGCCGCGAGCGCGTCGAGCTGCCATGCCTGGAAGCGCATCGCGTCCCTCTCCGAACCGGATTCCAAACCCATCAAATGAAACCGTACGCTGAGGATTGATGGGACACGCGGGGGGGCCGGACGCCAGCCCCGAGAACGCCTTTGCGGCAGGTCTGTTCGAGCCGCTTCCGGCGCGCTACGACAGGCTCGCGGAAACGCTGTCGCTGCATCAGAACCGGCGCTGGCGAGCGGAGCTGGTGCGCCACATCGCGCGTTCTCAACCAGGACTCATCCTGGACGTGGCCACCGGCACCGCAGGCGTTGCCATCGCGATGGCCCGTGCGACGGATGCGCAGATCATCGGTGTCGACCTCAGCGAGCCCATGCTGGAGCGCGGTCGCGAGCGTGTGCGCGACGCGGGTCTCGATAATCGCATCCGGCTCCAGGTGGCGCGGGCCGAAGAGCTGCCCTTCCCAGACGGCCACTTCGATGCGGTGAGCTTCACCTACCTCCTTCGTTACGTCGCCGACCCGGCATCGACCGTCGCGGAGCTCGTGCGCGTGCTGCGCCCGGGTGGCGGCATGGCCAGCCTCGACTTCTACGTGCCGCCGAGCCTTTTGTGGCGCGTCGCCTGGCGTGGGTACACTCGCCTGCTGCTCCCGGCCGGGGGCCTGCTTCTGGGCGGGCGCGCATGGTCTGAGGTCGGCAGGTTTCTGGGTCCGAACATCGAGGACTTCTACCGGCGGTGGCCGCTGGACAGGATCTTCGAGGCCTGGCGAACCGCGGGGATGATCGATGACGACCATCGCTTGATGAGCCTGGGCGGGGGGCTCGTGATGTGGGGGCGGAAGCACCATGCCTGAGCCCGCCAGGGCCGACGCCCTTGGACCGGCGTTCTACGCCACCTCCGCGGCCGGCTGGCGCCGCGACGTGCTGGCCCTGCTGCATCCGCCCTACACGGCGTGGCATCTCTCATACGTGCTGATGGGAGCCGCGCTGGCCCCGCGGGTGAGCGCGTTGCGGCTGGTCGCAACACTCATCGCCTTCTTCCTCGCCGTCGGCATATCCGCCCACGCCCTCGACGAGCTCCGCGGCCGTCCGCTGCGGACCGCGATACCTTCCAGGGCGTTATGGGCGGCCGCAACAGGAGGCCTGGGCGGAGCCGTGGCCCTGGGCGTCGCGGGGGTGGCCGTGGTCGGGCCCGGCCTCATCCCGTTCATCGCGGCTGGAATCCTTTTCGTGTTGGCCTACAACCTGGAGCTCCTCGGAGGCAGGCTTCACGGCGATTTCTGGTTTGCGCTCTCGTGGGGCGCGTTTCCGGTTCTCACCGCCTACTTCGCACAGACTGGACGGCTTTCGGTGGCTGCGATCGCCGTTGCAGCCGGCGCTTACGGGCTCTCCTACGGCCAGCGGGTTTTGAGCACGCCGGCGCGGTTGTTGCGCCGCGGCACCAGGTCCGTCACGGGGACGATGACCTTGGCCGACGGGTCTTCAGAAGACATCAATGAGCGCGTGCTGCTGCGTCCGCTCGAGGGGGCGCTGCGAGCCTTTGCCTGGGCGGTCGTCGTTCTTTCGATCGGGCTCTTGCTGTCTCGAATCGCCACGTAGGATGCGGCGGTGGGCCAGCCTGAACTGATCGCCGGCAAGCCTCTGCTGCGGGGTTGGTCGCATGCCGTTTCGACCGTGATCGCGGTGGCGGGCCTGGTCGCGCTCGTCGTCATCACGCGGCGCGACCCGGCGAAGCTGGCCTCGATGCTCGTATACGGCATCGGATTGGTGCTCCTGTTTGGCGTGAGCGGGACATATCACGTGTTCAACTGGCCGCCTCGCGTCAAAGACTGGCTGCGGCGCGCCGACCACGCGACGATCTTTGTTTTCATCGCCGCCACGTACACGCCGCTCGCCTTCAACGTGCTTGACGGATGGTGGCGCGTCGGGGTGCTGGTGGCGATCTGGCTTTGCGCCGCCGCAGGTGTCATCGGGGCGGCTCCTTTCCTCAGAATCCCGCGGCGCATCCTGGCGTCGCTCTACGTTGCGATGGGCTGGGTCGCAGTCGTGGCCATCGTGCCGCTGACGGCCGCCCTCGGGTGGGTGGCGGCGCTCCTGATTGCGTTGGGTGGACTGCAGTACTCGCTCGGCGCCGCGGCTTACGCGTTCCAGCGACCGAAGCTCTGGCCGAAAGTCTTCGGGTACCACGAGCTGTTTCACCTGGCTGTGATCAGCGCCAGTGTCACCTTCTATGTCGTGGTCGTCCGGTACGCGGTGCCGTACCACAGGCTTGGCTAATAACCAGGCCGCGCTTGAAGGTTTCTCCGCGCCTTTAGACGGGATGCACTCCGTGCTTGCGCTGGACGCCGGGTGACACCCGGGTTGAATAGGCTTTGAATCGGGCGATCAGGGTGGTGCGCAGCTCATCCGGGGCCACGATGTCGTCGACGATGAGGTTGGCCGCGAGCTTGTAGAGGTCGACATCCTCGCGGTACTCGTCCTCGAGCTCCTTGCGCCGCGCCGCCCTTTCGTTCTCGGGAAGGTCGGCGAGCTTGTTGAAGAACACCGCGTTCACAGCGGGCTCTGGGCCCATGACAGCGATCTGCGCCGACGGCAGCGCGATCACGCAGTCCGAGTCAAACGCCGGACCTGCCATCGCATACAACCCGGCCCCGTACGCCTTCCGGACGATGACCGAGATCTTCGGCACGGTCGCTTCGGAGACGGCGCTGATCATCTTGGCCCCGTGGCGGATGATGCCGCGCCTCTCGACGTCGGTGCCGATCATGAAGCCGGGCACATCCGCCAGGAAGAGCAGCGGAACCTCGAACGCGTCGCAAAGCCATATGAAGCGCGCAGCCTTGTCCGCCGAGTCGTTGAACAGCACGCCGCCCTTCTGCATCGGCTGGTTCGCCAGGATCCCGATTGGACCGCCGTCCAACCGGGCGAAGCCGGTCAGAAGCTCCTTGGCGAAGAGCTGCTTGATCTCGAGCCAGCTCCCCTCATCGACGATGGCGTCGATGACCTTGCGCATGTCATAGCCGCGGTTGGCCTCGAGTGGAATGAGGTCGCCGATCTCCTTGGAGCCGCGTCGCGGAGGCTTGGGCGTGCCCGCCGCCGGCTTCTCGCCCGCCCGCTGAGGCATGAATTTGAGATAAGCGCGCGCGAAGTCGATCGCCGCGCGGTCGTCGTCGACCAACACATCTCCGCAGCCGCTTTCTGTGCAGTGCATCCGGGCGCCGCCCAGCTCTTCCAGGCTCACCTTCTCGCCGACCACCACCTCGACCATGCGAGGTGACCCGAGGTACATCGAGGCGTTCCCCTCGACCATCACAACGATGTCGCAGAAGGCGGGGATGTAGGCGCCGCCGGCGGCTGACGGACCGAGCAGGAGGCAGATCTGGGGCACGACCCCGGAAAGCTGCACCTGGTTGAAGAAGATTCGCCCGGCATGGCGGCGCCCGGGGAACATCTCGATCTGGTCGGTGATCCTCGCCCCGGCCGAATCGACGAGATAGAACAGCGGGACGCGGATCCGCATCGCCGTCTCCTGGATCCGCACGATCTTCTCAACGGTGCGCGCTCCCCAGCTGCCCGCTTTCACAGTGGGATCGTTCGCCATGACCGCAACCTGCCGACCTTCGATGGTGCCCAGGCCTGTGACCACTCCGTCCGCCGGCAGCTCTTCGGCCAGCACATTGGCGAACAGGCCGTCCTCGACGAATGAGCCGGCGTCGAGGAGGAGCTCCAATCGTTCGCGCGCGGTGAGCTTGTGCTGCTCGCGCAGCTTCGGCAGGTAGCGGATGCCGCCCTGCAGCGCTTTTTCGCGCAGCTCGCGATGCCGCGGGTTTCCACTCACTTCATTTGCCTTTGAAATCGGGCTCGCGCTTTTCCAGGAAGGCCCTGATGCCCTCCTTCGAATCGTCGGAAAGCGCGACCAGAGCGAGCTGGCTCTGCAAGTAGTCGAGGGCCGCGCCGAACTCCATGTCCTGCTGACGGTAGAAGGAATCGCGACCCAGGCGCATCGCCACCGGGGACTTGGCGGCCAGCTGACCGGCGATCTCATCCACGGTGGCGTCGAGCTGGTCGTGAGCCACCACGCGGTTCACCACGCCGATGGCCTGCATCTGCGTCGCCGTCCATCGATCGCCGAGCATCTCCATCTCCAGGAGAACCTTGCGCGGGATGTTGCGAGACAGGATCGCCTGGATCATCATCGGCCAGATCCCGACGTTGATTTCTGGGGTCCCGAAGGTGGCGGTGTCCGTGGACACGAGGATGTCGCATGAGCAGGCGAGACCCAGGCCGCCGGCCAGAGCGTGGCCGTTGATGCGCCCGACGATGGGCTTGCCCAGCCCGGCCATCACCTTGAACAGATCGACGAACAGGTCACGACCGCGATGGCGCTCGAGGTCGCTCATATCCGAAGCGAAGCTCGCGAGGTCCGCGCCGGCGCAAAACGCGCGGTCGCCGGCGCCGGTGAGCACCACGACCCGCACACCGGGCTCATCGCGCGTCCAGCGGAACGCCGCCGTAAGGTCGCGCAGCATCACCCCAGAGAGTGGGTTGCGCTGGTCCGGACGGTTCAGCGTGATCTTCGCCACCCGGCCTTCCGCGTTCAGCAGCACCTGCTCGAGCACCGGATGGGCCGACATTCCGGTAATCGTATGTCGACGCTAGTGCAGGAGCCCGGCGGCGATCGCGATCCCGACCAGGATGAGCACCCCGCCGCCAATCTCTTCGCTCCAGGCTTCCACGTGCCGGCCGAGCCTGTGACCGAGCTCGAGCCCGATCAGCGACATGCCGACGCTGATCACTCCCATGGTCGCCGCGGCGACCACGATCTGGACGTGGTACACCGCCAGGGCGAAGCCCACGGCCAGGTTGTCGATGCTGAGCGCGAGAGCGGTGAAGAGCAGCTGGTGGGTGCGCAGACCGGGCGGACGCTTTTCCTCTTCCTCCACGCGCCGGCCGGCCACGATGGTGTACGCGCCGGTGAGGATGAGAATCGCTCCGGCCACGTAGTTGCCGACGCGGCCGCTGATGTAGCCCGCCACTGCCTGGCCGATCAGCAGGCCGATCACTGGCATGAGCGCCTCGAAGAGCCCGAACGCGACGCCGACCCGGATCCGGGTGCGAGTGTTGATGCCCGACAGGCCGATGCCGATCGCCCCGGCGAAGTTGCTCAGACCGACCGACACGCTGACCAGAAGCAGGCTGGCAATTCCCGGCATCCCGGTAACTATGAGTGTCCCGCGCCGGCCGGCCCTGGCATCTTTGCCGGCTCAGGCCTGCAGGCGCCTTGCGGCTGATATCCGGCGCCCACCCAAGCTACGCAAGGTGGCCTGGCCGGACTAAGGAAGGACATTTCGCTCTCATTCCTTAACAAAAATACTTTGCACGGGCGATTAAGGCCCGGCAGAATGGCAGCGAATCTGCAACCGCTTCTGTCACCCAACGTTAGGCCCGCAATCGCTCAAACGATATAATCCGCCCGCCCCACAAAAAAATGAAGATCAAGCAACGAGACCCTGTCGCGGCCGTGGCCGTGACCTCAAACGATTCCGGCATCGATCTCGACAAGCCAATCTTCACGCTCAGCGTGGCTTCCGAGATCCTCGAGGTGCACCCTCGCACTTTGATGATGTACGAGCACCTGAGCATGATCCATCCCAAGCGCACGGTCACCAACCGGCGCCGCTACTCGCGTCGCGACGTGATGAAGCTCCAGGCCATCCAGTCGCTGACTCGCGAGCACCACGTCAACCTGGCCGGCGTTCGCCACATACTCGCGCTGCTCAAGCGGCTCCACAACGCCGGAGTGGAGCCTCCAGCAGACCTCAAGAACCTGGATGTGTCCCAGCTCGACGTTTAAGCCACCACCGGAATTCAGGAAGGCGATGAGGTAAATGTCAAAGAAAAGACGGCGTCTCGAGATCAAGGTCGACCCGCTGCCGGCTCCGTATCAGCTCGAAACCGCCTCGTGCCCCGTGTGTGGACGCGATGCGGCTGCGATCGGCCGGCGGCACCTCCAGATCGTGTTTCGCTGCGAAGGCTGCAAGGTCGTCTTCAAGCGCAACCGCAGCTGGCCGTACATCTACTGACGAGCTGAGCGGCCCGTTGTAGGGGGAACCGCGGGTTCCCGCGCCTTCCTCGTAGGCTTGGGGAATGAGGCGGTCGGCGGGACGTTCCGCGATCTATGGCGCATTGCTCGGCCTCGCGACGGCCGCTGTCGTCGAGGCGGTTCGGCCACGCGGCGGCACGGCGGTGCTCGTCGACTGGGAGCAGGTTCGCCGCACCGCGCTGGCTCGCTTGGGCCCTTCCACGCTCGACGGGGCGGCCCTCGACGCAGCGGCGAGGTCGTATCGGTTGCTCGCGCATGATCTGGAGAAGCCGCTTCTCGGTTTCGTCGGCGGCATGCCAAAGGGCGTCGCCTTTCCCAAGTTCGTGGCGCTCGATCGGACCGGTTGGCTGGAGCTCAACCTTGGGATGCTGCGCCGGACGATCGATCCCGTCCTGGAGGCCGGCCGGGTGCCGAATTCCCTCCTCGTGGAAGCCGGCCGGGCGGGCGTCGACCGCTACGTCGGCTACCTGCTCGCCTTCCTCGGTCATCGGGTCCTCGGCCAGTACGACCCGCAGCTGATGAGCGCTGAGCCCATGGGCGCCGAAGGCCTCTATCTGGTCGAGACCAATGTCGAGGAGTGGGGGCAGCGCGCCAACCTGCCCGAGGAGGATCTGCGCCGCTGGCTCATCCTGCATGAGATGACGCACGCCTGGCAGTTCGCGGCCCATCCGTGGTTGCGGCCTCATATGGAGAGCTCGATGCAGACGCTGCTCGAAACGGTGACGCGCAAGGTCGCGCCCGTGGCTCGCTTTGCCGCATTTGCCGGGGTGCTTCCCGCGCAGTGGCGGGTCATGCGTCAGGTCCAGGGCACGATGTCGGTGATCGAGGGCTACAGCAACCTCGTCATGAACGAGCTGGGCGGAAAGCTGCTTCCCGGTTTTGAAGAGCTCGAGGCGGCTTACCGTACGCGGAGCTCGGGCAAGAGCCCTCTCGAGGTGCTGGTCTGGAAGCTCACCGGCCTGGACCTGAAGCTGCAGCAGTACCGGCGAGGCGAGGCGTTCTGCCGCGCGGTGTTCGACCAGCATGGGATCCACGTGCTGAACCGCGTCTGGGACGGAGCGCGGGCCATGCCGAAGCTCGAGGAGCTGGGCCACCCGGAAGCGTGGTACCGGAGAGTCGTGAGGGACGGCTCAGCGGTGGTTGCGGGTCTGAGCGCCGCCCCCTAGCGCTCGCCCCCCGATGGGGCGAGGTGGACCACCTAGTCCCTCAGCTCTTCCTGCGCGGTGTCCTCGCTGATCGGCATCACCGCCACAGGAAGGTCACCGATGTCGTAGTAGCGCACGGGCTTGTTCATTCGTTTGGCGATCCCCACCTGGACCTTGACGCCGAGGGACAGACGCCCGAACACCCACACCTCGTCGCAGCGCGCCAGGAGGTTGTTCATCGCCTCGCGAACCACCTCCTTCGACACCGTGTGCATGAGGTAGTAGTCGAAGAGCATGAACGGGCTGATCGGCACCATCCCGGAGTCGAGCACGAACTTCTGAATGTGAGCGCGCCAGTAGAAGACCTTATTCGACATGGCGACATAGACGAGTCGCTTGGGGTGACGGAGCGTCTCCTCGGCCTGGTCGCGCGCGCTCGGTTTGGTCGTAGGTTGGAAGATCCGCTCCAATATGTCCTCGGCGGCCTTCCCCTCGATCGCCATTCGCGAGGCTATCGTATCAGTCGTGCCCGAGGGCTCCCGCTTCGACCTGTCCGGACGCGTGGCGCTGGTCACCGGGGCCAGCCGGGGGATAGGGAGCGCGATCGCGGGCGCGCTTGCGGAGCAGGGCGCCCAGGTCGTGCTGTCGAGCCGCAAGCAGGCCGACCTGGACGTGGAGGCCGCTCGCATCAACGCCCAGCGCGCCGAGGCCGCGACCGCGATCGCGGCTCACGCCGGCAAGCAGGAGGACCTCGAGCGGCTGGTCGACGAGGTCATGCGGCGCTTCTCCCGCATCGACATCCTGGTCAACAACGCCGCCACCAACCCCTATTTCGGGCCGGTCATGGGCGCGGACCTCGGCGCCTGGGACAAGACTTTCGAGGTCAACCTCCGCGGCATGTTCATCCTGACCAAGCTTGTCTATGAGGCCTCCATGGAGGCCCACGGCGGAGCCGTTGTCAACGTCGCAAGCGTGGGAGGCATGAGGCCGGGCATCGGCCTCGGGGTCTACAACATCACCAAGGCGGGGGTGATCATGTTCACGAGGCAGCTGGCCAAAGAGATCGGCGGCAAGGTGCGCGTGAACGCGGTCGCCCCGGGATTGATCAAGACACGTTTCGCGGAAGCGCTGTGGGGCAACGATGCGATTCTTGATCGGGTCTTGGCGTCCAACCCGATGGGTCGGATAGGCCTGCCCGAAGAGGTCGCGAACGCAGTGGCCTTCCTCGCCTCCGACGCGGCGAGCTACGTCAACGGGGAAGTGATCGTGATCGATGGAGGCGGGGGCGAGATCTAGCTTCGCGCCGCTGCTCGTGTCCAGGCGTCGACCCGTTGGCTTCGGATTCCCCGTTCTCGGAGACAGGTTGCCGGCTGTGGATGAAGTCCTCGAGCTCTTTCTCGTACTGGTAAGCGTGGCGATCTGGCTCATATCGCAGCACGCGCCGCTGTTGGATGAAATCCTCGAACGCGGCCCTTGTGTCGCGTGACGCTTTGAAGCCGAGCCGGCGAGCGGCCTTCACAGTTGAGAGCGAGCGGCCCCAGCGCAGAAGATCCAGCAGCTGCGGGGACAGGAAGGCGACTCCCAGCCGTCGAATTCCAAACGCCGCCAGCTCCAGTCCCACCGGCGGCAGCAGAGGAAGGTGCAGCTTGCCTCCGGCGTCGAGCAGCTTCGACAGCGGCTCGGCGCTCGACGCGGCGATGTTGTAGGCGCCCGCCGGGCCGCGCTTGGTCGCCAGCGCCAGCGCCGCGACCGCGTCGTCGCGGTGCAGCAGTTGCAGGGGCGGGTCGTAGCCCGCCACGGTCGGGACGACCTCCAGGTCAAGGTAGCGCGCGAGGGGCTGCGGCTCCTGCGGGTTGAGGCTGTTGCAGAACCGGAGCACGACGATGTCGATGCCGGGGTTGCGGAGCGCGAAATCGCTCACGTACGACTCGACCTCGACAATGTCTCGCACGAACTCGTGGCGCGAGTTGCTGTCGAGGGGATGGTTCTCGCGCAGGCTGCTCGGCAGATCGAACCGCGAGCCGTAAACATGCCCCGATGACTTGAGCACGAACCGTCGCACCGGACTGCCGGCGCCGGCGCACCCCGCGAGCAAGTTCAGCGTGCCGATGACGTTCATCTCGTGCGCCCTTCGCGGGTCCATGTCAAAGGAGTCGATCCGCGTCAGCGTGTGGACGACCGTGTCGATGCCGACCGAGCGCACGAGCTTGCCGATCAGGGAGTGGCGGATGTCGAGCTTCAGGTAATCCGCCCGGCCCAAGTCGTAGCGCGGCTCGCGTATGTCGATGCCGATGACCTCGGCGACATCCGGGTCCTCGACCAGCCGCTGCACGAGGAGCGCGCCCCACCATCGGGCCACTCCGGTGACGAGTATGCGCCGCTTTTTCGATCCCACCCTGGTCCTCAGTATGTGCGCTTGATGACGTCTCGCTCCATCTGCGCGACTGCCCGCGACACAGCATCGAGAAGCGGCGATTTGGCCTGGCGCAGCGCGAACTCGAGCTGACGCAAGAGCGAATACAGCGCCTTCATGGCCTTGATCGCGTCTCCGATGTCCACGTTGGGCGGCATCGGGATCTTGTCGAGCGCTTCGCCGGAGGACCATCGATAGGCGAAGTCGATGTAGTCGTGTGACGGCTGGCGGAGGTTCGGCTCGTCGAGATCGCTCTCCATGTCGGAGAACCGGAAGTACAGGGACCGGATCAGGCGGGCGGTCTGCGCGATCGCGGGAGTCGGGTACCGGCGCGGCCCTCTCGCCTGGCGGTCTCTTCCTCCACGCTCCCGATCTTCCGCGGCGAGCATCACGATCACGGCGCACAGCTCCTCCGGCGTCAGGCCCTCGAACCACCCAAGCCACGCGGCCTCGGCCACCAGGAGCGTGTTCTCGCCGTAGATGCGCGCGGCGAACAGGCCCTTGTCGGTGGGCCTGTTCCGGGCTAGAAATCCTGTATCGGTGAGGATCGTGCAGAGCCGCCGCAGCTTTCGGGGATACTCGTCCATCTGGCCGACGACCTCGCGCTGGCCGGCGTCCATCTCCTTCTGCAGCGCACGGATCTCGGCGTACTTCTGCAAGAGCTCGCCAAACCGGGGCGAGCGCACGACCTTCAGCTTCCGCTGCCGCTCGAGCAACCCTTTGGCCTCGATCTCCAGTCTCTGCAGCACCCGGCTGCCGGAGCTCATGGCCCTCGTGCGGCGGCCGCCGCGAGTGTGCCTCTGGCCGCCTCCTTCGCGGCGCAACCGCTTGAGCTCGATGCGGATTGCCCGCCTGCGGTCTTCGAGCTTGAAGTACTGTCCAACGTCCTCGATTGACACGTCACGGTCTTCCCACATGCGGCGCAGATCGGCCAGCTGTTCGCGTACGTTGACGAGGCGCTCTGATGCCTGTGACGCCGCGAGGCGCTTCTGGAACTGGCCGAACGAGCGCTGCATCAATGCCTCGGCCTCCTCAGGCGTGTACACACGCAGGAGGTTGAGGGCCATGTTGTAGCTGGGCAGGAACTTCGACTCGACGACCAGTGTCGGCCCCATCGCGACCTCGTAAATCGTGCCCACCTCGACGTCGGACTCCTTGAGGATCACGCCGTGGCCGATGACGTCGATGCCGCGCCGGCCGGCTCGGCCCATGAGCTGCGTGAGCTCGCCCGTCGTGAGGTTTGAGAAGTTGACGCCGTCGAACTTCGTGAAGGATGAGACGACAACGCCTCGTGCCGGCATGTTGATGCCAAGCGCGAGCGTCTCGGTCGCGAACACAACCTTGATGAGCCCGCGCTGGAACAGCTCCTCGACCATCTCCTTGTGGTACGGGAGAAGTCCTGCGTGGTGCTCGGCCAGGCCGCGCCGCAACAGACGGGCGTCAACCATGCGGCGGAAGAGGGCCTCCTCGTCGTGGTCGGTGAGCGCCTGCAGTCGCTCCGCGGCGACGCGGTCGATCGCCTCTTTCTCCGCGGCGGTGGTGAGGTCGATCTCGTGATAGGAGCAGCGCTGCAGCGCCTCGCGGCATCCACGCCGCGAGAAGATGAAGTAGATCGCCGGCAGCATCTCGAATCCACGCAGCTGCTCGATCACGTGCAGGAGGTCGTTCGAAGGCAGGCCTCTATAGCCGCCGATTCGGTAGGACGCCTCCTCCTCCTGCGCGCCCTTGCTCCACGTGCGCTGGTCGATGCCCCCGTCCTCTTTGAACAGCGGCAGGAGCCGGTTGTTTATGGCCAGCCACATCTTGAGCTCGACCGGGCGCACGTCATGGAAGACCGTCTCCATCCCGCCGCGGTTCTCCGCCATCCAGTCGGCGATCTCCTGGTAGTTGCCGATCGTCGCGGAAAGGCCGACCAGCTTGATCCCGGCCGGGGCCTGGATGACAATCTCCTCCCACACGGAGCCCCGGGGAAAGTCGTCGATGTAGTGCACCTCGTCCAGGACCACGTAGCGGACGCGATCCAGGCGCCCGGGGTCCTCATAGATGAGGTTGCGCAGGATCTCGGTCGTCATGACGACCACCGGCGCATCGTCGTTGATGTTGTTTTCTCCGGTGACCAGTCCCACCATCGACTCGCCGTGCTCGCGCACGAAGTCGTGGTACTTCTGGTTGCTCAGCGCCTTGAGCGGCGTCGTGTAGAGCACCTTGGCGCCCTCTTTCAGCGCTCGAAAGATCGCGTACTCGGCCACCATCGTCTTGCCGCTCGACGTGGGCGCGCTCACCAGCACGCCTCCGCGGTCGCGGTCGAGCTTCTCGATCGCCTCCCTCTGAAAGTCGTCGAGCTGGAACGGGAGGCCCGCCTCAAATTCGTCCAATTGACTCCCGCTCGCCTGGAGCGCGTCTGACGCGGGCATCACAGCCTCAGCAGCTCCGTCGAGACGTTGGTGACTCGCGCGCCATCGCAGTGCGACTCGATGTATGCCAGTACGGTCGCGAGCACCTCATCAGCATGGCGCCCATCCGAGCTCAAGCAGGCGACGGCGATCTCGGCCAGCTGCCAGCGATCAAGCTCCCCAACCTCGGCCGCCGCCACCTTGAATTTTGCCCGGACGGTCGTCAGCAGGCCGCTGACCACCTGGCGCTTGGATTTGAGCGAACCTGAGTCCGGCAGATGGAGGACGACTCGGGCGATTCCGACCGCCAGGTTGGAGGCCATCAAATTCCTTCTTTGAACATTTGAAGCGACATTGCATAATCATCCCCGGGTTCCAAAGCGCCTTTGCTCTGGAGGCTGGCGCAATAGGGGAGGAGACGTAGATGAGCGTAGACGAGGGTGCGGATGACCATGGTTTCCAGCAGTTCGAGAAGTTCCTTGACGCGTGGTCCAGACGCGACTTTCTGAAAGGCATGGGGGCCACTGGGGCCTACCTCGCGTTCAGCGCCGGAATCGTCGAGTTCCTGGATGCGTGTGCCGCCGGAAGCAGCAGCACCGCTCAGACCGGCAAGAAGGGCGGCCATGTCGTGGAGGGCGCCTTCAGCGACGTTCGCACGTTCAACTCCATGCTCAGCAGCGACACCGCGAGCAACCAGCTGATCGGTTTCATGTTCGATGGCCTGCTGAACAGCAGGAAGAACGGCGACCTCGTCGGAGCGCTGGCCCAGGACCTGCCGAAGACGTCATCCGACGGCAAGACTTACACGTTCAAGCTGCGTCCAAACCTGAAGTGGTCCGACGGCCAGGCCATAACCTCGGACGATGTCAAATTCACCTATCAGCTCGCCTATGACCCCACGTACAAGGATTTCGCGTCGCCCCGCCGCGGCGATCTCTCCAAGTACATCGCCAGCATCGACACCCCCGATCCACAGACGGTTGTAATCACCACCACGCAGGTTTTCGCGCCCTTCCTCGCATCGCATGGCCAGTACGGGATCCTCCCCAAGCACGTGCTCGGCAGCCTCACGGGCAAGGAAATGAACACGGCGCCCTTCAACAGCGCGCCGACGGTGTCAAACGGAGCCTTCAAGTTCGTCAGCTGGCAGAGCGGGCAGCAGGTGACTCTGGCTCGCAACGACAGCTACTGGGCGGGTGCGCCACTGCTCGACTCGTACATCTACAAAGTGCTGCCTGACTCGACCACTGTGGCAAACCAGCTGAAGACGGGCGAGATCGACATCGGCCCGGTCGACCCAGCGCAATACGACAGTGTCAAGTCGTCCGGGAACACCAACATCGTCGAGTTCCCGGTCGCCATCTTCGACTTTTACGCCTACAACCTCGACCCCACCAAGCTGGGGGGCAAGTTGTTCGGTCAGAAGGAGGTCCGCCAGGCGCTGGTCTATGCCCTCGACCGTCAGTCGTGGGTCAACGCGATCTATTTCGGCCACGCCTCGGTCGCCACATCCGTGGAGCCGCCCACATCGTGGGCTTTCAAGGCCAAGCCACAGGTCGTCTACAACTTCGACAAGGCCAAGGCCAATTCACTGCTGGATGGGGCCGGTTGGGTCAAGGGCCCCGACGGCATCCGGGCCAAGGACGGTCTCCCGTTGCGGTTTACGATGCACACCAACGCGGGCAACAAGCAGCGGGAGAGCCTGCTGCAGGTGATGCAGCAGTCGTGGAAGGACATCGGCGTAGACGCCACACCAACGCTCATCCAGTTCCCGCAGCTGGTCACCGAGATCGTGAGCACGCGCGCCTTCGATATGTTCCTGGTCGGTTTCAGCTGGACACAGGATCCGGACGAATCCCCGCTCTTCCACTCTCGTAACACGGCTCCGGGCGGCTTCAACGGCGCAGACTTCAAGAACCCGGACGTTGATGCGGCGCTGGACGGCGCGCTGGTGACCCTCGACAAGAACAAGCGCAAGCAGCTCTACTACCAGTTCCAGGACATAATGTCCGACCAGGTTCCGGCTCCGATCCTGATGTTCAACGTCGGATTGTGGGCGACCAGCAAGCGAGTCATGAACGCCGACTTCGGCACGTACAACCAGTTTGGCCAGCGGCCCTGGATGAACACCGTCTGGGTTACGGACGGCAAGTGAGCGACGCATAGAGACGTAAGGAAAGCAGGCGGGAGCCGCGTGGGCGGATAGCGGGTGCTGGTCAAATACGTCGCCCGGCGGCTCGTTGCCTCCGTCATCGTCGTCCTGGGGGTGACCGCGGTAACGCTCATCCTCATGGACCGTACGCGCGGCGCGTACGTTCCCGGCATCGACCTCAACCCGGCCCTGCGACCGGAGGACATCGCTCGCTTGCGGGCCCAGCTCGGTCTCGACGAGCCCTTTTACCAGTGGTATGCGACGTGGCTGTGGAATGTGCTCCACGGCGACTTCGGGCGCTCGATGATCGACGGCAGCCCTGTGATCAAGCACATTCTCGAGAGGCTGCCCAACACCCTCGAGCTGACGCTGACGGCGGTCGTGCTCGGAATCGTCCTCTCAGTGCCGCTCGGAGTGCTCGGAGCTTTGCGGCACGGCACCAAAACTGATCACTCGTTGACCGTGTTCTCGGTCGCCGGGTTTGCGGTGCCGCAGTTCTGGCTCGGGTTGATGCTCATCCTGGTCTTCTCAGTCACGTTCCAGCACAACGGGTGGCCCTGGCTTCCATCGGGCGGGGTGACGAGTCCTTTCGGCGGAGGAGACCTCGGCGACCGGCTGCTTCACCTGGTCATGCCGGCCACCGTTCTGTCCTTCTTTTATCTGTCGCTCTGGTCGCGCTTCACGCGGTCGAGCATGCTGGAAGTGCTCTCGCAGGACTACATAAGGACGGCCCGCGCCAAGGGCATGAGCGAGCGCAGGGTCGTTTACCTGCACGGTCTCCGCAATGCGCTGATACCGCTGGTCACCCTGGTCGGCCTCGAGCTGCCCGGACTGGTCAGCGGCGGACTTATCGTGGAGGTCGTGTTCAGCTGGCCGGGGCTCGGACGGCTGGCTTTCGAACGCGCGCTGCAGTACGACTACACGACTGTCATGGGCGTTGTCTTCTTCACGACCCTCCTTGTCGTCGCCGGCAACTTGCTGGCGGACATCCTCTACGCGGTTCTCGATCCGCGAATCAGGTACGCGTGAGATGGCGGTAATCCATCCCACCGGCGTGCCCGAGCCCGACCAGGGGCGGGCCCCGTTTGAGGGCGATTCCCGCCGGCCGGCCCAGAGCTACTGGAACGAGTCATGGGAGCGGTTACGCGCCAACCGGATCGGCGTGGCCGCCGGCGTGGTGATCCTCATCCTTGCCCTGATCGCCATCGCCGCCCCACTCTTCAGCCAGCTCCTCACACACTTCGATCCCACCCGCCAGCATCTTGTCGACAACTTCCGCCCCCCGGGCCACCCATACCTCCTGGGCACGGACGAGCTCGGACGAGACACGCTGACCCGCCTGATATATGGCGGACGTGTGACCTTGGGCGTTGCCGCACTCACCGTCGCGCTTTCGCTGACCGTCGGCACGACGGTGGGCCTGCTCGCCGGCTACTACGGCCGCTGGATCGACGACATCCTGATGCGCATAGTGGACGTGTTCCTGGCGATTCCCGCGATCTTTCTGTTCATCCTGATGTCGATCCTGTTTCGTCCGAACGCGATCACCCTCGCGGCGATCATCGCGTCGGTGGGATGGGGCGGAGTCGCACGCCTGGTCCGCGGCGAGGTCCTGTCCGTGAAGCAGCGCGACTTCATCCTGGCCGCCCGTTCGATCGGCGCGCGCGACCTTCGCCTGATCATCTTTCACATGCTGCCCAACGTGCTCCCGGTGCTGATCGTCGCCGCTAGCCTGGGTGTCGGCCAGATCATCCTGATCGAGGCGGCCCTCGACTTTCTCGGGCTTGGCATCCAGCCACCCACCGCGAGCTGGGGCAACATGCTCACCAACGCCGAGAGCTATTTCTTCCACTCGTCGTGGCTGGTCGTGTTTCCGGGGATCACGATCTTCGTGACGGTGCTGGCATCGAACATCTTCGGGAATGCGGTTCGTGACGCCTTCGACCCGCGTCTCAAGCAAACCGCGTGACCCAGCCCCTGCTCGAGGTCTCGGACCTGCGCACAGTTTTCGCGACCAAGGAAGGGGATGTGAAAGCCGTCGACGGCGTGTCGTTTCACATCGAAGCCGGAGAGACGCTCGGGATTGTCGGCGAATCCGGTTCCGGCAAATCCGTCACGGCGCTGAGCCTCATGCGGCTCCAGCGTCCAGGCCGGATCATCGGCGGCAAGGTCATGTTCAAGGGTCGCGATCTGGCTAAAGCTTCAGAGGCCGAGATGCGCGAAATCCGCGGCCAGGAGATCGCCATGATCTTCCAGGACCCGATGACATCCCTGAACCCTGTTTTCAGGACGGGATGGCAGGTGTCCGAACCGCTGTTCCTGCACCAGGGGATGAACAAGGCCAAGGCGATGGCGGCGGCCGTCGGCTTCCTCGGCAAGGTGGGCATTCCGGCGCCGGCCACGCGTGCGCGCGACTACCCGCACCAATATTCCGGCGGCATGCGGCAGCGGGCGATGATCGCGATGGGCTTGACCACTGCGCCTCCGGTGTTGATTGCCGACGAGCCGACGACCGCCCTGGATGTCACCATCCAGGCTCAGATTCTCGATCTGCTCCGCAACGTGAACAGGGAGTTCGGGACCGCCACCATCCTCATCACGCACAACCTGGGGGTTGTGGCCGGCATGTGCGAACGAGTCATGGTCATGTATGCCGGGAAGGTTGTCGAATCCGGCCCGACGCGAGATGTGTTCGCCCATCCGAAGCATCCCTACACGTGGTCGCTTCTACGGTCCATCCCGAGGCTTGACGACGACGTCCACGAGCCCCTGCAGGCGATCGATGGGCTGCCGCCGAGTCTTGTCGATCTCCCGAAGGGCTGCGCATTTCACCCCCGCTGCCCGTTCCAGGTCGACCGCTGCTCGCGCGATCTGCCGCCATTGAACCTGGTCGGTGAGACTCAGCTTGCCGCTTGCTGGGTGACCCAGTCAGGCACAGAGCTGAAGCGTGTCTGAAACCGCGCGCAGCCACCTGAAACGCGCCTGGACTTCCGCCGATCCGCTCATGTCCGCCCGCGGCCTGAAGGTCTGGTTCCCGGTGGCCTCAGGCGTCCTCCAGCGCACGACGGCGCACGTGCGCGCCG
Source organism: Candidatus Dormiibacterota bacterium (assembly GCA_036491755.1). Taxonomy (GTDB): domain Bacteria; phylum Chloroflexota; class Dormibacteria; order Dormibacterales; family Dormibacteraceae; genus DASXBJ01. The sequence continues at coordinate 20,220 of DASXBJ010000086.1, forward strand.
TGGACGGGGTGGACATCGACATCATGAAAGGCGAGACCGTCGGCCTCGTAGGAGAGTCAGGCTGCGGCAAGTCCACCCTCGGAAGGACCCTGATAAGGCTGATCGATCCCACCGCCGGAACGATCGAGTTTCGAGGCGAGGACATCAGCAACGTGCACGGAGAGTCGCTTCGCGCGAGACGGCGCGAGATGGCGATGATCTTTCAGGACCCTTACTCATCACTGGATCCCCGGCAGACCGTCGGCGACATCGTCGGCGAGCCGATCGACATCTTCGGCCTGGCGAAGGGCCGAGAGCGGCAGGACCGGATCTACGAGCTGCTTCGCGTGGTCGGAATGAATCCTCGGTTCGCCGATCGCTATCCGCATGAGTTCTCCGGCGGCCAGAGGCAGAGGGTCGGCATTGCGCGGGCGCTTGCGGTCGAGCCCAGCTTCATCGTCTGTGACGAGCCGATCTCCGCCCTCGACGTCTCCATCCAGGCCCAGATCATCAACCTGCTGGAAAATCTGCAGGCGAAATTCGACCTCACATACCTGTTCATCGCACACGACCTGTCGGTCGTCAAGCACATCTCGGACAGGGTCGCGGTCATGTACCTCGGCAAGATCGTCGAGGAGGCGCCTGCACGCGAGCTTTACCACCATCCGCGCCATCCCTATACGGGTTCGCTCTTGTCAGCGATCCCGATTCCAGACCCGGCGGTCGAGATGGGACGCGAGCGGGTCATCCTGCAGGGCGACGTCCCATCGCCCGTCAACCCGCCGTCGGGCTGCAGGTTTCGTACACGGTGTCCTCGGGCGCGCGAGCGATGCGCCGAGTCCGAGCCGCCGCTGGAATCGTTCGGCGCCGAGCACAAGGCGGCATGCTTCTTTCCATTAGATTGAGGCGGTGATCAGGGCGTCTCGTTGAGCTCGGCCGAAACCTCGCTGATCGAGCGCACCTCTTTAGGGCGAGACCTGGTCCAGGCCTCATACCTCAAAGGCGATTTCGTCTTGCGCTCCGGCAAACGGTCGAACCGCTACTTCGACAAGTTCATGTTCGAGACCGATCCGGCCCTCCTCAAGCGCCTCGGCAAGCACCTCGCCGCGCTCGTGCCAAAGCAGACTCAGCGCCTGGCGGCTCCGGAGCTCGGCGCGGTGCTCTTGGGCGGCGCGGTCTCGATGGAGACGGGCCTTCCGCTCGTGCTCGTACGCAAGGAGCCGAAAGGCTACGGCACTGCCAAGCAGCTCGAGGGCCGGGCCAGCGCGGGGGAGCGGGTGACGGTGATCGAAGATGTCGTCACGACCGGCGGCGATTCCGTGCGCTCGGCCCAGGTTCTGCGGGACGCGGGGCTGGAGGTCATCCACCTCGTTGTCGTGCTCGATCGCGGCGAGGGTGGGGAGGAGAACATTCGCAACGCCGGCATCCCATACTCGCCGCTTTTTCGCATTCAAGACCTGGACCTTGACTGATCTCCTGATCAGGGCCGGGACGGTCCATACCCTCGACGGTCCTCGGGAGGCAGACGTGCTCGTCAGCGACGGCGTGATCACACGCGTCGACGCCGGCATCACGGCGCCGGCAGGAGCGAAGGTGGTCGACGCCACCGGGATGTACGTGCTCCCCGGGGCCATCGACGTGCACGTGCACAGCCGCGATCCCGGGTTTCCCGAGAAGGAGGATTTCGGCACGTTGACCGCTGCCGCGGCCGCGGGCGGCGTGACGACCGTGATCGACATGCCGAATACGGTGCCCGCCGTCGACACCGCCGGAGCGCTGGAGTCCAAGGCCGCGCTGGCGCGCTCCAAGGCCCGGGTCGATTTCGGGCTCTGGGGGCTGATCCGGTCCAGCTCGACACCGGACCAGCTCGAGGGCCTGGCCAACGCGGGCGCCACGGGTTTCAAGGCCTACCTGGGCTACGGCTTCAGCCTGAGCCGCAAGCAGGTCCAGCACGTTCTGGACGCCGACGACCCGGACCAGGAACCGCCGCCGGATTACGGGACGCTTGCCCGCCTGGCTCCGCTGCTCGCCGAGCTCGGCCTCCCAATGGTCATCCACGCCGAGGACCCGGGCGTCCTGGCAGCTTTCCGGCGGCCGATCGAAACCTATGCGGATTTTCTCGACTCGCGGCCGCCCGAGGCCGAGGCGGTCGCCGTTTCCGCCGCTGCGGCAATCGCCAAGGAGAGCGGCCTGCGACTGCACGTCGCGCACCTCTCGAGCGCTCTCGGGTTGGGGGCGGCCGAGGACGCGATGCGCATGGGGACCTACCTGACGCTGGAGACGTGCCCGCAGTTCCTGTGGCTGTCCGACCAGGATTTCAGCCGGCAGGGCAACTTCATGAAGATGCTGCCGCCGGTGCGCACGGTCGCCGACCGGGATGCACTCGTCGACGGCCTTGCCCGGGGCGTGATCACGATCGTGGGCACCGATCACGCGCCGCACACCGACGATGAGAAGTCACGGTCCCTGGAGGACGCGCCGCCAGGCAGTCCTGGAGTTCAGACGCTCTACGCCAGCTCCCTCGAGCTGGCCAAGCGCCTGGGCAACGTCTGGCTGGCTCCTCGGTGGGTGAGCGAGGCACCTGCAGCCCTGGCCGGATTGACTCAGAGCAAGGGAGCGGTCGCCCCAGGTTTCGACGCGGACCTCGTCGTGGTCGATCCGAAGGCAACCACCAGGGTGCGGGCACAGCAGATGCGCTCGCGCCAGCGTCACGGGGCAATGGACGGCCAGGAGTTCGGCTTCGCAGTGAAATCGGTCTTCCTGCGAGGCGAGGCGGTCGGGGGCAACGGCCGACCTCGCGGCCGGATGGTCCGGCCGGCCTCGGCGCGCTGACCGGAGCGAGCTGCGCGTTCTAGCACTGAACCGGTGATAAAAGCCCGCCTCAGGCTCTTTGGCTGCGTCGCTTTGGTCCTGCTTGCGATGGCCGGCTGCCGGGGCCCGCAGAGCGCCACGCCGCCCGCCCAACCCACCGTCTCGCCTAGCGCCGCCCCATCTACGCCCGCCGCCGCGGGATCGAGCAGGCTTGACGCAGCTGTTGCGACGCCGAGCGGCTTTCCCGCCGACGTGCCGGTCTACCCGGCCGCTCGCCTCACTGCGGGCGCGGCCTTCGCTGCCGCCGGCCAGCGCACGTGGGGCATGGAGTGGGAGACGCTGGACGGCACCGACAAGGTCGAGGCGTTCTACGCGAGCAAGTTCAACCAGGGGGACTGGACCATCACGGTCAGCAGCAACTCGGCCACAGCCTTCTCCGCGGCCTTCACGCGCAAGAGCGACTCCAAGGTCGGCGGGCTCGTCGGCGCCAACACCGTCAACGGGATCACGACGATCTCCCTGAGCTACGTGAGCGCAGGTTAGGCCAGGCCCGGCGCGCGGAGGGAACCATCCGGGTTCCCTCTCATATTTATGCCCTGGCTCCGGCTCCTCTGAAGATCGGGTTTTGGGCCAGCTCGCGCTCGAGGCTGGTCGCGGGTCCGTGACCCGGGTAGAGCGCGGTCTGGAGCGGCAGCCGCAGCAGCTTGTTGCCGATGCTCATCATCTGGCGGCGCAGGTCGGTCTCCGGAGTCTGTTTTCCGATTCCGCCGGCGAGGATGGTGTCACCGACGAAGGCATGGTTGGCCACCAGGAAGCAGAGGCTCCCCGGTGTGTGGCCCGGCGTGTGGATAACGCTCACCTTGAACTCCCCGAACTCGAGCTCGTCACCATCGATGAGGTAGCGGTCGGCCGAGCGCAGGAACTGCTTGGCGTCCGCCGAATGAAGGGCAGTCTCGCCCCCCGCCACCGCCTTGACGTCGTCCTTGCCGCCGACGTGGCCCGGGTGGCAGTGCGTGGCGAGGATGTACTTGACCTTCAGGCCGGCCGCCTGCTGGGTGATCTTCTCGGCCGGCTGTCCGGGGTCGATGATCACCGCCTCCTTGGTCGACGCGCAGGAGACGATGTAGCAGTTGACCTCTTTTTCGAGCTTGACCTTGACGATGGCGAGCTTCGACATCAATCACTATTTACCGCAATGGGGCATGTCGCCGCTGTGGGATTTTCCAGCGTGCTCCTGGCCGTATGCCTGTTCTGGGTCTACGGGTACGTCCGCCGCCGCTCAAAAAAGCGCTACTAGCGGCTCGCCGCCAGGCTGGACTACTCGTTCTCCTGGGCGCCCTGGACCTTGATCCTCAGAGCGTCGAGGGAGTCGAACTTGTCCAGCGCGGGCTTGGCGCGCACCCGGTCGGGATATTTGGCCGTCTGGATCGACTCCAGCAGCAGCTCGATCTCCTCCGGCGTGAAGTTCAGCGTCCGGTAGACGACCTCCTTCACCTTCGCCGCGGGTCGGTCGACGGCGCCGCGGATGACCTCGTCGGTGTCCGTGACGACCTGCGGGCGCGTCGGGCGGAAGAGCTCTTCAGAGCCGGCGAGCGAAACGCGTTTGAATGTCGGCATTTAATGGACCACCTTCAGTCTTGCTTGTGATTCTCCAACACTTTGGCCGCCAGCGCTCGGTATGCCTTCGCCCCGTCCGATTCCTTTGCGTACTGCAGGATGGACTGTCCGGCGAGAGGCGTCTCCGCGAACCGGATGGAGTCGGTGACACCGAAGTCGTAAACCTTATCGCCATATTTCTCGCGAACGGCCGCCAGGACCTCTTGCGAGTGCAGGGCGCGCTGCTTGTAAAGGGTGGGGAGGATGCCGATGAGCTCGAGCCGCGGATTCAGGCGGCGCTTGACTCTTTCCATCGTGACGAGCAGCTCCTGCATTCCGCGCAGTGCGAGGAACTCAGCCTGCAGAGGAACCAGGACCTCGTCGGCGGCAACGAGCGCATTGATGACGATGAGGTCAAGGGATGGCGGGCAGTCGATGATGATGAAGTCGTACCTGCGTTGAGCAGGTTCGAGCTTGTCGCGCAGGATGCTCTCGCGGCCGATCTCGTTGATGAGCTGGTTTTCGGCGCCCGCCAGCTCGATGTCGGCCGGGATGTAGTGGACGCCCATCTGACGCGCTTCCTGCACGACGTCGGTCACGGTGGTGTCAGGGTCGACCAGGAGGTGATAGATGGTCTTCTCCAGCTCCATCGGCGGCTTCATGTAGAGCGTGAGATGACCCTGCGCGTCGAGGTCGATGAGGAGAACCCGCTGGCCCAGCTCCGCGAGGGCTGCGCCGAGGTTCACGGCGGTGGTGGTCTTGCCAACACCCCCCTTTTGCATCGCGACGGCGATCGTTCGGGCCAAGAGTGACCCGAGTCTAGCGGAACCCGGCGATTCTGGCCGTATGGAGAGGCGGCCAAATACCCGTCGTCTAGAATGGCGGCGCTCGTGATCATCGACATCATCGTCGTCCTGGTGCTGATCGTCGCCCTGGTGATCGGATACCAGCGGGGCGTGATCCAGCCGCTCCTGGCCGAGATCTTCTTTTTCGGGACTCTTCTGGCCGTCTTCCGATTCCACGACACGTACACGAGCGAGATGCAGAAGCATCTCCACCTCAACGCCGTGTTGGCGGTGTTCGTCGCCCTCATCCTGGCCGTGGTGCTCGGCGCCATCGGCGGGGCCATCGGCGGGGCTTTCCACAGGATGGAGCAGATCCGGGGAGTCGACGGCCTGCTCGGCGTGTTCGTCCACGTGGCTGTCACCCTGGTGATCGTCTACCTGGCGATCTCGGCGCTGGTGACCCTCGACAACGCATTTCAGCCTGCGCTCAAGAGCGCAAGCCTCACCCTGGTCCAGGTCACCACGCTGGAGAACGAGATCCTTTCCAACCCGATCACCTCGGCGATGGTTTCCAAGTCCGACATGCAGGCCCTGAAGGCCGCGGCGGCGAAGTCCAACGCGGCGCACCTGGATTCGATTGCCGGCATCCATCAGCTGCAGCAGATCTACACCGACTTCCTGCAGCCGCAGCTGCACGGCTCGCACACCGTGCCCTACATCCTCAGCATCGGCCATCACCTGCCTTTCATCGGGCATGTCGGGCCCACGGACCTCCACCCCGTGACCACGACGGCGAGCCCATCGCCGACGCCAAAGACAAGCCCGACGCCCACCCCACACAAGTAATAGCCTTCTTTCGAGATGCTGGACCTGGCGCTCACCCCCGACCAGGAGCAGCTGGTTGCAACGGTCCGCGACTTCTGCGCCCGTGAGTTCGCGCCCAACATCCAGGCCGACGACCGCGACAAGCGCCACGACCCCGAGATCTTCGCCAAGCTGGCCTCGATCGGCCTTCCGGGCGTGTGCTTTCCCCAGCGCTACGGCGGAGCCGGCCTCGATTACCTGTCGCTGGGGCTGGTCTGCGAGGAGCTGGAATACGTCGACACGGTGTACCGCACGGTCCTGTCAGTGCATGTGGGCCTGGTCGGCATGGGGTTGTACACATGGGCGACCGAGGAGCAGAAGCAACAATGGCTCGTCCCCATGGCCACCGGCAAGAAGCTCGCCTGCTATGGCTTGACGGAGCCCGACGCCGGGTCGGATGTCGCCTCGATGCGGTCGACCGCGCGAAGAAACGGTGACGGCTACGTGCTGAACGGCCAGAAGACCTGGGTGTCAGACGCCGACACAGCGGATTTCCTGCTCGTTTTCGCGAAGACCGACCCCGCGGGCGGCTCGCGCGGTATCACGGCTTTCATGCTCGACCGAGCCGCCTGCGGAAAGGCCCTGCGCACGGACCCCATCGAGAATCGACTCGGCATCTGGGCGGGCGACGTGGGCTCGATCTTCATGACCGACCTGGAGATTCCCGAGGCGAATCGGATCGGGGACGAGGGCGACGGCTTCAAGATCGCGATGAGCTGCCTCGACAACGGTCGTTACACGGTCGGCGCCGGCGCGACGGGAACTGTGCGCGCCTGCCTTGACGCATCAGTCAAGTACGCGCACGAGCGCAAGACCTTTGGGCAGGAAATCGGGCGCTACCAGCTCGTGCAGCAGATGATCGCGAGGATGTCACGCGACTACGAGATTTGCCGCCTCCTTTACTACAGGGTCGCCTGGATGAAGAACACGGGCTTGCGCCACACACGCGAGGTTTCGATGTCGAAGCAGTACGCGACCGACGCGGCCTTCAACGCCGCCCACGACGCGATTGAGGTGCATGGCGCGTATGGCTACTCGTCCGAGTACCCGGTGGAGCGCTTCCTGCGGAACTCGCGCGGCCCGATCATCTACGAGGGCACCCGCGAGATTCACACGGTCCTGCAGGGCGAGTACGCGCTGGGCTACCGCGAAGACCGTCCGCTGAAGAAGTCTCTCCCGCCGTACCTTCCCGATTGACCGGATCCGCGGCCGCGCGCCCGGCGGAGCGCCGGCTCGGGAACCTGGACTTCATTCTTCTCTCGGTCTACTGGGTCGCCATCGGATACCTCTGGACCAGTCTGGGGGGCTTGATCATCCCCGACCTGGTGCTCGACCTCGTCGGCAGAGCCAACGAAGGCGTCGCTCTCGCGGTGCTCGAAGGCGTCGGCTCGTTGATGGCCGTCGTCTGGCAGCCTGTCATGGGGGCCGTCTCCGACCGCGCTCGCACTCCCTGGGGCCGGCGCCGCCCCTTCATCGTCGTGGGCACGGCCGGCGACGTGGTCTTCCTGGTCGGGCTCGCTCTGTCCGGCAGCTTCGGGCTCGTCTTGATCTTCTACTTCCTGCTGCAGACCGCTTCCAACACCGCGCAGGGTCCATACCAGGGCCTGCTGCCCGACGTGGTACCGGAGGACCAGCGGGGCACTGCTTCCGGCTATTACGGGATCTCGAATGTCATCGGGTTGCTGCTCGGGACAGTCGGCGCGGGCTACATCCTGGCGCATGCCGGACGAGCCGCGGCGATCCTCAGCATCGCCGTCCTGCTGATCGTCACCATGCTGCCCACCGTCCTGTTCGTGCCGGATCGGGTCGAGCCCACGCGCAGCCAGTTCACAGGCGTCCGGCAGGCCGTCGCCGCGACCTTTGCCGAGCCCTTGCGCCATCGCGCCTTCCTGTGGCTCATGGCGTCGCGACTGTTGATCCTGATGGGTCTTGTCGGCGTCCAGAGCTTCGTTTTGTTCTACTTCAACAATGTATTTTTTCGCGGCGACCGCAAAGCAACGATCACCGCAAGCTACGCGCTGCTCGGGCTGGTGATCGTGTGCGCCTTCGCGATTTCGCTACCCGCCGCGCGAGCCTCCGATCGTTTCGGCCGCCGGCCGCTGATCCTGGTCGGCGGCCTCCTCGGCGCAGCCGGCATGGTGATGCTCGTGTTCAGCCATTACGAGCTGCTCCCGGTGCAGCTCGTTCAGCCCCTGGCCCGCGCCCTGAAGGTGCCCGTTCTTGCAGCGCAGGCGACGCTGGTCGGTGTCCTGATCGGAGTCGGATACGGATTGTTCTTCTCAGTCGATTGGGCTTTCATCCAGGATGTGATCCCGCATGACGACGCAGGCCTTTTCATGGGCTTCAGCAACATCGCGACCGCCGGGTCGGGGGTCATCGCGCGCCTGGTCGGCGGACTTCTCCTCCAGCATTTCAACCCAGGTCCTTCGATCCTCGGATTGCCCGGCGGTTTCCCGGTGATCTTTTCGGTGTTCGGCATATGGCTCGTCCTGGGGGCGGTCGCCATCCTGAAAGTGCCGGAGCGCAGGCCATGATGAATCTCGATGGGCTGCATCCGTGGGGCGGCCTGCTGGGCGGAGGAGGGCGAGGCGAGGCGGACGCGGTGGTTGCCGGCATCGCCTACGACGGGTCGGCCGTCTATCGCAAGGGCGCCGCGTTGGCGCCGCAGCGCATCCGCAGCCTTTCGGGAGTGATGCCCCCGGTGACCGAAGACGGCACGCTGCTGAGCGGCCTTCGGATCCAGGACATAGGGGACCTCGACCCAGGGCTCGACATCGAGCAGGGGTGGGCCGGGGTCGCGGGCCGGCTCGCCGAGATCCCGCCGGGATCCTTCCTGACGGTGGTCGGCGGCGACCACTGCACCGCCATCGCCACGCTGGCCGCCCAGGCGCGGCGACACCCGGGCCTGGCCGTGGTATGGGTGGACGCCCACCCGGACCTGTGCGATTACTCGCGCGGAGGTCGCTGGACCTGCGGCTGCGCGCTGCGGCGTGCGCTGGACGTGTCTGGAATCGACCCCCGCAACGTGGTGATCGCCGGCGGGCGGGATTACGACCCGGAGGAGCTCGAGTTCATCGGCGCGAACGGGTTGCTGCTGATCGGGGCTCCGCAGCTGGCGCGAGACCCATCCGGCTCCGCTCACGCCATCGCGCAGCGTCTGGCCGGACGCCCGCTGCACATCTCCTTCGACATCGACGTCCTGGACCCGGCGTTTGCCCCGGGCACGGAGATCCCGTCGGCGGGAGGCCTGTCCTCGCGCCAGGCGCTGGACCTGCTGGCCGCGGTCACCGCCGGGCAGGAGCTCGTCGGCTTCGACCTCGTCGAGGTGTCGCCGCCGTTCGACAACGGCGACATCACCAGCCTGGCGGCGCTCAAGCTGATCTTCGAGGTGTGGGGTATTCGCTGGCGAGCGTCGCGTGCTGCCGGCCGCGCCGCCGAGGGCCATGGAAACCGCTGACGTCGTCATAGCCGGTGGCGGTGTCATGGGCTGCGCCCTCGCCTACCAGCTGGCGAAGCGCAACTTGGACGTCCTCCTGCTCGAAAGAGAGACGCTCGGCTCTCAGTCCACCGGGAAGTGCGCCGGCGGCGTGCGACAGCAGTTCTCGATGGAAGCCAATGTACGGGTCCAGCGACTCTCGGTCCGGATGCTCGAAGAGTTTGAACAGGAGACCGGCCATGCGGCAGATTTCCGGCAGATCGGGTACCTGTTCCTCCTGACGGTTCCGCAGCAGGTCGAGGAATTTCGCAACAACATGGAGATGTGGCACCGCGTCGGCCTCACCGAGGCGCGATGGGTCGACGCCGACGAAGCGGCGCGAATGGTCCCGATCCTCAACGTCGATGACGTGCTCGGCTGCACGTTCTGCCCCAGCGACGGAATAGCCAGCCCGGCCGACGTCACCTCCGGATACGCCGATGCCGCGCGCCGCCATCGAGCTCGTCTCGAAGAAGGCGTCGAGGTAGTCGGCATCGATGTCGCAGCAGGCCGTGTGCGGGCTGTGCGCACCTCGCGAGGGGACGTCGCGACTCGCGTGTTCTTCGATTGCGCCGGGGCCTGGGCCCCGTCGATCGGACTCATGGCCGGGCTCGAGATCCCGATCCTCCCGTACCGGCGCCACATCGTCGCGACCGGACCGTTTCCAGCGGTGTCTCGGAACAACCCCATGACCGTCGATTTCCGCACGTCCTTCTATTTCCATCCTGAGGGCGACGGCCTGCTATTCGGCATGAGCGATCGTGACGAGCCACCTGGCTTCAGCACAGAGGTGAACTCGAGCTTTCTCGACAAGGTGTTCGAGGAGGCTGCGCGGCGGGCGCCGGCGCTGGTCGATGCAGGGATGAAAACCGCCTGGGCGGGGCTTTATGAAACGACGCCGGACCAGCAGGCGATCCTGGGTCCCTCGAGCGAGGTCGAAGGCTTCTGGTGCGCCGCGGGGTTCAGCGGCCACGGCTTCATGCAGGCGCCGGCGGCGGGGCTGCTGCTGACCCAATTGCTGCTCGATCACGAGTCCGAGATCGACATCACTCCTTTCGCGATGGCGCGTTTCGCCACCGGCTCCCTGGCCAGAGAGAGGAACGTTATCTAGGTCGTTCCGCGCGCGAGCGGCTTCAGCGGCGGAAGATCAGAGCGAGGGCGATCAGCAGCAGGCCCACGAGCAAAAGCACGCCGGAGCACCCGATCTGCACGATCGTGTAGACCATCCCGCCGGTGGCGGCGTATGTCTCCTCGTACCGGGCCCTGCGGCGCCGGGTGCGCAGGGCCGC
>DASXBJ010000087.1:0-17845 GCA_036491755.1 Candidatus Dormiibacterota bacterium
GCGGCCGCAGCTCACGCCGGATCTTGTCGAGGCGGCCTGGCACACGCTGTTCATCACGAGCTGAGGCGCTCTTTTATGATCGGATCGGATGGATACCGCGATCCTCATCGCCCTCGTCAAGTACCACGCGTCGGCGAACGATCAGATCCTCACGATCGCGGCGCGGCTCTCTGAGGAGGAGCTCCGGCGCCCCGCGGCACTCGATCACGGCAGCGCTTTCCAGACGATCCGTCACCTGGTCGACGTCGATTGGAGCTGGCGCGAGGCCTGCACTGGGCACGACGTGGGGCGGACCTACGTCTGGGACCACGGCTTCGTACTCGACGACTTGCAGAGCCTCCACGCCTTCTGCCGCGAAGAGGACGCCAGGCTCAGGAATTACGTCGAGAGGCTCGATTGGGGGGCGCTCAACGCGCCGCCGGTGGTGAATAAGACGCAGCTCGCGCCGGGGGAAGAGCCGCCAGCCGACCGAGGTGACCCGCCGTGGCCGAGGTGGTTGATCATCGCCCACGTCGTGAACCACGGGACCCAGCACCGGAGCGAGCTCGCCCGCTACCTCACCGACTGCGGGCATTCGCCAGGAAACCTGGACATGCTCGACGTATTCGAGCTCCCCTAGCCCCGCCGCGCTGAGGCGGGGGCCTTGCAGTCGCTCGTTATACTTTTCGCTCGTCCTGAGCGTGCGCCCTGCACGCGCCCGGCGGAGCGGCGGTGGCGGAATGGCAGACGCGCTAGTTTCAGGAGCTAGTGTCCGCAAGGACGTGGAGGTTCAACTCCTCTCCGCCGCACCAGCGATTCGTCCGGTGCCTTCGTTAACCTTACGGTCAATGGACGAGTCGGACCGGCTCCGGCGGCTGGCCGACCTCACCGTCAAGGTCGGCGCCAACGTGCAGCCCGGCCAGCTCGTGGTCGTGAACGGCGTGGTGGAATTCGCGCCCCTCATGCGCGAGATCGCGCGATCGGCCTACCGGGCCGGGGCGCGCTCTGTGCAGCCGGCCTACATCGACCGGCACTTCACGCGCGCAGCGATCGAGCTCGGCCCTGAAACGTCGCTGGGCGAGTCGATGCCTTGGGACCTCGCGCTGCAGGACACGCTGGAGCGCGAGCGTGGATGCTTGATCAGGATCGACGGCGACTATGAACCGGAGCTCCTCTCCGACCTGCCCGGCGCCCTGGTCGGCCGCTCGGCGGCCCGCGAATTCCGTGCGCGCTGGGGGCAGCTGGTCGGTGACCGCCTCATCAACTGGGTGATCGTCTCCTGCCCGAATCCCGAATGGGCCCGACAGGTTTTTGGGAGGCCGGATGTCGAGGCATTGTGGCAGGCGGTCGAGAAAGCGGTGCGGCTCGACCGCGCCGACCCGGTTGCCGAATGGCGGATCCACCTGGCGCGGCTCCGAGACATCGCCACCGCCTTGACCGAAAGACACTTCGACAGCCTCCGCTACCGGGGGCCGGGGACGGACTTCACCGTCGGCCTGCTGCCGAGCTCGATCTGGGACGGAGGAGACATCGTGACGGCTTACGGAGTGCCTCACGCGGCCAACCTTCCGACTGAAGAGGTATACACGTCACCTGACTGCCGCCGAGCCGAAGGACGTCTCCGGTCCACCAGGCCGCTCCAACTGGTCGGAACCGTTGTGCGAGACCTCGAGTTCGAGCTCCACGAGGGCCGCATCGTCAAGGTCAGCGCCAGCGTGGGAGCAGATGCCGTGCGTGGCCAGCTGGCAAGCGATCCGAACGCGACGCGACTGGGGGAGGTGTCGCTGGTCGACGGATCCTCCGAGGTCGGCAAGCTCGGCCTGACTTTCAGCAACACCCTGTTCGACGAAAACGCCACCAGCCACGCGGCCTACGGCAATGGCTTCACGTTCTGCGTCGGCGATGAGGCCGACCGCAATGCGGGTCTCAACGAGTCGGCCGTGCACACCGACTTCATGATCGGCGGCCCCGACGTCGAGATCGACGGGCGCGAGCGCACGGGCACCTGGGTTCCCGTGCTGCGGCACAACGAGTTCCAGATCGCGTAGGAGGCAACCGGGGTCAGCGGCTGAGGACTTTCTCGAGCTGTGACTTCCTCATTCGTGAGCGGCCCTTGACGCCGCGCTCGCGGGCCTCCTGCCGCAGCTGCGCATACGTGCGGCCGCCCGCGCCCGTGTGGGACCTGAGTCCGCCGCGGCGCCCCGACGAGATGTCGTCGATCGACAGCCGGCTCGATGTTTTGGCCTCGCCATGGCGAGCGCGCTCCTTGTTGACCGTCCGCGCGGCGATCTCCTCGGCCTTGTCCTCGCCTGAGCCGCGCTCGAGCAGGCCTTCCTTGATGTGTTCGTACTGCCGTTCTCGTTTATCGCTCCAAGCACGTTGTGGCATGGCCATCAACCTCCTATGTTTCCTTCCTTGACAACGCGCGACCAACCTCTTCGACCGACCGTTGCCGTGGCACCCGGCGCGTACGACCAGGTGCGGACGCTCTATCGCACTCTCCTGGTCTTCGCGACTGTGGGCGTGCTCATCCTCATCGTCGGCCTGGTGGAGTTCGTGTACTTCGAGCCGCCCGGCGAGGCGACCGGCACCAGGGCTCAGGTGGTCGGCGTGTTTGCCTACGACCCGGCGACAGGCGCGACCTCCGGACGCGACGAGAGCGAGTTCGCTCGCACCCAGCAGTTCGCGGCCCTGGTCGACTGGTCGTCGCTGCCGCCCAACATCACGGTCGAAGCACGCTGGTATGACGCCTTCGGCGACGTGGTTGGCCGCGCCGGCCCCGGAACGCCAGGTCAGCTGGCCGGGCATCGCGTCGTGCCTGTCGTGGTGCCCCCGGGCTTCCACCACAGCCTGCCCGGCCACTACACGTTCGTGGTCGAGCGGCTCCAGGGCGGAGTGCCCGTCGAGGTGCTGGCGCGACGGATCGTGCTGGTCCGGCGAACGTGATCAACTTCACGACCCCGCCGGCGGCCAACCCACACTCGCCTCTGCGGCCGAATCGCTACGGGATCGCGATCGGCATCGCCGCACTGGTCGTGGTCGCGCTGGTTGCCAGCTCGTTCCTCAACTACGTCTATCTCGACTCGATTCCGGGCCGTGCATCGCTGTACGGGCTCCTTGCCGTCGCGCTGATCGCCCTGGGGACGTTCATCATGGTCCGCGCCTTCAGCCGCGACCGGACGATGCGCCGCAAGCACCTGATTCGAGCAGGGGTTCTGATCGGGCTCGGAGTGCTCCTGTGGCTGCTGCTGATCGATGTGTTCGTCTTCACCCAGTCGGCCGGGCCGGGAATTGCGGCGGTCTGCGCCCTCGTATGCCTGCCCACCACGGCCTTCGGGCTGCTGGTCGTGCGTCGCATGGATCGCAACGAGAAGGAACCGTGGCGGCTCGTGCTGGTCGCTGCCGCGTGGGGCGCGATCGTCGCCACCAGCCTGGTGATCTGGGGCGAGAGCATCTGGGAGGCGACCGCGCAGCACACCCTCGTACCGGGGCCCGGCCTTGACGCGGCGACCGCGTTCATGGCGGGCGTTCTGGAGGAGCTGGCGAAGGGCACGGCGGTGGTCCTCCTCTTCCTGGTCATGCGCAACGACTTCGACGACGTGGTCGACGGAATCGTTTACGGGGCCGCAGTCGGGCTCGGCTTCAACTTCATGGAGTCGATCACGTACATGACCAACCTCTACGCCATCTTTCAGCCGGAGGGGATCGGCGGCTACGCGGCCGGGTTCCAGTGGTACGCCCGGCAGGTGCTCGGTCTCTTCTTCGGCCACGCCACGTACACGGCGTTCATCGGCGCCGGTATCGGCATCGCGCGGCAGCTGCCGAGCGTGAGGCAGAAGGGATTTGCCATCGCGAGCGGTTTCATCGTCGCCATCGCCGCCCATTTCTCATGGGACGCGTGGCTGACCTTCTTCCCCATCCAGGGCGGGCTGCTCGGCCTGGTGGAGATCCACCTGCGCACGCTGATCATGACGGGACCATACGTCGCGGCCATCCTCGCGCTGCTTCTGTTCGGGATCCGATTCGAAGGCCAGAACCTGCGCGACCAGCTGCAGAAGGAGGCGGCGTACGGGCTGGACGCCGTCCGACCCGACGAGGTGGCCGTGCTCGCCAGTCCCTGGCAGCGGTTGAGGCAGCGGCTGGGGGCACTCAGCCGCGGCGGCATCCGCGAGTACCTGAAGGTGGCGCGACTGCAGTCGGCGCAGCTCGACCTCGCGATGGAGCGGTGGCACCGGGAGCGGCAGGAGATCGATTCGCCGCTCGAGGCCGAGGACAGGCTGCGCCAGAGGGTGATCCAGCTCCGGCACGCGCTGGCCTAGACAGCGAGACGTTCTAGGCAGCCAGCCGGCCCCAGAAGGCCCGCGACAACGCGAGCGCGGCCAGTGCGGCCGCCGTGGCCCAGGTGATGGCTGAGACAACCGGATCGCTGAAATCGGTGCCGGTGAGCACCGCGTGCAGGAAGATCAATGCAAAGGCGACATAGGAGAGGCGGTGCAGCCAGGTCCACAGCGACCGGTTCATGCGACGCCGCATCAAAGCCGCCACCGTCACCACGAGCAGCAGGTCCAGGGCCAGGGCACCCAGCCCGATGCCGAGCGTCCCGTAGGCGGAATGGAACGGCACGAACAGGTCGATGACTCCGATTCGCGCTGTCGCGTCGAGCAGCAGCGATACCAGATGCAGCAGAGCGAGCGGTATCCACAACGCGGTCGTGTACTCGTGCAGCGACCGCACCGCGCGGTTGCTGCCCAGCCAGTCGAGCACGGCCGAGCGAAGGGCGATGCCCGTGACCACCGCGACGGCCAGGGTTGCGTAGGAGCTGAGACCGGCGACGCGCGCCATGACCCAGAAGAACTGGTCAGTGGTCATCTGGTCCACTCCACCACCAGGCCAGCGCGTGGGCCGCGCAGTAGGCCGGCGCGAGGTCCGGGCCGATCAGCAGCGCGGTCTTGGCGACCACCTCGGCGTCGACGCCGCTTGCCGCCACCACCGACACCTCGTCGAGACCGGTTTGCGCGGGCAGACCTGTGCGGGGATCGATGAGGTGGTGGACGCCGCCCCAGCGGCGGCGCCTGGTGCTGCTGGTCGCGGCGCCCTGGTCGCGCAGCATCAGCGTCACGCCGGCCAAGGCCACGGGCCACCCGCAGCCGTCAGGCCCGGCGCCTGTGGCATTGAGGTCTCCGCCGATGTTGGCGAGCGCATTCGGACCCAATCGCTCACACAGGCGATCCGCCATCCAGCCCTTCGCAATTCCGCCGAGGTCCAGCGCCGAGCCGGGCTCGATCCTGGCTTCGCCGCGGCGGACGTCGAGGACGTCGGGTAGAGCGGGCGCAGGGTGTGCGGCCTCGAGCGTCGCGGTGACGGTCCCGTCGGAGAGCGGCCGCGTGTAACCGATCGCAAGCATGGATGGAAGCACGGCCACGTTGACCAGGCCGCCGCTCTTCTCAAAAGCACCCAAGGACTCGCGAAGAAGAATCTCCAGCTCAGGGCCTACTTCGACCCATCGCCCAGCAGCCGCATTCAGCTGCGAGAGCTCGCTGTCCGGCGAGAACCGCGTCAGTCGCGCGCCGAGGCGCCGGATCCAGAACTCGCCCTCGAGCAATTCGCCGCGCGAGGCGCCGGCCGCGAAAAGGCTGCAAGTGGTGCCGAGCGCCTCGAAATGGTGCGACTCGACCCGAGGCTCAAGAGGCATACGTGGAGCTCACCGGCTGGACGTTGCCGGGCTGCACCGAGGGCCCCACCGTCACGGTCCCGCCACCCGCGGAAAACGCAACGCCCCTGCTCGCGCTCAAAACCGGCGGACGCAGCGGCGCCGCAGAATTCTTGAGGTGCGAGGTCACGTAGAGAGCGGACAGCGCGGTGGCCGCAATCGTGAACGCCGTGGCGCCCACCTTCAAGAGGACGGTGCGCACGTCAGACGACCACCGGCGCCTTGAGGAACGGCACTTTCTCGTACGTCGCGCCGAGGATCTCGCCCGCGTCAGCCCCGAGGTGTCCGCCCAGAATCTCCTGGTAGACGGATCGGAAGTCCACGGAGTACACCTGGTTCCCGGTGGTGTCGAGATTCGTCAGGCTTGGCTCGGCTCCGTACAGGCCGCCCTGGACTGGATCGCCGATCAGTAAGAGGGGCGCCGCTGCGCCGTGATCGGTTCCGCCGCTGGCGTTCTCCTTGGGCCGCCGGCCGAACTCCGACCACGTCGCGATGAGCACCTTGTCCGCCATGCCATGGGCCGAGAGATCCTGATAGAACGCCCCGACCGCGGTGTCGAGGTAGCGCATCAGGTCGTCGTGCCGGTTGAGCTCTGTGTAGTGAGTGTCGAAACCGCCGAGGGTGACGTGCAGAAGCTTCACGCCGGTGCCCGTGACGATGAGCTCGGCGGCGAGCTGGAGCGCGGCCGCGAGCTGGTTCTTCGACGAGTAGACTAGCTGCACCTTGTCTGAGTAATCGGCCATCGGTTGGTAGCTGGCCGATGAAGTGCGCAGCGTCGCCATGGTCTCGGTCGCGGTGGCGATGGCGGTGTCGAACAGTGCGCCGTAGATGCCGGGCGTGCCCTTGTACAGGGCTCCCACCGCAGCCTCGACCTCGCTGCCGCCCGTGAACCCGAATGTCTTCTGGTTCTGGATCACTGTCATGGTCGCCTGCAGGTCACGCAGCGCCCCGGGCACATCGGTCGCTCCGCACGCGCAGCCGGTCAGAGGGTGGCCGTTGGAGTCGTACGACGTCGCGAGGGTGCGGCCCAGCCAGCCGTCGACCTGCCGCCGCGTCGGGTCGCCCGTCTCCCAGATGCGGATCGACTCGAAGTGCGAGAAGGTCGGGTTGGGGTAGCCCACGCCCTGCACGATCGCCACCTTGCCGCCGTCCCAAAGCTTCTTGATGCCGCCGAGGTTGTGGTTCAGGCCGTAGTCGTTGTTCAGCGGCAGCGCCTGGGACACCATCGGGCCTGCGAGCTTCGGCCGCAGGTCATGCAGGGTCGGGTCCGAAAGCGGTACGAGCGTGCGCAGGCCGTCGTTGCCACCGGCGAGCTGGATCATGACCAGGACGTTGTCGTTGGTGAGTCCGCCCTGCTTGGCCGCGTAAACGGCCCGCGCGAACGCGTCAGGCACGGCGGCGTAGCCCGCCGCCAGCCCCGCTGCGCCGGCTCCGAAGACCAGGCCGGCTTTCAGGAAATCCCGGCGCTTCAGCTGGTTGATCCCTATGTCGTTGCTGCTCATCTCTGATTCACCTACTTGAGCTGGAATTCCGGCGATGCGAGGGTGACGAACCAGCGCGCCCGGTCGTCGGCCGCTTGGTTCAACAGGCTGGCCGTCTGCGGGCTGAGCACACCGTCGAGGTGAGTCCGTGCCGCGTCCGACGCCGAGGGCACGGTCCCTTTCAGCGCGCCCAGCGCCGCCGTCACGAAGTTCACCCGCTCGACCACGGTGTTGGACGAGATCCATGACTCGTTGTTCGGCCAGCCGCTCACATCCGGCGGATCGAACAGCGTCTGGCCCATCCCGGATCCCGCGCCGGCGATGAGCCTGGCGGCTCCTGTCGCGCCCAGCGCCCTGGCGGCGTGGACCATGAACTCGGTCGGCGTCTTCACAAGCGTGCGGTAGCTGGTCGATGCGACGAACTCAGGGCTGGTGAAGACCGCGCGCATCAGCGTCTTCATGTCGTATTTGGTTCGTCGGAACTGGTCGGCGAGGCTGTTGACGTATGCCGATTGCGGCCGGGCAGTGACGAAGTGCTGGGCCACCTTGGAGGCGATGAATGCCGCTGTGGCCGGCTGCTGCAGGATGCGGTCGATGACGCCCTGCGTGTCCAGCGAGCCGGTCTTGCCGAGGTATGTGACGCTGCCCTTGTACGAGCGGCGGGCGACGAACACTCCCGCCTTCTGCGTCGTGTACACAGGAAGGGTTCGCGTCACTTTCGTGGTCGGGTCGACGACCACCGTGGCGGTGGAATCGGGTTGCGGGACGACCCAGCCGGCGAGCGCTTTTGCGCTTTCGCGCACGTCCTGCTCGGTGTAGTTGCCGGGTCCCATCGTGAAGAGCTCCATCAGCTCGCGCGAATAGTTCTCGTTGGGACTCTGGCCCGTCGACGTCGCGAGGTCGAGGTAGCGCAACATCGCCGGGTCGGTCGTGACCTGCATCAGCATCGAGCGCAGGTCCGTCATGGCCATGCGGCGCCACGTGAGATTCTGCCAGTACATGAACGTGTCGTCTGCCGTCTTGCGGTAGTCACTGGTGAAGTGGCCGTGCAGGAAGAGCGTCATGCGCTCGGCAAATGGAGTTGGTGTCGCAATCATGTGGTCGATCCACCACTGCTGGAGGAGGCCGACGGCGAAGCGACCGCCGGGCGTGCTCGCCGCCGCGAGCGCGGGCGGCTCGGCCGGCTTGGTCTCGATCAGTCGATCGACGGTCTTGGAGAAGCCGTCGGAAAGGGCCGACTCGAGCTGCGCGGGTGTGTAACCGAGCGTGGCGCGGCGCATGAGCTGCATCACGCGGGCCGACTCACCCCCCAGGGGCGACACCCAATCGGTCGCGGAGTAGCTCGCGGGGTTCGCCAGCTTCTGCATCGAACCGCCGAGGAGCCGCACGGCGCCCACTCCGACGCCGGTGAGCGCCGCAGCGGCAAGTGCCTGGCGGCGAGTGATGCCCCGGCGCTTGGGCGGCTCGACCGGGGACGGGGAGTCGACGGGTCCTTCGAGAGGTGCGAGGCTCACGCTCACATTTCAAACCCGGCCGGCGCTCGGTGGCATCAGCCGGGTGTGAAGAATTCGTAAGCGCCGCCGGCCCGGCTCAGCGGTGCGGGGTCGGGGGCCGGACTTTACAGGTGCGCTTGGTCGTCTTGGTTGTGCGGGTGGGACGGACTAGGAAGCGGGTGTGGAGGGGTCGTCCGGAGCGCCCGTTGAGACCCGAGAGTCACCTGGTTTGCGTAAATTGGCTATTGACATATCGAACGATTGTTCGTATCATGGTGATCATGGTTTCCGGGCTCGAAATCGTTCGCGAGGCGCCTCTTTCCGGGCGCGAGATGGGCAACCAGCTCGTTGACCTGCGGCACCAGATCGACCTCCTGGAGCTCGCCTTCTCCCGGCGCGCCGCCGAGTTCGCCGAGTCCGACTTCTATGACGAGGATGGCTCGGTCACTGCCATCGACTGGATCCGCATCAACTGCCACATGACCTCCGGCGCGGCCGCCAACTCGGTCGCCGTCGGCGAGGCGTTTCGTGAGCTTCCGGAGACGGTGGTCGCCATGGGGCAGAACCGGGTCGGCTTCGCTCACCTGGTTGTCATGGTCCGGACCGCCAACGCGGTGACCTCCTTTGACGAGACGGTCTTGCTCGCGAAGGCTCTGGAGTGCTCGCCGGGCAAGTTCTTCCACCAATGCCGGCACTACCGCCACGCCGCGGATCCGAAGGGATACGCCGCCGAGCAGGCGGGCCTGGTCGAGAACCGGCGGCTGTCGATGAGCACCTGGGAGGACGGCTCCCTTCTGCTCAGCGGCGTGCTCGACCCGGTGGGCGGCGCCGCGCTGCGCACGGCGCTGGAGCCGCTGGCGCGCAGGTCAGGCGCGCATGACGACCGATGCCTGGAGCGCCGGCAGGCCGACGCTCTGGTCGAGCTCGCCTCTCACTCCCAGACCACGTCGTTGCAGGTGACCAGCTCGGTCGAGACCTTGCTTGGGCTGATGGGAGCGGCGGCGGCGGAGATGGAGTTCTCGCTTCCGGTCTCCTCCAAGACGGTGGAGAGGCTGGCCTGCGACTGCAGCGTGACCCGGATCCTGATGCAGAAGTCGGTCGCGATCGACGTCGGGCGCTCCAAGCGAGTTGTCTCGGGTCCGGCGCGCAAGGCATTGGCGGCTCGCGATGGGCACTGCCGGTGGCCGGGTTGCGAGAGGCCGGCGTCGTGGAGCGCGGCACATCACGTCGTGCATTGGGTCCACGGCGGGAGCACGGACCTTGGCAACCTGGTCCTCCTCTGTCACCGGCATCACTGGATGGTCCACGAGGGCGGATGGCAGCTGGTCAAATCCGAAGCGGGCCCCATGCTGACGATCCCGCCGACCACCGACTTTGGGTTGGCGCGCGCGCCCAACTGACCTCGTCGAGCGGGATCGCGGAAGGACATGTTTAGGTTGCGTGTTACTTGGTAATCTTGTAACACCATGGTCGAAGCCGCCACCGAACGTGAGGCGCTGGACGCTTACTCCACGACGGTCAGCTCGGTTGCCGAGCAGGTGCTCCCGTCGGTCGCAAGCCTGCGGGTCGGCCGGTCGGGCCGTGGCGGGGCGGGCTCCGGCGTGGTCATCACCCCCGACGGATTCATCGTCACCTCCGCTCACGTGGTGGCGCAGGCCGGGTCGGCCGGCGCGAGCTTTCTCGACGGCACCGACTACGACGTGGATGTCGTCGGCGCCGACCCACTCTCGGACCTGGCGGTGGTCCGGGCTCGCGCCGCGACCCTCGAGCCGGTTCGGATCGGCAACGCCGACCAGCTGCGGGTGGGCCAGCTCGTGGTGGCGCTGGGCAACCCGCTCGGGTTTTCCGGGTCCGTCACGTCTGGGGTCGTCAGCGGGTTAGGCCGCTCGCTGGCGACCGCAGACGGCAGCGGGCACCGCCGGTTCATCGAGGACGTGATCCAGACGGACGCTGCGCTCAACCCTGGCAACTCGGGGGGTGCTCTCGCGGACTGGCAGGCGAGGCTTGTCGGTGTGAACACCGCGGTGGCCGGCATGGGACTCGGGTTGGCCGTGCCGATGAACGGCACCACCCAGGCGATCCTTGCGGCCCTGATGCGCAACGGCCGGGTGCGCCGGGCGTACCTTGGCATCGCCGGCGGCACCCATCCCCTCCCGCCTGCCGTCGCCCAGCGGCTGGGTCGCAAGCAGGGCGTCGAGGTGCAAGAGGTGGTCAGCGGGAGCCCGGCCGAATCCGGCAAGGTCCGCGCGGGCGATGTCATCGTCGCGCTGGGTGACGCTCCGGTATCGAAGGCCGGCGACCTCCAACGGTCGATGGTCGAAGCCCACATCGGATCCAAGCTGACGCTCACTGTGCTGCGCGGCGACGGCCTGATCAATCTCGAGGTCGTGCCGGTAGAGCTGGCCTGATCTCGCGACAGCGCTTACACTCGCCCAGATGGCGAAGAAGCAGCAGCTGAGGGATCTCCTGCTTGCCAAGGCGAGCGACGGCCGGTTCAGGATGGCCGACACCGACCCCGACGCGACGCCAGGCCTCAAGCGGCGCAAGCGCGCAGTGCGCGATTTGACCCGCCACAAGATCCTGCTCTCCGGCCTGCAGGAGCGGCTCTACGCGGAGAAGAAGCGTTCGCTGCTCATCGTGCTCCAGGGCATGGATGGGAGCGGTAAGGACGGAACGATCACGCACGTCATAGGTGAGCTGAACCCGCAAGGCACAGAGATCGCGGCGTTCAAGCAGCCGACCCCGGAGGAGCGCCGGCACGGCTTCCTGTGGCGGATTCGGCGGCGTCTCCCGGATCCTGGCTTGATCGGCATCTTCAATCGGTCGCACTACGAGGACGTGCTGATCGCGCGGGTGCACGATCTGGCCAAGCCACCGGTTATCGAACGGCGCTACGACGAGATCAACGCGTTCGAGAAGAAGCTGACGCGCAGCGGAACCACCATCGTCAAGTTCTGCCTCGACATCTCCTACGAGGAGCAGCGGGCCCGGTTCATGGACAGGCTCAAGAACCCGGACAAGCGCTGGAAGTTCAGCGAGCACGACATCGATGAGCGCGCTTACTGGGACGACTACATGAGCGCGTACAGCATCGCCATCACGCGCTGCACCACCCCGTGGGCGCCCTGGTACGTGATCCCGGCCAACGACAAGGACTATCGCAATTGGGCGGTTTCCCGGATCCTGGTCGAAACGCTCAAGGACATGAACCCGCAATATCCCCAGCCGAAGCTGAATGTTGCCCGGTTGATGAAGCGCCTCCAGGCCTGACCCCGCTTGACCCGCCCTGACCCGAGGTTTGATACCGTTACTTAACCTTCTGAACCTGCGGCAGGGAGATTTGGAAATGATTCGAGTGCGCATCGTCTGCCTGGCGGTCGCGACCCTGGTGGTCGCGGCGTGTGGAGCGACTTCAACCGGCGGAGGGACCACCACCAACGCCTACTCGGGCAAGGTGATCAAGCTTGGCGCCGTCCTCTCGATCACCGGCGCGGGCGGCGTTTATGGCCCGCAGAGCGCCAACGGGATGAACCTGGCGGTCAAGCAGATCAACGCTTCGGGTGGGGTGAATGGAGCGACCATCGACCTCACCGTCAAGGATGACGCGTCGCTCAAGGCGCAGTCGGCGCAGGTGGCGCAGACGATGATCCAGTCCGACCTGGACCTCGCGCTGCTCGGACCGACGCTGTCCAACTCGGCCGTCGGGGTGCACCCGCTGGCGGAGAGCCTCAAAACGCCAATCCTGGCCGTGAGCACGACGGGCATCAACATCGTGCCCGACTGCAACTACCCCGACATGACCCCGTGCAAATACGTGTTCCGGGACAGCCTCGGTGAGGAGACGGCGATCCCGGACAACATCCAGTCCTACTCTCAGGACAGCCACCCGGCGACGGGCGTCTTGCTCGTGGCGACGGACGACAAGTTCTCCAGCGACGGCGGCAAGATCGTCCAGGATACGGTCGCGAAGTACAACATCCAGCTGCTGAAGACGATCGGCTTCCTGAAGGGCGCCGCCGACCTCTCGCCTTACGTGACCCAGGCGGTGCAGCTGAAGCCCGACGTCATCTTCATCACCTCGCTGGGCGGCATCCCGGCCAAGATCATGACCCTCGCTCGCAGCGCAGGTTGGAACGGCCAGTTCCTCGGCGGCAACGGGTTCAACACCGCCACGGTGTCCAAGCAGGCGGGCGCCGCCGGCCTGGGTGCACGCAGCGCGAGCGCCTGGTACATCGGCAACACCTTCCCCTCCAACGCCGACTTCGTGTCGGCTTACCGGGCAGCTTACGGGGTCGACCCCGACCAATTCGCAGCCCAGGGCTACGCCGGCATCAAGATCATCGCCGATGCCGCCAAGCGAGCCAACCTCACGTTCTCAGACCTGGCCGGCGACCGCGACAAGCTTCGCGCCGCGATGGAGACAGTGAACATACAGACCCCTCTCGGCCCGTTCCAGTTCACGAGCACCCACGATGTCAAGCAGACGGTCTGGGTCATCGCGATGGACGGCAACGGCGGGTTCACCCTCAAGCACGAGATCAAGCCGAGCTGAAAGAAGGAGGGAGCGGCCTCCCTCCTTCTACGCATGACCGGCGCCCGAAAGCGAGATGGATCAGCAGATCGTCAACGGGATCTTCATCGGGTCCATCTACGCGCTGTTCGCCGTCGGCTACACCCTGGTGTTCGGCGTGCTCGACATCCTGAACCTCGCCCACAGCGCTGTCTTCATGCTGGGAGCCGCGATCACCTATTCCCTGGTGGTCAACCACGGTCAGTCGTTCTGGGTCGCATGCGTGCTCGGCATCGCCGCATCGGGCGTGATGGGCCTGGTCATCGAGCACGTATGCCTTAGACCTCTCCGCCGCCGGAAAGCTCCCCCCATCGCAGCGCTGATCTCCACGGTCGGCCTCGCCCTGATCATCGTTGCCGCCGTAGAGCAGGGCCAGCCCGGCCAGTTCTTTGCGTGGCTGTGGGTCGACGGCGCGAACTCGGTAGCGTTCCCTGCCGGCTCGATCCCGCATGCCACCTGGCACCTCGGCGACCTGACGCTGGACGGTAGCCGGATGGCGATAATCCCGATCTCGATCGTGCTGATGCTCGTGCTCGGCTACGTGATTCGCTTCACCCAGGTCGGGCGGGGCCTGCGCGCCGTGGCCGAAAACCCGCGGGCGGCGCGATTGATGGGGCTGGACGTGGACCGGATGATTTCGCTCACGCTGGTCCTCTCCTCCGCGCTCGGCGGACTGGCGGGGATCCTTTTCGGCGTCGCACTCGGCGACATCAGCCCTTACATCGGCCGTGACAACGTCGAGGTTCGAGGGCTTGCGGTGATCGTGCTGGGCGGCATGGGCAGCGTCCCAGGAGCCGTCATCGGCGGCTACCTGCTCGGCCTAATTGAGGTGCTGGCGGTCGTGGTCTTCGGCAGCAACGTGAGCGCCGGCGTCGCGTTCGCAGCTTTGTTCCTCATGCTGATCCTGCGCCCGCAAGGCCTCTTCGGCGCTCGCCTTCGGGAACGAATCTGATGGACTTCTTCATCCAGCTCTTTTCGGATCCGGTCGGCTTCTGGAACTCGCACACGCTGCTCATCGCCCAGATCGGAATCAACGGCATGCTCGCCACCTCGATGTTCGTGGTCCTCTATTCAGGCCAGCTCTCCCTCGCCGCCCCGGGATTCATGGCCATTGGCGCTTACACATCGGTGCTCATGTCCTTGTACTGGCATACGCCACTGGCGCTGAACATCATCGCCGGCACCCTGCTGGCCGGGCTGGTCGGCGGCCTCGTCGGGCTACCGGTGCTGCGGCTGCGCGGCGTATTCCTGGCCATCGCGACGATCGGGTTCATCGAAGCGCTGCGCCTCGGCGTGATCCTGAACGTCCCCATCACCGGCGAAGGCCTTGGGCTCAAGAACCCGACCGCCGATCCACTTGGTGGCGTGAACATGATCCTCGTCTCTTTTGTCGTGGTTCTGTTCATCGCCTGGCGCCTCACCAAAGGCAGGCTGGGGTCGGCGTGGGCAGCGATCCGGCAGGACGAGCTCGCAGCGTTGAGCCAGGGTATTCACGTCGCCCGCTACAAGATGCTCGCCTTCGTAATCAGCGCCGTAATCGCGGGTTTCGCCGGCGGAATCGAAGCGCATATCAACTTTTTCGTCGATCCCGGCGATGCGCAGTACGGGGTCACGCGCGCCGTGCAGGTCCTGACGTTTGCCGTGCTTGGCGGCAGCGGCTTCGTGCTCGGCCCGGTGGTCGGGGCGCTGCTGATCACGCTCCTGCCCTGGATCTTCCAGGCGGCCGGTCCGTACATCAACCTGTACGCGGGCGCATTCCTGATCGCCGTGATCATCTTCAGGCCCCAGGGGATCGTCGGTCGGGGCGGTCTCGCCATCATCCGGCCGGCCTGGTGGCCCCGAGCTCGAGCCCGTGCTGCTTCGACTGGATAGCGTCCAGCGCCATTTCGGAGGAGTCCACGCCGTCGACGGAGTGTCGCTGGAGGTGGAGCAGGGCGCCATCCAGGGCCTCATCGGTCCCAACGGCGCCGGCAAGACAACGCTCGTCAACGTGCTGACAGGTTATGTGCCGATCCAGGCGGGACGGGCGTGGATCGGCGCGGACGAGCTGACCGGGCTGCCGGCACACCGTGTCGCCGCGCTCGGAGTGGCGCGGACGTTTCAAAACATCCGCCTCTTCAAGGACTTGACCGCCCTGGAGAACGTGATTGTCGGTATGCACACGCGGCGGCGAGACGACACCCTCGCGCAGCTGGCGACCGTACCCTTCTTCAGGCGGGACGAGCGCGGCCGAGTCAACGAGGCCCACAAGCTCATGGAGACGGTCGGCCTCGAGGGCCACGACATCGGGAACCGTCCCGCGGGCACGCTGCCTTACGGTGACCAGCGGCGCCTCGAGATCGCGCGCGCTCTCGCGCTACGGCCGCGTCTCCTGATCCTGGACGAGCCGGCAGCAGGCATGAACCCGTCCGAGAAGCAGGGCATGCGCGAGCTGATCGAGCGCCTCAACGCCGACGGGCTGACAGTCCTGCTCATCGACCACGACATGCGGCTGGTGATGGGCGTTTGCAACCGAGTCGCGGTGCTCAACTTTGGCCGCAAGATCGCGGACGGAACACCCGAGGAGGTTTCCACGGACGCGGCGGTGATCAAGGCCTACCTCGGCACCGGCGGCGAGCGCGAGGTCAGAAGCGCGCCCGGCGCCAGCGGCGTTGACGAGGCGACCGAGATGGGCGACATGGCAAGCAGCGGGAGGCGCGCGGTCGAGCCGGCCAACGCGATCCTCGAAGTCCAAGACCTGACCGTGAGCTATGGGCCAATCACGGCCGTGCGCGGCGCGTCCTTCAGGGTTGCGTCCGGCGAGGTGGTGGCGCTGATCGGAGCCAACGGGGCGGGCAAGTCGACCATCTTGAACACCCTGTCCGGACTCCTCCGCCCCGACAGCGGGTCGGCCGCGTTCGACGGCCTGGACCTGACCGCCGCCAAGCCGTCGACCATCGTGCGCCGGGGCCTTGTCCAGGTGCCCGAAGGCCGCGAGATCCTGGCCCGCCAGACGGTCCTGGAGAACCTCGAGCTTGCGACGTGGGCTCGGCGCGACGGCGCGGCCGCCGGCGCCCAGATCCAGGCGGTGATGAAGCGGTTTCCGATCCTGGGCGAGCGGCGCGGCATGGGCGCCGGCACGCTGTCGGGCGGAGAGCAGCAGATGCTGGCCATCGCCCGGGGCCTGCTGGCCAGGCCCCGTTTGCTGCTCCTCGACGAACCTTCCCTCGGGCTGGCGCCGCAGATGGTGGACGAGGTGTTTCGCGCGATCGCCGAGATCCATGCGGACGGCACGACCATCCTGCTGGTGGAGCAGAACGCGCTGCGCGCACTGGCCATCGCCGACCGCGCCTATGTCATCGAGACCGGCCAGATCCTGCTCTCCGGGAGCGGGGATGACCTCCTTCACAATCCCGCCGTCAGGCGCGCGTATTTGGGGGGCTGAGCCGGCGTCGGCCCCTCGCCCGAAGCCCTCGGCCCGAAGGCGCGGGGGAAACAAAAAAGCCCGAGCCTTTCGGCCCGGGCTTCTTTCTGGTCTCTGGTTACAGAGTGCGGACGCTCTTGGCGCGCGGGCCCTTGGGGCTCGCCTCGATTTCGAACGAAACCTTCTCGCCACCCTGCAGGCTGTCGAAGTCGCCCTCGGTGCCACTGCGGTGGAAGAAGAATTCCTTACCGTCCTCGGCTGCGATAAATCCGAAGCCGCGATCCGATACCAGTTTCTTGATGGTGCCTGTAGGCATTTCCATCTCCTATCTCTCGAACTAAAGGCCAACTCAACTAGCGGGCCTGTTCGAGAAACGGAGCCTGCGATGAGCGTCGGCGCTCTGCCGACTGAGGTCATTATACCCCACCCGGGCGGGAGTCAATCCTGGCGTTTGGCCAGGTCCGGATCTCGCCCCCGCAGCCTCCGCCGCGGCGGGACTTATCCCCTGGCCCCCGCCCCTTCGGTTTGGCGCCGGGCTCGGGACTGGTCGACCTCCGTGAGGTGGCGCTTGCGCAGCCGCAGGTGCTTGGGCGTGACCTCCAGGAGCTCGTCATCGGCAAGGAAGTCCAGCGACTGCTCCAGGCTCAGGCGGCTCGCCGGCGTGAGCCGGACGGAGATGTCCGAGGTCGAAGAGCGGATGTTCGACTGCTTCTTCTCCCGGCACACGTTGACGCGGATGTCGCCGGGCCGCTTCTGGACGCCGACGATCATGCCTTCGTACACCTCTTCACCCGGCTCGATGAAGGTCGTGCCGCGCTCCTGCGACGCCGCGAGGCCGAACGCCAGCGACTTGCCGGCAGACGAAGCGGTGAGCGCTCCGTTGCGCTGCTCTCGAAACTCGCCTGCCCAGGGGCGGTAACCAATGCCGATCGAGCCCATCAAACCGGTGCCCGCGGTCTGCGTGAGGAACGCGTTGCGGAAACCGATGAGGCCGCGGGTGGGGATCAGGTACTCCAGCCGGACGCCGCCTTTTTTGTCGTATGTGATCTCGATCATCTCGCCGCGCCGCCTGCCGAGCGCTTCGGTGACGGCTCCGAGGTGCTCCTCGCGCACGTCGACCGTCAGCCTCTCCACCGGCTCCATGCGCTTCCCGTTGATCACCTTGATGATGGCCTCCGGTCGCGACACCTCGAACTCGTAGCCCTCGCG
>DASXBJ010000088.1:0-17565 GCA_036491755.1 Candidatus Dormiibacterota bacterium
CCCGTGCGCTCGATGCGCTTCAGGAACTGCTTGGGGATGATCTGGTCGGTGTCCACGTCCGCCCGGTCGAGCGGCGCCATCCGGCCAGTGACGCGCTTCACACTCTCCACTTGCTAGAGCAGCTCACGCACGTCGATCAGGTGGCCGGTGATGGCTGCGGCGGCGGCCATCGGCGGGCTCATCAGGTGGGTGCGGCCGCCCGAACCCTGCCGGCCTTCGAAGTTCCGGTTCGAGGTCGAGGCGCAGCGCTCGCCTGGCGCCAGGATGTCGGGGTTCATGCCCAGGCACATCGAGCAGCCTGCGTTGCGCCATTCGAAGCCGGCAGCCTTGAACACCAGGTCGAGGCCCTCATCCTCGGCGACCCGCTTCACTGAAGTCGAGCCCGGCACGACCATCGCCCGCACGCGCGGGTGGACGTGCTTGCCGTGGATCACCTGGGCCGCGGCGCGCAGGTCCTCGATGCGCGCGTTGGTGCAGGAGCCGATGAACACGCGGTCGATCACGATGTCGGAGAGCGCGGTCCCGGGCTTCAAGTCCATGTACTTGAGCGCCCGCTCGTCAGTGTCCGAGCGCGGGGAGGGGACCCGGCCGGTCACCGCCATCACCTGCCCGGGGTTGGTGCCCCAGGTGACATGCGGCTCGAGGCGAGTCGCGTCGAGCGCGATGTCGCCATCGAACAGGGCGCCCTCGTCGGTGGTCAACGAGCGCCAGTAGGCGAGCGCGTCCTCCCACGCCGCGCCGCGCGGAGCGTGAGGCTTGCCCTCCATGTATTTGAAGGTCGTGTCGTCGGGGGCGATCATGCCGGCCTTGGCGCCCCACTCGATCGACATGTTGCACACGGTCATGCGGCCTTCCATCGAAAGCGCGCGGATCGTGGAGCCGCGGTACTCGACCAGGTGGCCCTGGCCCTGCGAGATGCCCGTCCGCCCGATCACCCCGAGGACGATGTCCTTCGCGGTGACCCCGATGGGCAGCTCACCTTCGACGGTCACCGCCAGGTCGCCGAGCTTTTTCTGGGGCAGGCACTGGGTGGCGAGCACAAGCTCGACCTCCGAGGTTCCGATGCCGAAGGCGAGCGCGCCAAAGGCTCCATGCGTGGAGGTGTGGGAGTCGCCGCATACGATCAGCATCCCGGGCTGGGTCAGGCCCAGCTCCGGACCGATCACATGCACGATGCCCTGGCGCCGGGCGCCGATCTGGTGGAGGGGGATGCCCTCGCGGCGGCAGTTCTCGGCCAGGACCTCCATCTGCTTGCGCGAGAGCTCGTCGGCCGCCCGCACGCCGCCTTTGGTGGGGACGTTGTGGTCCATGGTCGCCACGGTCAGGTCCGGCCGGCGCACCCGCCTTCCGGCCAGCAGCAGGCCCTCGAACGCCTGGGGCGAGGTCACCTCGTGGACCAGGTGGAGGTCGACGAAAAGGAGGTCCGGCTCGCCCGGCGTCGAGCTCACCACATGGGCGTCCCACAGCTTCTGGGCCAGGGTCCGGGACAGCGGCTTTGCCATGGGAACGCCAACTTTACCCAATGCCTGTGGATAAGAAATTGTGGCTCGGGCACAACTCCTCAGGCGGTCTCGCTCGTTAAGATGCTGAAACACATGACGAAGTCCGCCCGCGGCCTCGTAGCGCTCCTTGGCCTCCTTGGCCTCCTTGGCATTCTCCCCACGGGGGCGCGAGCGAACTAGCAAACACCGCAAAGCAGATCGCAAAAGCCCCCGACCGAGAGGTGGGGGCTTTCTCTTTTTCACCCATCAAATCAGAGGAGTCAGAAAGAAAGTGACCGGAGCCGACATGGTGCTGGAAGCGCTGGAGCGCGAGGGAGTCGAGTTCATATTCGGCTACCCCGGCGGCGCCAACCTGCCCATCTACCAGCACCTCCCCGATCACCCGCGCTTGAAGCACATCCTGGTCCGGCACGAGCAGGGCGCCGCTCACATGGCGGACGGCTACGCCCGCGCGTGCGGCAAGCCGGCCGTGGTGTTCGCCACCTCGGGTCCGGGGGCGCTCAACCTGGTGACCGGGCTCTGCACCGCGTACATGGACTCGGTCCCGATGATCGCCATCACCGGCCAGGTCGCCAGCACGCAGGTCGGCCGGGACGCCTTCCAGGAGTCGGACGTGATCGGCGCCACGAGCTCGGTGACCAAGCACAGCTACCTGGTCACGAGCATCGACCAGCTGCCGCGCGTCATCCACGAGGCCTTCCACATCGCGACCACAGGCCGGCCCGGCCCGGTCCTGATCGACATCTGCAAGGACGTCCAGCAGGCGGACGCCGAGCGCGTCACCCCCGACCGCCTTGAAATCCCGGGCTACCAGCTGAACGGCCACGTCGACCTCGGCCGCGCCCGCGAGGCCGCGCGAGCGGTGGCCGGCGCCGAGCGCCCCGTGATCCTCGCCGGCCACGGCGTGCTGCTGAGCCACGCGGAATCGGAGCTCAAGGACTTCGCCGAAAAAGCGGGCGCGCCGGTCGGCACCACCCTGCTCGGCATCGGAGCCTTCCCGGTCAACCACCCGCTGTCTCTCCACATGACCGGCTTCATGGGCACGGGCTGGAACCTGAAGGCAGTGCAGAACGCCGACGTTCTGATGATGGTCGGCATGCGCGTCGACGACCGCGTCACTGCGCGGCTCGCCGACTTCGCACCGAAGGTCAAGACGTTCATCCACATCGACATCGACGGCTCGGAGATGGGCAAGAACGTGCGGCCGCACATCGAGCTGGTCGCCGACGCCCGCAACGCCCTCGAGGCCATGACCCCGAATCTCGGCACGCTGGACGCCGGGCGCGGCCAGTGGCTTGCGCAGATCGATGCATGGCGAGAGGAGCACCCCCTGAAGTACACGCACACCACCGCCAACGGCCCGCTTCAGCCGCAGGACGTACTGATGGACATGTACAGGCGATGTGACGATGACGCGATCGTGGTCGCCGACGTCGGCCAGAACCAGATCTGGGCGGCGCTGTGGTGGAACTACAACCGTCCCGGCCTGTTTCTCAACTCCGGGGGCGCCGGCACGATGGGCTTCGCCCTTCCCGCCGCGATCGGCGCGAAATTCGCCCGACCGGACAAGGCCGTGTGGTGTGTCGCGGGCGAGGGCGGCTTCGTCATGACGGCGCAGGAGCTGTCGGTGGCGGTCGAGCACCAGCTGGACATCAAGATCGTCCTGCTCAACAACTTCTCGCTGGGCATGGTCCGCCAGTTCCAGGACGATTTCTACGGCGGCGTCCGCTCGCAATCGGATCTGACCCACATGCCGGACTTCGTGAAGCTCTCCGAGGCGTACGGCATGCCGGCGATCCGAGTCGACCGGCTCGAAGAGGTCGGACCCGCGATGGACAGGGCCGAGGAGACCAGGGGCCCCTTCCTGATCGACTTCCGCATCGACCCCGAGGCCAACGTCTATCCAATCGTCCCGCTGGGCAAGAGCCTGCACGATTTCTGGGAGGCACCTGAATATGACTGAGCATCCTCACCCCGTTGCGGTCGCCACGCGACCGGCACCTGACCGAGAGGCTCGCGTGCGCGTTCTGTCCGTGCTCCTCGAGGATGGCCCGAACACTTTGAGCAAGGTCTCGGGGCTCATCCGGCGCAAGGGTTTCCACGTCCGTTCCATCTCAGTCGGACCAAGCCGGCAGCCGGGCCGCTCGCGCATGACCCTATCCGTCGACGCCGGCCACGCCGAGACCGACCAGGTCCGCAAGCAGCTCGAGCGCGTCGTCGAGGTGATCGAGGTCGAGGACGTGACGAGCGAGGATGTGCACAGCCGCGAGCTGGTCGTCGCGAAGGTCAGGGCGGATCAGGTCCCGCGCCTGGTGCAGCGAGGCGCCAAGGTGCTGCAAGCGGCAGACGGAGGCACCACCGTCGAGTTCGCCGGCGACGGCAAGGCCGTCGGCGACTTCATCGAGGATCTGATGCAGCACGGGGTTGTGGACGTGGCGCGCTCCGGGCCGGTCGTGATGAGGAGGAGCGCATGAAGATCAACTACGACGCCGATTGCCCGCCGCACCTGGGCGAGCCCGTGGCCGTCATCGGGTACGGCAGCCAGGGTCGAGCGCACGCGCTCAACCTGCGCGACAGTGGCGAGGATGTGCGGGTCGGCCTTTACCCGGGCAGCCAATCGATCGCGCGCGTCGAGGCGGACGGCCTGCGGGCGGTCCCGGTGCCGGAAGCGGTCTCCGAAGCCACGGTGGTCATGGTGCTGACGCCGGACGCCGGCCAGGGCAAGCTGTTCCGCGACTCGATCGAGAAGCACCTGCAGCCCGGCACGATGCTGATGTTCGCCCACGGCTTTGCCATCCACTTCGCGCAGATCAAGCCGAACCAGGACATCGACGTCGCGATGATCGCGCCCAAGGGCCCCGGCCACCTGGTGCGCAGCACCTACGTCCAGGGCATGGGCGTGCCCGCCCTCATCGCGATCCACCAGGATTCGTCCGGCCACGCCAAGGCGAGGGCCCTCGCCTACGCCAGGGCTCTGGGCGCGGGCCGCGCGGGCATCGTCGAAACCACGTTCAAAGAGGAGACGGAAACCGACCTCTTCGGCGAGCAGGCCGTCCTGTGCGGCGGGGTCAGCTCGCTGGTCAAGACCGGTTTCGAGACGCTGGTCGAGGCCGGCTACCAGCCGGAGATCGCGTACTTCGAGGTCCTGCACGAGCTGAAGCTCATCGTCGACCTCATGTATCGCGGCGGCCTCGGTTTCATGCGCTACTCGGTTTCGGACACCGCCGAGTACGGCGATTACGTGTCGGGGCCGAAGGTCATCGACAGCCACGTGCGCGACTCGATGCGCAAGGTGCTCCACGAGATCCAGGACGGCAGCTTTGCCGAGAAGTGGCTGGACGAGAACTCAAACGGAAGGGAGGGATTCATGACGATGCGCCGCCAGGACTCGGAACACCAGATAGAGAAGGTCGGTCGTGAGCTGCGCTCGATGATGACCTGGTTGGAGCCTGTAGAGAAATGACCAGCACGAGCCCGGACCGCGTATTCATCTTCGACACGACGCTGCGCGACGGCGAGCAGTCGCCCGGCTTCCACCTCGACGCGAACTCCAAGGTGCGGATCGCGCGCCAGCTGGAGAAGCTCGGCGTGGACGTCATCGAGGCCGGTTTCCCGATCTCGTCTCCGGGCGACTTCGACGCCTGCCGGCGCATCGCTCGGGAGATCCGCGGCGCGAGCGTGACCGCGCTGGCCCGTGCGGTGAAAGAAGACATCGACGCGGTATGGGGCGCCATCAAGGAGGCCGAGAAGCCGCAGATCCACATCGTGCTGTCCGTCTCCGACGTGCACATCGATCGCAAGCTGGGCATGACGCGCGAGCAGGTGCTGAAGCGTGGCGCCGAGATGGTCGCTTACGCGCGCTCCCTTTGCGATGACGTGCAGTACTCGCCCGAGGATGCGGGACGCGCCGACATCGACTACCTGGTCGAGACGGTCGAGACCATGATCGCCGCGGGCGCCAACGTGATCAACATCCCCGACACGACCGGCTACTGCCTGCCCTGGGAGTTCGGCGAGATCGTCCGGCGCACGATCACCGAGGCTCGCGGCAGCGAGAAGGCGCTGTTCTCGGTGCACTGCCACAACGACCTCGGACTGGCCGTGGCGAACACGCTGGCCGCGCTGTCGGCCGGCGCGCGGCGGGTCGAGTGCACCATCAACGGCATCGGCGAGCGGGCCGGCAACACGTCTCTGGAGGAGGTGGTGATGCTGGTCAACGTGCGCCAGTCCAAGCTCGGCTTGGAGTGCGGCGTCAACACCCAGGAGATCACGCGCACGTCGCGCCTGGTCGCCGAGCTGACCGGCACGCCGGTGCAGCCGAACAAGGCCGTCGTCGGAGCCAACGCGTTTGCTCACGCCTCGGGCATCCACCAGGACGGGGTGCTGAAGGATCGCCTGAACTACGAGATCATGAAGCCGGAGGACGTCGGCCTGGCCGACTCGCGCATCGTGCTGACCGCACGCTCAGGGCGCCACGCGTTTCACCATCGCTTGAACCGGTTGGGCATCACGCTCGTCGACGGCAACGTGGAGGGGGCATGGCAGCGGTTCCTCGAGGTGGCCGACACCAAGAAAGAGGTGACCGACGAGGACCTGCGCAAGATCGTCGCCACGACCGAGGCGAACGGGAACGGGCACGCTGGCGGGAACGGCAACGGCAACGGCAACGAGGGCAACGGACATCCGCCCGTCACCGACCAGCTGCACGACCACAACCACGTGGCCGACACGCTTCGCCATTTAATCTTCGGATGACGATGGGCTCCCCGCGAAACCAAGGCGCAGTCTCCGCAATCGTGGGGAAGAGGGTCGGATACCAGGGAGAGCCGGGCGCGTACTCGGACGAGGCGGTGGCGGCGGTATTTCCCGGCGGCGAGGCGGTTGGGCACCCGACCTTTCGCCAGGCCTTCGACGCCCTTTCGCTGGGCGCAGTCGACGCTGCCGTCCTACCCGTCGAGAACACGACCGCGGGCGTGGTCCAGGAGGTGTCCGACCTGCTGTGGGAGCTGCCCGGCCTGCGGATCGTGGGCGAGCATGTGCTCCCTGTTCGGCACTGCCTGCTCGGTTGGCCGGGCCCGGTGGAGCGCGCCCTTTCGCATCCGCAGGCGCTGGCTCAGTGCGACCGGTACCTCCATTCGCGGCAGATTCGACCAGTCTCGTTCCACGACACGGCGGGGGCGGCTCGCGCGGTTTCGGAGAGGCGGGAGCCTGGCACCGCGGCGATCGCCAGCAAGTCCGCCGCGGCGCGTTACGGCCTGTACGTGCTGGCCGAGGGCATCCAGGACGACTCGGAGAACCGGACACGTTTCATCGTGGTCGAGCGAGGCGAGGCGGTCCGGCCGGCGCAGGCCACGGGCACGGCCAAGTGCTCGCTGGCTCTGGTCACCGCCGACCGGCCGGGCAGCCTCGCCCATGCGCTGGACTGCTTCGCGCGGCGCGGCTTGAACCTGACGCGGCTGGACAGCCGGCCGATGAAGGGGCGCCCGTTCGAGTACCGGTTCTACCTCGACTTTGCCGTCAACGGGAGCGGGGCCGAGGCCGAGTCGGCGCTGAACGACCTCGAGGAGGCAAGCGCGGAGATCAGGCTGTTCGGGACGTTTCCGGCGGCGAGCTGAGGTTTCCCTCCCCTGCCGAGAAGGAGGCGCGCAGGCCGCGGCGGGAAGCACTTTGACCGCGACCTGCGACCGGCCTAAGGTAACTTAACAAGTGGATTAAGTCCAGTCTTAGAAGTCCCTTGCTCGGAGACTTGTTAAAGAAAGATCAACGTCAGGGTGGCCTACGGCGTGGGGGAGTGAATTGCGCTAAAGTATCTTCCCGTGGCCAGCGGGGTGCGGAACGTTCCAATCGAGAATGACGGAACTGCCGCCCCTCAGCACCGCCGCCGCCTCCCCGGGGTAGCGCTCAGGCCTGGGTCCGTTAAGCAGGCGAGGCAGGAATCAGGGCTCAGCCTGGCCCAGGTCGGCAGGGGCCACGTCACCGCGCCGGCGATCTATCTCATCGAAACCGGGCGCACGCGCCCGTCGCTGCCCACCCTGGAGCACATCGCGCAGCGCACCGGCAAGCCCGTGGAGTTTTTTCTTGCCGACCCGGCGGGTGCGACCGACCAGACGCAGTCCCGGCTGGCGGAGCTGGAGGCCCTGGTCGCGGAGGGTCGACATGCGGAGGCCGTCGAGCTGGGAGGCTCGCTCCTCGAGCTGGGGAGCTCGGCCTACAGGCTGGGCCGCATCCGCTACTTCCTGGCCTCCGCGTACCTGCAGCTCGGCCAGCCCGAACGCGGCCTCGCGCTCCTGACCGAGGCGCGCGCGCATTTCGAAGCCATCGGCGACGGCGTGATGCTCGCCGAGTGCCTGGGCGCCGAGGCGACGGTGGCCACCATGACCCACAGACCGGACGCGCTCGAGCTGGCGGAGAGGGCCTTGACGGTCTGCCGGTCTCTGGACCCCATCCCGGCGCCCACCGAGGCCCGGCTCCTCGGCATCGTCGCGACCGCGCATGTCACCAACCGTGATTGGGACAAGGCGATCGAGCTGTACCAGGCGGCCATCGACGCTTCGGGTTCGCTCTTCGACCTGCGGCGGCTGGCCACCGTCTACAGCGGCCTCGGCACCGCGTACAGGAATCTCGGCCAGCTCGACACCGCGGCCAGATACGCGATGCGCTCGGTGGCCTTGCTGGAGATCGTCCGCGACCGCGTTGCCCTGGCCCGCTCCGAGAACAATCTGGGCCTGATCCTGATGGCGCGCGGAGACGCCGCCGCCTCGCGGGAGCACCTCGACCGCTCAACCGAGCTGGCGGATGCGGCCGAACTGACCGCGGGTCGCAGCCAGGTGCTGCTCAACCTTTGCGAGCTCAGCCTGGAGCAGGACAACGTGGAGCAGGCGGACCGGTTTGCGCGCGAGGCGCTCGAACTGGCGATCGCCGCGGGCGAAACCGCCAGCGTGGCCGAGGCGCACATCTGGCTGGGCCGGATCGCGGACAAGCTCGGCGATCGCCAGACGACTGATCGAGAGTTTGCGATCGCGATCCGCAGCCTGGGGCAGCTCGGCCAGCGCGAAAGGCTCTTCCAGTGCCACGGCATCTATGCCGAGATACTCGAACGCCGCGGTGACCTCGCCGAGGCCTATACGCACATGAAAAAGGCCCTGAAGGCGAGCCGCCCAGGCCTGTTGCGAGACGACCGCGAAGAGCTTCAGGAGCAGGAAAACTCCGCCTGATCCGCGGTCGCGAGCGCGGTGCTGCGCGTTGTACTGTAGATTTCGAACTTCGGGATCGATCTGCAACGCTGAGTAGGGGAGGGGATCCGAGCTGGCGAAAGCGCTGCGCAACTCCAAGTTCTCTCTGACCGCGGAATCGATCGTCGCCGACTATCGCCTCGCGTACAGCAGCCGCCGCGCCAGCATCATCGGGCGCGCCGAGGTGCTGCGCGGCAACGCCACCTTCGGCATCTTCGGCGACGGCAAAGAGGTGGCGCAGCTCGCGATGGCCAAGGCGTTCCGCCCGGGGGACTGGCGCGCCGGCTACTACCGGGACCAGACCTTCATGTGGGCAACGCGGATGTCGAACGTGCGCAACTTCTTCGCCCAGCTCTACGGCAACGCAAGCCTCGACGCGGACCCATCGTCGGGCGGCCGCCAGATGGGAAACCATTTCGCGACCCGTTTCCTGGATGACACCGGCGCCTTCATGCGGTCCGTCGAGATGCCCAACTCGACCGCCGACGTCTCCAACGTCGCGGGCTGGATGCCGCGCCTGATCGGCCTCGCGTACGCGTCCAAGCTGTACCGCGACAACCCCCAGCTCAAGACGGCGCAGGACGGCTTCTCGGTGAAAGGGAACGAGGTTGCGTTCGGCACCATTGGCGATGCCGCCACCAGCGAAGGCCTGTTCTGGGAGTCGATGAACGCGGCCGGGGTGCTGCAGATCCCGCTGGCGATGTCGGTGTGGGACGACGGGTACGGAATCAGCGTGCCCATCACCGCCGAGACGACCAAGGCCTCCATCTCCGACGCGCTGCGCGGCTTCACGCCGGACGACCGGCCGGGAGTCGACATCCACGTTGTGCGCGGTTGGGATTACCAGGCGCTGGTTGAGGCGTACGCCGCAGGCATCGACAAGGTGAGGCGCGAGCACAAGCCCGCGCTGTTCCACATCACCGAGATGACGCAGCCGCAGGGCCACTCGACGAGCGGCAGCCACGAGCGCTACAAGACCAGGGAGCGTCTGCGTTTCGAGAGCGAGTACGACTGCGTCGCGCGCATGCGGGACTGGGTCATCGAGTCCGGCATCGCGAGCGAATCACAGCTGGAAGGGTGGGAGGCGGCGGACAAGGAATCGGTGGAGGCTGCGCGCGACCTCGCCTGGGAAGCGTTCCAGGCCCCGATCCGCGCCGATCGCGACCGCGCAGTATCGATCCTCAAGAGCATCGACATGCCGGAGGTGGCCGATCTGACCAGCGAGCTCGAAGAGGCGGGCAAGGTGACGAGGTCGCTGGTCATGTCGACCACGACCCGCGTGCTGCACCAGCTGCGCGGCATCGAATCGCCGGCGCGTGCCGAACTGGCCCGCTTCGTCGATGAGTACCAGCGCGAGAACGACGAGCGGTACAACTCGTTTCTCTACAGCAGCTCGGACGAGTCGCCGCTCAAGGTTCCCGCCGTCGCGGCATCCTACTCGGCGTCGGCGCCTCTCGTCGACGGGCGGCAGGTCCTGCTCCGCAACTTCGACGCCAACTTCGCTCGCGACCCGCGTCTCTTTGTGATTGGCGAGGATGTCGGGCGTCTCGGGGACGTGAACCTCGTTTTCGAAGGGCTGCAGGCCAAGTACGGCGACATGCGCCTGACCGACACGGGCATCCGAGAGGCCACGATCCTGGGCCAGGCGATCGGGGCCGCGATGCGGGGCCTGCGCCCGATCTGCGACATCCAATACCTCGACTACTTCCTGTATGCGCTGCAGACCGCGTCGGACGATCTGGCCACGCTGCACTGGCGGTCCGTGGGCGGCCAGAAGGCGCCTGTCGTGATCCGCACCAAGGGCCACCGGCTGGTTGGGATCTGGCATTCCGGCTCGCCGATGTCAGTCTTGTTGAACGCTCTTCGCGGAATCTACATCGCCGTGCCTCGCAACATGACGCAGGCTGCCGGGTTTTACAACACGCTCTTCCGGGGCGACAACCCTGGCGTGGTGATCGAGGTACTGAACGGCTACCGGCTGAAGGAGCGCGTGCCGGACAACATCGGCGAGTTCACCGTGCCCCTCGGGGTGCCCGAGGTCCTGCGCCAGGGGACCGACGCGACGGTGGTCACGTACGGGGCGTGCTGCGGCGTCGCAGTCGACGCGGCGAAGACCCTGGAGGGTCTGGGGGTGTCGTGCGAGGTGATCGACGTGCAGACGATGAACCCGTTTGACATCGACCACTCGATCGTCAGGTCGCTCGAGAAGACGCATGCGCTGGTGTGCCTCGACGAGGACGTGCCTGGCGGCGCGTCGGCCTACATGATGCAGCAGATCCTGGAGGTGCAGCAGGGGTGGTGGCACCTCGACGCGGCGCCGCGCACCCTGGCCGCCTCGCCGAACCGGGCGGCTTACGGCCCCGACGGGGATTACTTCACCAAGCCCAATCGGGAGAGCGTGGTCGAGGCGGTTTACGGGATCGTCCGCGAGCGGCAGCCGTGGAGGTTTCCGGCGCTGGACGGATGATGGGGGAGTTCACCGCAACTGCAGGTTTCCGCCCCTCACCCTAGCCCTCTCCCCGAAGGGGAGAGGGGACGAGCTGTCCCTCGCCCTAGCCCTCTCCCCGAAGGGGAGAGGGGACAAGCTGTCCCTCGCCCTGGGACGAGCTGTCCCTCGCCCTGGCCCTCCCCCGAAGGGGAGAGGGGACGAGCAGTCCCTCGCCCTGGCCCTCTCCCGAAGGGGAGGGGGGACGAGCTGTCCCTCGCCCTGGCCCTCTCCCCGACGGGGAGAGGGGACGAGCTGTCCCTCGCCCTGGCCCTCTGCTCCAAGGGGAGAGGGGACGAGCTGTCCCTCGCCCTAGCTCTCTCCCCGAAAGGGAGAGCGGGGCTCGACGTCCATCACTGCGAGGACGGGCGCTCGGTTGATGAGGGAGAGGCTCTCCAGCATGTAGGCGAGCCAGCTTTCGGCTGAGGCTGGGGCCAGGGGCGTGAGCATGCGTTTCGGCGCGCGGGTTTCGCGGACGGGCGCGTTCTGTGGCAACCCAGCCAGCGAGCGGGCCTTGCGCACGCCCTCGTCCATCCCGCCCATCTCGTCGACGAGCTTGCGGTCGAGAGCCTGGCGACCGGTCCAGACGCGGCCGGCGGCGATGGGGTCGACCTCGCCGACGGTCATCTTTCGCGCGTCGGCCACGTGCTGCAAGAAGAGGTGGTACGTGCGCTCGATGCCTCGCCGCACGATCGCGCGCTGCTCATCGGTGAACTGAGCCTGGTCGCTCTCGAGCGTGACGTGCTCTCCGAATGCGATCGTCTCTCGATTGAACAGGAGCTTGGACCACATCCCCCCGGTGACGAACTTGCCGGTGAGGACTCCGATCGACCCGGTCAGGGTGCCCGGCCGCGCCACGATCCACGAGCCCGGCGTCGCCACGTAGTAGCCACCTGACCCCGCCACCGGTCCCATCACGACCACCAGCGGCTTGCGCGCGGCCACCACGGCGAGCGCCTGGAACATGGCCTCGGACGCGGTCGCGGAGCCGCCGCGCGAGTTGACGTAGAGCACCGCGGCCGCGGCGCGCTTGTCCGCCGCGACCTGGCGCGCCGCCTGCACAACTGTGAGGTCGCCGGCGCGGTCGTCGCCGAGGAAAGGGATGTCCACCGGCGGGCGGACCGGCATGCCGCCCGAGCGGCCGTCGACGATGGTGCCCTCGATCCGCATCACGGCGATGTACCTGCCGCGGCCGAGCGTCGGCGCGGGGGGCCGCATCTTGCGGCGAGCCCGGTCCCAGGTGCCGACGGTGACACTGGCCCCGGCGGCGCCGCCCAGGTGGTGGACGAGCTGCTCTTCGGGCACGACCGCGTCGACGATGCCTCCTTCGGCGGCGCGGTCGTCCTCGTACGGCGACTCGTCGATGATGGCCTTGGCTTTTGTCGCATCGACTCGTCGGCTCTCCGCGATCGCCGCCACGAGCTCTTGGTGCATCGACTCGAGCAGCCAGGTCGCCTGCTCGCGGTACTCGTTCGACATCGTCGAGCGGGTGAGTGGGTCGGCGGCGGATTTGTAGGGCGAGATCTGCACAAAGTCAGCCTTGATCCCGAACCGGGCCAGGCCGTCGGCGAGGAAGGTGCCGGTGCTCGACAAGCCCATGGGCTGGATCGTGCCCGCGGGCATGAGGAGGATCTCGTCGCAGGCGCAGGCCAGGTAGTAGGTGCCCGTCGTATAGAAGGGGGCCCAGGCGATGACGCGCTTGCCGGCATGGCGCAGCTTCGCGATGAGCTCACGCAAATCCTGGAGTGTGGCCATCGGCATCGCGATGGGTCGCAAGTGGAGGACGACGCCTTTGATGCGGGGGTCGCGGCCGATCGCGTCGAAGCGCTCGCCGAGCTCTTTGACGCTGAGTCGCGGTTGGGAGATGAAGCGCTGCCAGAAGGGCCGGGGTGGTTCGGGCAGCGCGGGCAGGTCCGCCTCGAGAATGAACTCGACGAATTCGGGCGGACGGCCGATCGAGCGCCGGACGCTCGTGAACAGCCACCACAGGTAGCGAAACGGAAACAACAGCACTGGCGCCAACCCCTCGGCGGAGAGTGTACCTAGGCCCGTAATCCCTAACCCTGAGGGACCTAGACGACCTTGCTGATCTCCAGGTCCTGGCCCAGGTCTTCGCTCAGGCGCGAGGCGCCGTAGTCCTGGCCGACGTGCTGGTGGTATGGGACGCCCGTGAACAGGTGGTGGGAGCGCGTCGGGATGTCGGCGTCCGCCGCCCACTCCTTGCGTTGCAGCGCCATGTAGCCTTCTTCCTTCTTCTGCTTGAGGTCGTCCAGCAGAATCGACATCCCGAGGCCGGCCGCGTGCTGCAGGGCCAGGGTGATGAAGATGAAGCCCACGCCGAGCTCGCCCAGGTCACCCCACGTGATGGGGTCCTTCTCGTTGAACCACTTGAACGACGAGGAGTAATTGAACGCGAACCTGGCCTCGGGGAATCTCTTGCGGATCTCGCTGAAGAACTTCTCGGACGGACCACGCTCGGCCGTGGGAAATTCGCACCACAGAAGGTCGGGCACGCCGCTGTCCATGTAGCGGAGACCTCGGTCGATGGCAAGCTGGATGCCGCGCTTCGACTCGGGCGCCTCCGTGGCCGACACGCCGTCGGTGCGGGCGATGATGACGAAGTCCTTCGCGCCCAGGTCGTCGGCGGTGTTGCGCATCATCTTCAGCTTGCCCACGTACTCGTCGGCCGAGATGAGCGCCTTGCCTGCGATATGGCCGCAGCGCTTGGGCATGACCTGGTCTTCGAGGTGCGCGGCCGCCACGCCGGCGCGGACGTAGAGGTCGACGGTGCGCTGGACGTTGAACAGGTTGCCGTAGCCGGCGTCCATGTCGACCACGACCGGCGGAATCTCGAGGTGGACAGGGGGCGCGCCCTT
Source organism: Candidatus Dormiibacterota bacterium (assembly GCA_036491755.1). Classification (GTDB taxonomy): domain Bacteria; phylum Chloroflexota; class Dormibacteria; order Dormibacterales; family Dormibacteraceae; genus DASXBJ01. Next base: position 14,096 of record DASXBJ010000088.1, read on the forward strand.
CTCGGGGTCGCCCATGGCCATTGTCAGCTGGAACTTGCGCAGCGCGGTGACGGTGCGGCGGGCGCCGTCGGCGATCTCCACCGATGAGTAGAGGTCCATGTCGGTCGTGCCGAGATGGCCGACCGCGAACGAGTAGCCGCTGAAGTACACCGCGTCAAAGCCGTGGTACATGACGAGCTCGGCGCCCATCGGGTCGTATACGCCGGGACCGAACACATAGGGCTTGGTCGCCAGCAGGCGGCGCAGCCGGCGGCTGGGATTCTCATTGCGTGACGAAGGGACCTGGAACCCATCCGGGAGCAGGGGCGTCGAGACAAGGTCCATCGAGGGCCTCCTTTATTTCAGGGGTGGTCGCTTATTCGTTTTCGTGATCGCAGTTGCAGGGCTCGGGGCATTCGCATTCGTGCGACGAGGGCTCCGTCTCAAGCTCTTGCGATCGATCGTCTCTATCCATGAGACCGAAACTATCAAGACTCTCGATATAAGTCCAATTGATTCATTTGATTGAACCTATCGGAAAAACCGATGTGAGTTTCGGCCTAGCTGTGCGTTCCCAGCAGCGTCAGGAAGGCTGCAACGATGCCCTGGGGCGTCCCCGCGTCCGTCCGCCTGTAGGCCACGATCGAGTTGTGCATGGGCGGCGCATCCGCCATCTTGACCACGCACAGAGTGCCGCCTTTGACCTCGCGGGCGACAGCACTCCCGGGCAGCAGGGCGACGCCGAGTCCGCGCTCGACCATCTTCTTGGCGGCCTCAATGGAGTCCAGCTCCATCACCCCGCGTGGCCTGACGCCAACCGACAGGAACGCCCCCTGCGTGATCTCGTAGTAGCTCGAGGTGCGATCGAACATGATCAGCCTCTGTGCCGCGACCTCGGCCATCGGCACGTTCTTGCGCTTTGTGAAGGCATGTTCGGGCGAGCACACCAGCACGAGCTCCTCGGTCTGGAAAGGTCGGAGCTCCAGTTCGGGATGGCGGATCGCGCGGCCGAGGCCGATCTGGACCTCGTCGCGCAGGACCAGGTCGACCACGTCGTCGGAGTGCCCGGTGCGGACCGACACCTCAACCCTGGGGTACTCCGCGACGAAGCGCTCGAGCAGCTCGGGGAGGACGTAGGTGCTGACCGCCGGCGCGGCCGCGAGCATGAGGTGGCCGGCGGAGGCCGTGATCACCTGTTGGAGGGCGTCGCGTCCCTCGACCAGCGCCCTCAGGGCACGCTCCGCGAACGGAACCCATGCCTTGCCGGCGTCGGTGAGTCGCATGCCGTGGGGGGTGCGCAGGAAGAGGGGCGTGTCCAGCTCTCGTTCCAGCCCGTGGAGGCGGGCCGTCAGGGTGGGCTGGGTGATGAAGAGGGCCTCCGCGGCCCTGCTCACGCTGCCGCGCCTCGCCACCTCGAGGAAGCCCTCGACCTGCACGAGCTGAATTCCGCTGGCTTTGGCGTTACGTGATTCGTCTATGGCCACGGCCGGATCGACAAATTCTATCTATGGGGCGCGGGGTTGGGGCCGGGGCCGGAGCGGCGTCCGTGTCGAATCAGCGCTGGGGTGGGCGGAGGAGGACCCTCGCAGCCGCGACGGCGACGGCCCACACAGGCGCCATGGTGATGACGAACGGGCGGATCGTGTCGCTGGCCGAGTTCGAGTTGCGGTCGAAGGCCTGGAACACCAGCACGGTCCCCCACAAGAGGGCCGCGAAGGCGAACGTCAGCCAGGCGACCCTCGACCACCTCATGGCTGCACCAACCGTGGCTTCACAGGCGGGGTTACGGAATGTGTCGCCGAAGTCTTGGATTCCAGACTGTCATGGCTGCATTTTTCGGCTTCCACATGCCCAACTACACGTTCCCCGGCGTCCCACGCGAGGGATTGTTTGATCGAGTGGTCGCGAATGCGAAGGCGGCCGAGGCGGCCGGGTTCGACCTCGTGACTGTGATGGATCACTTCTATCAAATCCGCGGCGTCGGCCCCGAGACGGAACCGATGATGGAGGCGTATTCGACCCTCGCGGCGCTTGCCACCCAGACCTCGCGCGTTCTGCTGGGCACGCTGGTCACGGGGGTCACCTACCGCAACCCCGCGTTGCTGGTCAAGCAGGTGACCACCCTCGACACGATCTCAAAGGGGCGCGCAATTCTGGGCATCGGCGCCGCGTGGAACGAGGACGAACACAGGGGTTATGGATTCGAGTTTCCGCCCATCGGGCAGCGTATGGACCGCCTGGGCGAAGCTCTGACCATCGCCAAGTTGATGTTCACCGAGGAGCGCCCGTCGTTCGAAGGCGCGTACTACAAGATCGACCGCGCTTTGAATGTGCCGCGGCCGGTCCAGGCCGGCGGCCCGAAGATCCTCGTTGGTGGCGGAGGGGAGAAGCGGACGCTCCAGCTCCTGGCGCGCCACGGGGACATCGGCCACTGGTTCGGCGGCAATCTCGATGACCTGAAGAGGAAGAGGGAGGTCTTCCTGCGGCACTGCGAGGTCGAGAAGCGCGACCCCGCGTCGGTCCTCCTCACGGTCGGGCTGAACATCCTCCTGGTCGAGAACGAGGGCGAGGCCAGGGCGATGATGGAGCGGGTTCCGGTCGAGCGCCGGCCGATGGTCACCTCCGCCAGGCCGGAGCAGGCGGCCGAGCTGATCGACACCCACATGAGGGCTGGGTTTGGCGGGTTCACGCTGAGCAACATGACCCAGCCCGACGTGGAGTCGATCGCGAAGGCGGGGGAGCTGATCAAGCTGGTGCGGGGCGGGCGCCCGAAGTAGATTGCCTGAAGGTCACCTTGAGGGAGGGTGGCTGAGGGAGCCTTGGCGGCAAGGAGCGGGCTGGAGAAATCTCGGAGGGAGTTCCCGCCTCGCTGACAGTTGGGCAGCCCTAGTTTTCGTGCTCTTTGTCTGCCAGGTGGCTGAAGGTCACCTTGAGGGAGTGGCGTGCGGGGACGGGCTGTGAAGAGGGGTGGCTGAGGGAGCCTTGGCAGGAAGAAGCGGGCTGGAGAAATTCCGGGGAAGCTCCTGACCGACCGGCAGTTTGGCAGCCCTAGTTTTCGTGCTCTTTGTCTGCCAGGTGGCTGAAGGTCACCTTGAGAGAGTGGCGCGCCAGGACGGGCTGTGAAGAAGGGTGTCGGGGGAGGGTTGGCAGCTAGGAGCGGGTTGGAGAGATTCCGGAGGGAACTTCTGCTCGCTGACATTTTGGCATCCCTAGTTTTCGTGCTCTTTGTCTGCTGAGCGGGTGGTTGAGGAAGTTCCGTCTCGCCGGCATTTTGGCGCCCCTTGTTTTCGTACTTTTAGTCTGTTAAGGCTTGACAATGCGAACTTTTGTTCGTACTATTGTCTCATGGTAGGGGTAGGGGTCACAGCGCTCGATAACCTGGAGGCCGCGGTGCTCGAGTTTCGGTCTCGGGGCGAGCGCGTCGACCTCAAGGGCTTGCGTTCTGTGATCGACTCCCTGGAAGGCGAGTTCGCCCTTGAGGCGCGCAGGGC
>DASXBJ010000089.1:0-11955 GCA_036491755.1 Candidatus Dormiibacterota bacterium
GGGCGAACAGCGTGGCTCCCGCCCGGGTGCTCACGGCCATCTTGCCGTACAGGTTTATGACGTGGGTGTGAACCGTGGCCTCCGATACATAGAGTCTGCGAGCGATCTCCTTGTTGGTGCCACCCCGGGCCAGCAACCTCAGAACGTCCACTTCACGGTCGGTCAGACCGGCGGGCCAGGAGCGCGCGGCGCGATTCGCTGCCGTCGGGTGGCCGGCGGCATCGAGCACGGCGTCCACGGCGCGTCGGTCAAGCTTGCCGGCCGTCACTTCGCGGCGTAGCTCGGCGGCCGCCTCGTCGCGATTCAAAGCACGTCTCCACGAGCGATCTTCGGTCATCGATTGGTACGCCTCGGCAACCACAAGGAGGCGGGGAGGAAACGGAATCGCCGCGGCTCGAAGACTTCGGTGGTAACCGGATCCATCCATGTGCTCGTGGTGCAGCCCTGCAACATCCCCGGACGGCCGCATAGGCTCGCAGACGCTCATGATCCTTTGGCTGTGGTAGGCGTGCAGGTGCACGCGCGACCACTCAGCCGGATTCAGACTCCCGCGCTTGATCCAAACCTGATTGGGAATGCTGAGGTTTCCCAGGTCGTGGACCTGGGCAGCCCGCCGCAGGGTGGTGATCTCGGCGGCGCCAAGCCCCGCGGCCGCCCCGGCATCCGTCACCAAACGCGCGAGGCGCGCCGAGTGTCCGTGCGTGTAGGTGGACTTGAGATCGACGAAATCGGCGAGCGCCCCGCTCACCTCATCGAGGTGAGACGTTGCGACTCGCCGGTGGGGTTCAGGTTCGGCCGCCAGCGCCTCCTCCCAAACCGAAGGCGCCGCGATTGACTGAACGACCTCACGGCTGTTCTGCAGCCATAGCCTCGCCAGATCGGGATCGAACTCGCTTCCGCTCCGGTCACGCACTACCGAGTCCGCCGCCTCGACTCCGCCGACGTGGTGATAGGTCTGGGCCACGTGCACCATATGGACTAGTCGCGAAATGGCGGATTGGGCCTCCCCGCTTGGCACGCCGGGAAAGACCTTTCCGTCCCATCGTGCATACGAGTAGCGGAGCGAGGACGTTACCTGGGCGGTGGCACCAAGTCTTTCCGACAACCTGACCGCGACTTCAGCGACGTTGGCGAAAGCCTCGGGGACACTCTGACCCGTGGACATGAACGCGGCCAAACCTCTAGCCCAGTCTGCCGGGCCCCATTGGCGGGCGAGCTTGGCCACCGCGATTCGCATGAGCTCAGGCCGATTGGCGAAATCTGCCTCCGAGAGCCAATGCCGCACGCTAATGTCGTCGCCGGCCCCCATGCGGCTCTGAGCGTCGACCGCTCCGGTACAGCCAACGTGGTAAAGCAGTGCGAGGTAGAAGACATCGGAGAGGTCGTCAGCTGACCAGCCTGCCAGCCGCCCCAGCTCGACCGCAAGCAAGGCATCCCGCAGGGCGCTCTCGGCCGGCACGTCATGGGCGAGATCGCTGGCCAGCGAAACCGTGGCCAGGAGCTCCGCGAGCCGCAGTCCGAGGTTGAAGTCGCCCGGGTCACCAGGCAATGCTTTCGTCCTCCACGTTCGGCCGATTATCCAGGCTATTGAGAGGATCTAACGAGTGCCCAGCCCTCGCGACCCACCGAGCGTGGCGCGTATTCGAACTTTCGGGAGACGCGGGAAGGCGGGAAGCCATAGCGGCCTCGGTTGCTTAGCGGTATGGCCGATCGGGTTTGCCGAGCACGGCGCCAGGGTCGACCTTTAGTAGTGCGCCCAGATCTTGCGCAGCGGCGTTCCCAGTATTTCGCTCAGCTCCGCCAGGCTCGAATCTGAGAGATCTTCAAGCGCGTACAGCGCCTCCAGGACGAAGCGCGCGAATCCCGCAGGCCAGTCGTACCTCAAGTCGTTGAGGTCGAGGTTTGCTCTGCAACAGGGCGGTGACACGGCACGGTTTGTGAATCTGTTCTTGAATGCATCATCCATCCGGTCTGTCCACCAATCCCGATCAAGCTCTTGACCGCAGCTCGGACAGCAGACACGCTCGAAATTGGAGCCCTGGTCGACGAACTTAATGTGCTCGGTAGTGGTTGCGGTTACGTGGCCGGTCGCAGAAGTGAGCTGGGCAAAACGAGCGCGCGCCCGCTCAGCGGAAGCGACGTCCGGAACGAAACTAGGGTCGGTCGGGATCAGTCGCAGGAAGTTATCTGACACCGTCTAGACCGACGCGCATGACATTGCGCGGCCGATGGTAAGCCTTCCACGCTGCATCCGACAGCGACCAGTTTCGTGCGCGCCGGACAGATCAATCAAGGCGACACACCGTCTGCCGCTTCAGAGAGGCCGAACGCAGTGAGGCTGAGCTGGAGCGCCACCGGCGCGCTTGCGCGCCGGACAGATCAATCAAGGCGATACACCGTCTACCGCTTCAGGGAGGCCGAACGCAGTGAGGCTGAGCTGGAGCGGGAGACGGGCTTCGAACCCGCTACCTCGACCTTGGCAAGGTCGCGCTCTACCAAGTGAGCTACTCCCGCTCGACAGAGGATTGATTCTAGCTTGAGCCTCAGGGAAGCTCTTCTGCTCAGGCGGTGAGGGCTGGGCGGCAGTGGGTGAAGCGGCGGCCGTATGTGTCGCGCAAGGCGTTCACCCGCACCGCCGAGGCGTGGATCGCGGCTCGATCCAGGCGACCGGCGTAGACCGCCGCCCTGACCGCGGCGATCGCGTCCGCCTCGTAGCCAGGGTCGCCGTTGCCGAGCAGGATCATGTCGTTGCCCGCGCCCACCGCGAGGACCGCGGCCTCGGGCAGCGACCAACGAGCGCCGATGCCTCCCATGCTCAGCGAGTCGGTCATGATCACGCCCCCGAAGCCGAACTGCGTGCGGAGCCGCGCCACCACGGGAGCCGAGAACAGCGCGGGCGTGCCGCCCGCGCCGAGGCCTGGAACGTAGACCGAGGTCGTCATCACAGCGTCCGCCCCGGCCGCAATGCCGGCCCGGAAGGAAGGCGCCTGGACCTGGTTCCACCGCGCCTCGGACTCGGGGTCGGTCGGTATGGCGACGTGTGGATCTCCGGGTGCGCCGCCCAGGCCTGGGAAGTGCTTCAACGTCGCCCCCACGCCGCCGTCGTGCAGTCCCTGCACCGCGGCGACTACGAGTGGCGCGTCGTACGCGGCGTTGGAGCCGAAGGAGCGGTCGCCGATGACCTTGTCGCCGGCGTTGGTCCGAACGTCGGCGACCGGTGCGAGGTTGAGACCGAGCCCAGCCGCGCGTAGACCGACGGCCGAGGCTCGCTCGAGAGCTCGCACACTGGCGGCGCCCCCCGCACCCGCAACCAGCTGCGACGGCGGAACGAAGCCGGCCCGGACCTGCGCCACCTGGCCTCCTTCCTCGTCCGTCATCAGAAGGATCGGGTGATCGAGGCAGGCGCCCGTCGCGATGGTCTGCAGTCGGTCGCTCCACACCTTCAGGCCCGCCGGGTCGCTGCCGAAGTTCGAGCCGAACAGGAGAACCCCGCCCACGCGCCCATCGGTCAACAGCGAGAGCATCAGGGGCGAGATCTCGGTGCCTCGAGTCGACAGGACCATGATCGAACCCAGGTCCTGGTCGAGGCTGACGGACTCGGGAACCTGGGCCGCAGCGGGCAATGTGATCTGCATTGGGGTCGGCGAGGCGAGCTGCGCGGCCAGGCGCTGCGCGGTCGGACGGCCGGCCACGACCATGCCGCCGACCAGGGCCACGACCATCACCAGACCGACCTGAGCCAGGCGCTGCCCCCTAGACACCGGGCGTCAGTCTACGGCCGCCCGGTCTCCTCGGCTAGCGGCGGTAGCGGTACTTGAGAACCAGAACGGCGGTGGCGCATCCCCACAGGGCGGCCATGAGCGGGAGCACCGCCACCGAGCTCGCGCGGGGCAGGCCGGCGCCTTCGAGGAACCCGTACCCGAATGTGATCAACGCGGTCATGCCCGCGGCGAACCCGAAGGCCTGGACCTGGATCCGCTTCTGCAGATCGTCGAGCCGGCCCAGCACCCTGACGAACAGCCAGGTGAGGAGGGCCGCCGGGGCCAGCGGGACGGCCGCGATGTAGTAGCGCCAGTCCGCCTCTGGGTTGGCCTGGACGACGATGGTGCACCCGACCAGGACCATCAGGTAAGCCACCACCACCAGGCCGAACTCGATGGGGGCTCGATAGAGGACCCAGGTCGAGGAGACCGCAGGTGGCGGCAGCGGGACGCCGGGAAAGTTGACCGGCGACGGGGCCTCGGTGCGGATGAACGGGGAGGCAGGGTGCGTGAAGGCCGGCTCGACCGGAGCTTCGAGCGGCGCCTGGACCTCAGGCTGGACCGGCTCCTGTTCAGTCATGGCCCGGCCATGGTAAACCGGCGAGCTCAAGAATCAGCCTCGCAAGGCTGGGCGGCGGCCGCGCGAATCACCAGGTCACAGCACTACCAACGCAAGTCCCGCGGGGATCGGTCGCTTAAATAATTGCTGACGCAGCGCGGCGCCCCGGGGGGGCCGTCCTGACCTTGGCGCCGAACCTATGGCCGCACCCCAGCCGTCGCCCCGAAGTGGCGACGGAGGCTCAGATTTGGAAGCGGTCTATGTAGTTGGTGTCGCCCACCTTTTTCAGGATGGCGATACCGGCTTCGGTTTCCGCCGCGTCGCCCCTGACGGCGCCGCGCTCGGCGCGGGCGCGTCCCAGGTTGGGCGTCGAACCGATCCGCTCCCACATCTCGATCGCCCGGTCCAGCTCGCTGAGGTCTCGGCGCGCGAGGCCCATGGTGCGCCGGGCCTGGGCTTCCAGGAGCGGCAAGGCGCTGCTGATGGCCCGGGCCAGGATCGTCTCCAGCACCGCTTCCGGCACCGCCTGGTGGTTGTCGTTGGCCAGGCACAGCCGGCGCTCGACCATCTCGGAGGGTTGCCTGTCGACGGTGACGGGATCGCTGTCGGCAAAGCCTGCATCGCCCTTGATGAACGGACGGAGCAGCTGGTTCAGGTGGTCGGCCGGAAAACGCGACAGGATGGACTCGATCGCGTCTGTCGCGGCGGCGACCAGGCGACCGTCACCCCGGCCAACTCCCACGTTCAGGCCGGCGATGAATCCCCTGAGCCCATATCCCGCCGCATGGCTTCCGGCATCGTGCCAGGCCTCCAGGGCCCGGTAGAAGACCGTCGTAGCCTCGTCCCAGCGGCCGAGCGTCGACAGTGTGAGCGCACGCCAGGCGAACAGGTGCAGCGCCGGGTAGGGCGCCTGGCCGGGCAGCAAGCGTGCGACCATCTGCGCGGAGTCGCGGTCGGCGGTCGCCAGGTCGCCGGCCAGATACGACATCCATGCCACCATCGAGTGAGCGTCCAGCCGCTCGTAAAGGCCGAGGCGATCCTCGAACTTCAGCCGCTCGCGCGCGGTCTCGATGGCGGCGGCCCAATTGTTCCTCGAGGTGGCGATGCCTCCCAGCGCATCGAGGGCCGCGCTCGCCAGCTCCCGGTCGTCCAGCTCGTCGGCGATCACGATCGCCTTCTCTGCGCTGGCCTGGCCCTCGGCCACGACAGCGTCGTCGGGGATTCCGTCGACCTGGACCCAGAACGGATAGAACGCATCCGCGGCCAGGAACCGGCCAATCGAGCGCCGATCGGTCGCCTTCTCGAGCAGCCTCCAGCCCTTGGCGCGGAGCTCGTTCATCCATTCCTTCGACGGCCGGTCGCCGACCGAGCCCTGCCATCGAGTGGCCACCATCAACATCCCGCCGAGCGCTCGGAGCCGGTCATCCGCTGGGGCGTCCAGCTGCTCGTAGGATTCGAGAGCAAGGCTGTACTCCTCCAATCCTGTGTCGCCCGCGGTCAGATCCCCCAGGCGCTCGTGGAGATGAGGCAGGACCGACCGGTCCACAAAGTCGAACGAGGCGCGGATATGACGTGCTGCCTCCGGCGTGGCCCCAGCGGAGCTGGCCACGTCGGCCGCCTTGAGCAGCCATTTGGCCGCCATGCCCCGCGCATGCTTGGTGTCCTCGGCGGACGGATCGAGCGCAGTGAGGAGCACCGCCGCCTCGCGGTAGTGAAACGCCAGGATCTCGGCCAGCGCGACATCGCGGCCGGCGCTCGTGGACTCGACCCAGTGCGCTGCCTCGGCGTGGAGACGGGCGCGCTCCGAGCGCGGCAGCGTTCCGTACGCGACCTCCTGGATGAGGATGTGTCTGAAGCTGTACCGGTCGCCGTCTGAGGGACGGATGAGGTCGCGATCGGCGAGGTTCTCGCACAGGTGCAGGGCCTGGCCGGCGAGCCCCGCCTCCAGGGCCTGCACCCCGGCGGCACGGAACGATCGGCCGAACACGCTGCCGAGCTGCAGGACCCTGCGCTCCATCGGCGGCAGCAGGTCCAGCCTGGCCAGCACGGTGGCCTGGACGGTGTCAGGCAGCCGAGCCAGCGACCCCTGCTCGAGGTAGGAGCGGACCAGCTCCCCGGCGTAGAACGGGTTGCCTTCGGATCGCTCGGCGACGAGGTCGATGACCTCCGGCGCATCAGTCTCGAGCAGGTACGTGACCAGGGTCGCGATGGCGGATTCGCCGAGAGGCTCGAGGGCGATCGCGAGGTGGTTCAAGCGGCCGCCTCCCCAGTTGGGCCGCCGGTCGAGCAGCTCCGGACGGGCGAGCACGATCATGAGCACGGCCGCCTCGCCCCGCGGCTGCATCACGAACTCGGCGAGGTCGAGCAGGCTGTCGCTGGACCAGTGCAGGTCCTCGAACACGATCACGAGCGGCGCACGGCGCGAAACCGCTTCGAGCGTGGAGCGCCAGGCCGCGAACAAGAGGTCCTTGTCCACCCCCTCGGCGCCCATCTCGCCCACGGTGGCCGCGAGCAACCTGGCGTTGCGATCCGCATCCGCGACTCCGAGCGTATAGAGCCAGGCCGCGATGTCCTCGCGCATGTGCTCGGGCATCGCGTCCTCGGCGTGCCCGATGAGGTCGAAGAGGACCTGACGCATCGGCCAGTAGGTGAGCTGCTGGCCGTACGGGAGGCACTGCGCGGTCGCCACCAACGCGTTGGGCGCGAGGCTTGGCAGCCAGTCGAGGAACTCTTCGACCAGCCGCGTCTTGCCCGTTCCCGCGGGCGCGATCACGCTCACCATCGACGGCCGCTTCTCGATCACCGCCCGCCGCGCCACGAGCTGGAGCTGCGCGAAGTCGTTCTCGCGGCCGACCAGCGGGCTGCGCGCGCGCCGCTGGGTCTTGGCTTTGCGAGGTCCCAGCACCTCGCGCGCGAGAACCGGCGCCGACTTGCCCTTGGCCTCGATCGCCAGCTCGTCGCCGAACTCGAAGTTGACGGCGGCCCGCACAGTTCGGTCGCTGGCGATGATCGCCCATGGCTCGGCGGCCTGCTGGAGGCGCGCCGCGACGTTGGTCGCGTCGCCGGTGATCAGGAAGTCGCCCGCGGATTGGTCGCGACTCGCGACCACCTCGCCCGTGCTGATGCCGAACCGGATGGCGATTCGCCCGTGCAGCAGCTCATCGTTCCGGACGCGATCACGCATGAACAGGGCCGCAGCTACCGCTCGATCGGGGTCGTCGCCGTGGGCGGTGGGCAGCCCGAAGACCGCCATCACCGCGTCGCCGATGAACTTCTCGACCGTCCCGCCGTGCTGGCCGACGCTGTCGCGCGCGATCGCGTAGTAGCGGGCAAGTATGCGCCGCATCTCCTCAGGATCGAGGTCCTCTCCGAGCGCGGTCGAGCCCGCCATGTCGGCGAACAGCACGGTGACGATGCGGCGTTCTTCTGTGGAGACGGGCATGACCTCAGCTAGGGTATTGAACCGGTCACTCCAGCCTCATATGCCAGGATCACCGCCTGCACTCGGTCGCGCAGCTCGAGCTTGTCGAGCAGGTGCGCGACGTGTGTCTTGACCGTCGCTTCGCTCACGAACAGCCGCTTGGCGATCTCGCCGTTGGTATAGCCGCCCGCGATCTCCTTCAGCACCTCGAGCTCGCGCTCCGTCAGGCTCGCGATCTCCTTCGGTTTGCGCGCCACCGGCTCAGGGCGCTTGGCGAACTCTTCAATGAGACGTCGGGTCACCGACGGTGCGAGCAGGGCCTCGCCTGACGCGACGACCCTGATGGCCTGGATCAGGTCTTCGGGTGGGGCGGCCTTGAGCAGGAACCCGGACGCGCCTGCGCCCAGCGCGTCGAAGACGTACTCATCCAGCTCGTGGGTGGTGAGGATCACGACGCGAGTCAGGGCGACGATTTGGCGCGTGGCCTGGATGCCATCCAGCTTCGGCATCCGAATGTCCATCAGCGTGACGTCGGGGCGCTCGCGCTTGACGAGCTCGACCGCCTCTTCCCCATCGGCGGCTTCGCCGGCGACCTTCATGTCCGGCTGCGACTCGACGATCATGCGAAAGCCGGCGCGCACGAGCGCCTGGTCGTCGACCACGGCGACCGTTATCGGTGTGGTCAACTCCTCACCTCACTCTCCCGCATCGTTCCCTCTATGACCCTCACCGCCCTGCGGAGTGGGAATTAACTGGTACGAAGCATCGCAGCTACTGTGAAGCCGCCCAACGATGATGAGCGTGTCCGCAGCACGCCGTCGAACAGCGCCACTCGCTCTCGCATCCCGATCAGGCCATGGCCCGCTGATGTGCCCGCTTTGACCGTCGAGCCGCGGCCGTTGTCACTCACGATGATGGCGACGGCGTCCGGCCGGTAGGCGACGACCACCTCGACGCGTGTCGCGATCGCGTGCTTGAGCACGTTTGTGATGGCCTCCTGAACGATGCGATAGGCGGAAAGGTCCAGGGCGGCCGGCAGCGGTCGCGGCCTGCCTTTGACCTTCAACGTCGCGTCGAGCCCTGCGTCCCGCGCCGCCTTGAGAAGACTCTCCACCTGGTCCAGTCCTGGCTGGGGGGCCAGTGAGGCGTCGGATTCCTTGCGCAGCACACCAAGCAGGTGGTTCAGCTCGGCAAGCGTGTCACGCGCGGTGGTTTCGATCGATTGCAGCGCCTCCTGGCTCGAGCTTCCCGAGATGCGGGCGGCGCCGGCCTGAACGGCAATCAAGCTCACGTTGTGCGCGACGACGTCATGCAGCTCGCGCGCGATGCGCAGCCTCTCCTCCTCCGTCGCCTGCTCGCGCGCCGCATGGTGTCGGTCGACGATCCGGCTGAAGAAATCGCGACGGGACCGGATGTAGTCGCCGATGACCCATGCCACGAGCGATGTTGCGCCGGCGGGGATGAAGTTGCGGGCTGTCCCGAAATCGCTGAGCACTAGGAGGGCGACCCCTGCAATGATCGCGGCGATTGCCAACCCGGCGACCCACAAGCGCGCCGCCGTGCGGTCGTATACCGAAACGGCATACACGGCGAAAGCCAGTGCCGGACCCGCGGGCTCACGCGTCGGATTCAGGACGTATAGGGCGAGCTGAGCCACGACGACCACCACCAACACGATCAGCGGCCGGCGACGCCGCCACCACAGGGCCGCGCCCTCGATGAGGACCAGCGCCATGCTGAGGACCAGGCTGGTCGCACTTGTGGACTGAAAGGGGCCGGCCACCGTCAGGACGGCGGGGAGCCCCAGCAGCGTGAAGGCGACCACGAGTCCGTCGACCAGGCGCGGCCGGCCTGTGATCCATGACCACGGCCGGCCGCTCAGAGGTTGTCGCGGAGGGTTGAGGGCTATGTGACGTCCCTCAGGCGGAGGAGCCCGGCGGCCAGGATGACCAGGCCGGCGAAGTAGGCGAAGAGGACGATCACGCTCTGCTCGGCGCTGACCACGGGGGCGGTGCTCGGGCCAAAGGCTGGCGACGTGAAGCTCTGCAGAAGAGCGATTGCGTTCTGGCCGGGGAGCAGGTTGCCAACCCACTTGTAGGCGCCGCTGTTGATGGTGTCGATGAAATGGACGGCGAGGAGCTCGACCGCGAGCACGTAGACCAGGCCGATCCCGAGAGCGGCCGCGGAGTGGCGGATCAGGACCCCGAGCGCGAGCCCGATCGCGCCGTTGACGGTGAAGACGAGCCACATGGCTCCGAATCCCTTGGCGACGTCGATCATCGCCGGCCACGAGGTGAGGGTGTGCCCCTGGAAGGAAGCCACGACGATGCTGCATGCCGCGCCGACCACGAACAGGACGAGCGTGAGGATGGCTGTCAAGCCTGCGAAGGTCACGACGCGGCCTGCCCAGGTGGTCAAGCGACCGGGTCCCTGGGTGAACATCGTCTTGGTGGTGCCCCACGGGTACTCGGATCCGGTAAAAATCGCGCCGAGCACGATGGCGATGGCGGCGCCGATGGGAAAGCCGGCCCCCATCACGAAATTGACGAGCTGGTCGGGGTACAGGGTCAGCACGGAGGTGGGGAAGCGTTCGCCCCTGACCTGGTGGGTCGCCTGGTACCAGCTGACGGCGTAGGCGAACACCGTGAGTGCCCCGAGGAGTCCTGACGAGACCAGGAAGCCCGGTCGGAAACGATTCTTACGCCATTCGGCCCTGATGGTTGCGATCATGATCCCTGCTTCTCTCCCGTGAGCTGGAAGAAGACTTCCTCCAGCGATCTTTCGAATGGACGCAGCTCGCTGACGCCGACACCGGAGGCGGTGAGCTGACGGTTGATCTCGAGGCTGTTGCCGGGGTCGGTCTTGAGGTGGAGGTGTCCGTTCTCGTGGATCACGGCAGCCGAGCCATACAGCCGGACGAGGATCTCGGCCGCGCGGTCATTGCTGTCGGTCTTGACCACAACCCCCTTCTCGCCAAGCAGCTCCTCGACGGTGGATTGCGTGACGAGCCGGCCGCCGCTCATGACGCCGACGCGGTCGCAGATCTGCTCCACCTCACCCATGAGGTGGCTGGACAGGAGCACTGTGCGGTCGCCCTGGCCGATTTCCTTGATGAGCTTGCGCATCTCGGCCATGCCCTGCGGGTCGAGACCGTTCGTGGGCTCGTCGAGGATGAGCAGCTCAGGGTCCTTGAGCAGCGCGCCGGCTACGCCGAGCCGCTGCTTCATGCCCGTCGAATAGGTGCCGAACTTGCGCCCGGCGCGAGAGGTGAGCTCGACCATGTCGAGGACCTCATCGACGCGCTTCTGGGGCACGCTCGCGAGGTCGGCGACGACGCGCAGGTTCTCGCGCCCCGAGAGGTACGGGTAAAAGCCGGGAGCCTCGATGAGGGCACCTATCTTCTGCAGCCCTCTCGGGTCGCCGGGCGCGCGGCCGACGACGGTTGCCGCGCCGGAGGTTGGCCTGATCAGGCCGACGAGCATGCGCAAGGTCGTGGTCTTCCCCGCCCCATTGGGGCCGAGAAATCCATAGACCTCGCCACGCCGCACGCTCATGTCAATGGAGTTCACGGCCAGGACTCCGCTGCCATATCGCTTGGTGAGACTGTGGGTCTCGACGATCGGGGTGTGTTCCATGGCCGTCACATTAGGTTTGGTCAGGCGCGGCGTCGTCAGCCGCACGGCCGATCTTTAGCCTCATCCGCGAGGATGACTTGTAACCCGCGCTTGAGATAATGCCGTGCCTTGTCGATGGGTCTTGCTCAACGTGCGCTGTGCGGATTGGCGGTGGTTGGACTCCTGGCGGCCGGCTGGTATGCGGCCGCGCACACGCCGGACCCGTCAACCCAGGCGTTTGGGCCCGGCCCTGCCAACGAGACTGCCGCGCCCGCCGCCCTGCCGCCCGCCCCCGCCGACACGGGAACGTCGCCGGCGAATCTGCAATTCGTGGACCCGATGGTTCCGCCCACCAGTCGCAAAGCGATCAAATCGATGCTCTATGCGGCGGCCGTCAAATGGGGCGTCAACCCATACCTGGTGCTGGGTTTGGCGTGGCACGAGAGCGGCTGGCAGCCATCGATAGTTTCCTACGCGGGGGCAGTCGGCATCATGCAGGTGATGCCGGCGACCGCCGCGGTGGCGGGGCCCAACCTGCTGCACCGGAACGTGAACCTGTTCAATGCCGCAGACAACATCGACGTGGGGACCGCGCTGCTC
>DASXBJ010000090.1:0-5015 GCA_036491755.1 Candidatus Dormiibacterota bacterium
GCCGATCACCGCCGATGACCTCCATGCCGGCGGCGCGATGACCGTGATCATGCTCGACGCGATCAAGCCCAATCTTCTGCAGACGATCGAGAACACGCCCGTGCTCGTCCACGCCGGGCCTTTCGGCAACATCGCCAACGGAGCGTCGTCCGTGCTGGCCGACCTGATTGGCGTTCACTGCGGCGACTTCGTCGTCACCGAGGCGGGCTTCGGCGCCGACATGGGGGCCGAGCGGTTTTTCAACATCAAATGCCGGACCTCCGGCCTGGCCCCGGACGCCGCGGTCCTGGTGACGACGGTGCGCGCGCTCAAGGTCCACTCGGGCAAGTACCGCGTCGTGGCGGGCCGGCCGCTGCCGCCGGAGCTGCTCCAGGAGAACCCCGACGACGTGCTCGCCGGCGCCGCCAACCTGCGCAAGCAGGTCGAGAACATCCAGATCCACGGCGTGACCCCCGTGGTCGCGATCAACGCGTTTCCGGGCGATCATCCATCCGAGCACAGGGCGGTGCGCGAGCTGGCGGAGCATCTCGGAGTGCGCTCGGCCGTCTGCAACAACTTCGCCCAGGGAGGCAAGGGCGCAACCGAGCTGGCCGAGATGGTGGCCGCCGCCGCCGAGGAGCCGAGCACGTTCAAGCTCCTGTACCCCGACGCGGCGACCTTGCGCGAGAAGATCGAGGCGGTCGCCCTGCGCGTGTACGGCGCGCGGGGAGTCGAGTACGACCCCACCGCTGCCAGGCAGCTCGACTCGTTCGAGGCCAACGGGTTCGGCCGCCTGCCGGTGTGCATCGCCAAGACGCACCTCTCGATCTCGTCCGACCCGAAGCTGAAAGGCGCCCCCACCGGCTGGGTGCTCCCGGTGCGCGAGGTCCGCGCTTCGGTCGGCGCCGGCTTCATCTACCCGATCTGCGGAGACATGCGGACCATGCCGGGCCTGCCGACCACGCCGATCGCGGCGACCATCGACATCGACGAGAACGGGGAGATAGTCGGCCTCAGCTAGCGGGGTGCCGCTTCTACGGACGAGACCGAGTGCGGGCTGGCACGGCCCGTGCTGGTGGAGACACTCTAGTATCTCTTTGCGGGCTGGCAAGCTGGCGCTCCAGTCCGTTGAAAGCATCGATCACTTCGGTTGCCTCAAATGCCCGGTTTCTCCTACCGACATTGACCTGATGCAGGATGGAAGCTGCGGCCAATTGTCCGATCGCATCATTCGCAGCCGCGAATGTTCGATGAATTAGTGAGGCCGCTGAGTTGACTGTAACAACCGGAGCGCCCGGCAAGGCTTCGATCAACAGGTCGATCGCAGATCCAGATCGAATGCGGCCGAGGCGTTCCCTCCAACTGGCTTTAAGGGCGCCGACATTCTCCTCGAATTGACGAGCGTCACTCACTGCGCGACTGCATGTAGTGGCAAAAAATGCGAGCCACCCGTTCCATCCATTTCTTGCTTCAACACCCGATGGCGCGCCTACGTAACGCGTATCGCTTAGCCGCTTCACATAGTCGCGAGACATCGTCGCCAAGATGAGCGATACAGGTGGCAGAACGCGCGTCGCCAGCCCCCGCCGTCGGAGGACGATGTGAATCAGTGTGCGGCCTACCCTTCCGTTCCCGTCAACAAACGGGTGGATGGTTTCGAACTGGGCATGAGCAATCGCAGCTTGAGCTAGGACCGGAAGCTCCTGTTCATTGCAAAACTTGCATAGATCGACCATTAGATCGGGGACTGCGTCATGCGGAGGTGGCACGTAGTCCGCGTCACATGGGTTGTAATCGCCACCGCCGATCCAGTTCTGCTGCGTCCTGAGCATCCCGCTTTGCCTTTCGAGTCGCGTTCCAGCCATCAGCCTTCGGTGGATTTCGAGTATGTGATCAACTTCAATGGCTCTTTGCGGGTCGATGCTGTTGAGTGCCCATGCCATTGCGTCGATGTTCCCCAGAACCTCCTTGGCAGTTACATCACGCAAAGAGTCTCCGAGGTTCCGCGCCATTTCGGCATGGAGTAGGCGACGACCACCTACTTCGAGGCCTTCGATCTTCGACGATGCGACCGCTTCGGCCCGCAGCAACATCCTGGCCAGGCCCTCAAGGCCGGTAAGGGTCGTCGCTTCGGCGTTGAACAGGGTGATGCCCGCTTCAGCATCCCCAATGTCGGCAGCGACATCACCATCAAGCTGAAAGCTCTGACCGGACACCCGATCGGGGAGGTAAGCTCCGTACTCGCAGCCGCGCCGCTCACGTCGGGGGAGGTGTTCGACGAAAGTTGGCTGCCACAAAGTCTTTAAGATCGATGCCACGTATTAAAGCTTAGCAGTCAATCTATAATATGGCTGTCGATTATTATACGTTGCTGGCCAAGTTATAATATGGCGTAGCCCTTTCACCAATCGCGTTTCTCGGAGGATTGGCGCGAGGACTAGATCGCCCCTGGTGAGTCATCCCGCGCCTTCTTGCGTTCGACCGCCTCGTGAAGAAGGGTCGCCAGATCGATGACCTTTAGATTCGCGCCGGTCTCGCGCACGCCGTCATCCAGCATCACGGTGCAGAACGGGCAGGCGACCGCCAGCGTGTCCGCACCGGTGGCCGCAGCTTCGCGGACGCGCTCGTGGTTGATCGGCGTGCCGCGCTTCTCCTCCATCCACACCCTGGCGCCGCCGGCGCCGCAGCAGAACGTGCGCTCGCGGTGGCGGGGCATCTCCACGGCGTTGCCGACCGCAGCGACCAGCTCGCGCGGCTGCGAACGCACGTCGTTGTGCCTGGCCAGGTAGCAGGAGTCGTGATAGGTGATGGTCCGGCCGTCCGCCGCCGGCGACAGCCTTCCCTCGCGCACTAGGCCCGCCAGGAAGTCGGTGTGGTGGACGACCTCGTAACGGCCCCCGAAATCGGGGTATTCGTTGCCGATCGTGTTGAAGCAGTGCGGGCAGGTGGTGATGATCTTCTTCACGCTCGCTCCGTTCAGGGTCGCGACGTTCTCGCCCGCGAGGCGCTGGTAGGTGTACTCGTCGCCCATGCGCCGCGCGGGATCGCCGGTGCACGCTTCGCGAGGTCCAAGGATCGCGAAATCCACGCGGGCCTCGAGGAGAAGCTTCGCCGTCGAAACCGCCGCCTGGCGCGCTCGCTCGTCGAACGCCGGCGCGCACCCGACCCAGAAGAGAACGTCCGGCGCCGCCTCTCCGGGCTGCAGCACGCGCACGCCGAGGCCGTCGGCCCACTGCGTGCGGTCGGCCTGCGGCTTGCCCCAGGGGTTGGATGAGCGATCGACGTCGCGCAGCATCGTGCCGGCCTCCTGCGGAAAGCGCGACTCGACCATCACCAGGTTTCGTCTCAGGTCGATGATGTGGTCGATGTGTTCGATACCCACCGGGCACTCGCGCACGCACGCTCCGCACGTGACGCAGTCCCAGACGATATCGTCGGCCACCGCGTTGGGCACGATCGTCGGCGGCGCGTAAGCCTTGTTCGCCAGGGTCTTGGGCCCCTCGGCCATCAGCTGGTCGCGCATCGCCATGATGAGCAGCTTCGGCGACAGCGCTTTGCCCGTCGCGTAGGCCGGGCACACGTCCTGGCAGCGGCCGCATTCGGTGCAGGACATCGTGTCGACCATCTGCTTCCAGGTCATGTCGGTCACACGCGCCGAGCCGAATCGGATCTCGTCGTCGGGCTTCTCCAGGTCGATCGGCTCGAGCCGGCCTCGCGCGCGGGTCCGTCCGAAGTAGACGTTGATCGCCGCGACCGCGATGTGCAGGTGCTTGGAGTACGGCAGGTAGACGAGGAACGAAAGGATGATCAGCACATGCGCCCACACCGCGGCGCGCTCGACGTACGGAATGGCCGGCCCGCTCATCAGGGACGCGATGGCACTCGAGACTGGAGCCCAGCTCGCGGGATAGTCGTTGAGATGCAGCGCGATCTGCGCCGCATGCCAGGCGAACAACGTGAGCACGATCCCGCCGATCAGAGCGAGGATGAGGTCGGCCTCGCCTGAATGGCTGCCCACGAAGCGCTTCGGCCGCTGCACCTTGCGGATGGCGAAAGCGGCGATCACACCGATCAGCACCAGCGACGCGAACACGTCGACGAGCAGCGCATACCAGCCCTGGGCTCCGAGCCAGGGCAGCGTGGCCTGCCGGTCGACGGCGCCGATCATCGCAATGACGATGGTTGGCAGCAGGACCAGGAAGCCCCAGAAGATCGCTGCGTGCACGAGCCCGGGCACGAGCCGCTGGAGCAGCTTGCTCTGGCCCACCACGACGACAGCCTCGGCGCGCAGGCGTCGGGGTGCGTCGTCAAAGCGCGCGGTGGGTCGGCCCATGCGGACCAGCCGGTAAAGCGTGAGCGACCGCCGCGTGAACAGCGCGGCCGCCACGATGAGCGCGGCGGCAAGGGCGATCGCCGGGATCACGCTCACCGCCTCTGCTTTCTGATCTCGGCGGCGATCGCCGGGAGCACCTCCTTGAGGTCGCCCACGACGACGTAGTCCGCGTTGAGCATGATCGGGGCCTGAGGGTCGGAGTTGATGGCCAGGATGCGCTTGGCGCCCTTGAGGCCGGCCATGTGCTGCGTGGCGCCCGATATGCCGCACGCCATGTAGAGGTCCGGCGCCACCTTCGTCCCGGTCTGGCCGACCTGGTCCGAGTGCGGCCGCCAGCCTGCGCTGGTCACCGCGCGCGAGCAGCCGACGGCGGCGCCGAGGAGCCCCGCCACCTCCTCGATGATGGCAAAGCCCTCTTTCGAACCGACGCCGCGTCCGCCGCTGACGATCACCTTCGCGTCGCCGAGCGAGACGCCGCCACCCGACCTGCCGATGCGGTCGACCACGCGGACGGCCTGGTCTTGAGGATCGAGCCGGGCCATGAATGGCGCGATGTCCATCTCCGCGGGCTCCGGTCCGCCGTCGATCGGGACGGTATGCGGCGCGACCGTGATGAGGGGGCGGCGGCTGTGCAGCCTGGCCTCCTCGAGGAGGCTGCCACCCCACCTGTGCCGCGTCACGGTCACGGGGTCGCCTGGCGAGA
>DASXBJ010000091.1:0-3066 GCA_036491755.1 Candidatus Dormiibacterota bacterium
GCCAAGCCAGGGCCGATCTCGGCCGCCGCGTCCGCGCCGGTCGCGCCTTCGGACAGGGTCAGAATCTTGCCGTCGGGAAGCTGGAGCTCCATTGACGCTGATCCTAGGGCTCTTGGCAGCCGGCGCGCCTGGAGCCGAGCCAGCCGTGACCGCTAGATTGACGGCCGTGGGTGGGGCTCTCAGCAAGTCGACCTACCGCCGCCGCCGGCTGACCGTGCTCGCCGGCGTGGCCGTCGCCATCGCCGTGGCGCTCCTGGCCACGGAGGCGCTGGGCGGCCACCCTGACGCCGCGCCCGGCATCCCCCGCGATGCGGTCCAGGTCGACATCGGATCGGTGCCAGTGGGACGAGCCATCCCGCCCGGGTTCGTCGGATTCTCGCTCGAATACTTCTCGCTGTTCGCCTACGCCGGCCACAACCCGGCCGCGATCAATCCCACCTTCATCCACCTGCTCACGGCGGTCACCCCGGGCGCGCGCCCGGTCCTGCGGTTCGGGGGCGACAGCACCGACTGGACCTGGTGGCCGGTGCCTCACATGCGCCAGCCTCTCGGTGTGAGCTACACCATCACAAAGCGATGGGTAGCCGTCACGCGGGCGCTCGCTACCGCGCTCGGTGCGCGTCTCATCCTCGGAATCGACCTCGAGGCCGACAGCGCGCCGCTTGCCGCGGCCGAAGCTCGGGCGCTGAGTGACGGAATCGGCACGCGCGCAATCTCCGCGCTCGAGCCTGGCAACGAGCCCGAGCTCTATCGAAGCTGGAGTTGGTACTGCTCGAGCGCTGGCCGGCCGATCACCGGACGTCCGAGCTCGTACGGCTTTCCGGCCTTCGTCCAGGATTTCTCGAACATAACCAAAGCGATCCCAACCGACCTCCCACTGGCAGGCCCAACCGTTGGAATTCACACCTGGTTCCCCGATCTCCCGCAGTTCTTGGTGGCTGACCCGCGCGTGCGCGTGGTCACGCTTCACCGATACCCGCTGCAGAACTTCGTATCGCCCGCCTCGCCCGTCTACCCGAGCGTCAGCAACCTGCTGTCCGACGGTGCGTCGCGAGGATTGGCCGACAGCATCGCGCCTGATGTGCGAATCGCGCATGCCCATCACCTCCCACTGCGAATCGACGAGATGAATAGCGTGTCCGCAGGGCAGGCGCCTGGCGTTGCTAATTCGTTCGCGTCAGCGTTATGGATCGTGGACGCGCTGTTCAACATGGCTCGTGTCGGTGTCGACGGGGTCAACATCCACACCTTTCCGAGCGCAACGTACGAGCTGTTCCACTTCAGGCGAACGCAGGACCGCTGGCAAGGATTCGTCTCACCCGAGTACTACGGGCTGCTGATGTTCGCCCAGGCCGCGCCGTTGGGTTCGCGGCTGCTGAGGTCATTCACCGCGACCGGCGGCGCGGTCAAGGCATGGGCAACCTACACGCGTGATCGGACGATCCGCGTCGTCTTGATCAACGACCACTCTCATGCACAAACTGTCGTGCTCCAGGCGACAGGGCACACCGCCCCGGCTGCCCTCGAGCGCCTGGTGGCGCCGAACATCCATTCAGTCACAGGCGTAACGCTGGGTGGACAAACCTTCGGCCCACAAACGGCCACGGGTGTGCTCGCCGGCCAGCCAACGCACATCGCCGTGCCACCCGCCAACCACAGGTACGTCGTCAGCCTTCCTCCGACGAGCGCCGCGATGCTGACGATCCATTGAGCGCCAGCGCCCGGGCCAGAGCTCGATGGTGTCGATCGTCGAGACGAGGTAGCTGACGCCGTCGAGGTGAACGCCGCCGAGCGGGGCCGGCGGCGCCGGCGCCTCCCCGCCGGCCGACGGCGCCCGCGTGGTAGGCGTCAGGCCGAGCACGTGCTTTCAGATGCTCGACCGCGGCCCCGGATCGGCCGACAGGCGGCCACGACTCTCGCCGCATTACGCTAAGCGCAAGGTCGCGGCCCCCGCGCCCGCGGAGAACGCGGACGGGGCTCATCGCGCGCGAAGCGTTCGGACACCTCATGGGAGGTCGGCACATGACAGATGTGGACCCTGGAATTCGTTTTCCTGGCGAGTCGGAGGAGTACCGTCGCGAGCGCAATCGTCTGCTGGAAGCCGAGGGCCGGCTTCGGCGGGCGATCGAAGACGTCGCAGCGCAGCGGCGCGCGCTGCCGGGGGGCGGCGTTGTCCCTGACGACTACCGCTTCGAGCGAGCGTCTGACGGCGGTGGGGCGCGGTTCAGCGAGCTGTTCGAGGCGGGCAAGGACACCCTGGTCATCTATAGCTTCATGTTCCCGCGGTACTCGGGCGATACCAGGCCGGGACCTTCAGAGGGAGAGACGGCGCGGCTTCCGCTGTCCGAGACCCCGTGTCCGTCATGCACGTCAATCCTGGACTCGCTCGACGGCGCGGCTCCTCATCTCGCCCGACGGCTGAACCTCGCCGTGGTCGCGAAGTCCGACCCAGTTCGGCTCCGCAACTTCGCGCACGAGCGGGGCTGGCGTCACCTGCGGCTTCTGTCCTCGCGGAGCAACGCCTACAACCGCGACTACCACGCGGAGACCCCGGAAGGCGAACAGATGCCGATCCTGAGCGTGTTCGTCCGCGACGGCGACCAGTTCCGTCATACCTGGTCCTCGGAGCTCATGTACGCGCCCCGGGACGAGGGTCTGGAGGCCCGCCACGTCGACTCGATCTGGCCCATCTGGAATGTGTTAGATGTGACGCCGGCTGGTCGCGGCAACGTGCCGAACTTCCCGGCCCTGGCCTCCGACTGAGCATCGCTCAAGCTCGTCCAGATCCGTCGACGCCTCCCGAGTTGGGCGGGGAAACCGCGCACGGCGCCCAGGATCGCGTTCGTCGCAGGCGCGACCATCGGAGCGAGACTGGCTTGGATGGTTCCGCCGACGCCGCAGGTGCTCAGATGGATCGCGCATCGCGCATCGATGAGTTCCCGCGTGCTGCGCGGTCCATGCTGCGAAGCCAGACAACGACCCGGAGGACTACTCATGGCACAACCTGTGGTGCACTTCGAGATCATCGGAAACGACCCGCAGAACCTCCGCGACTACTACACCGGC
>DASXBJ010000092.1:0-3301 GCA_036491755.1 Candidatus Dormiibacterota bacterium
GATCCCGGTGGCGCCTCCGACCCGGCCGAACCGACCGACTGCGTAAACCATTTGCGTTTGGGGGCCTGCCATTTCCACCCGAAACTCGGTCGTTGAGGCCTGGCCCCTGAGTCCCTGTGATGTGGCGAACAACGACCACGCGGAGCGTGGCGGCGGTGTCAGCAGCCGCGCGACGCACGCCTCTGGGGATAGAGCCGTCTTCAGACCGACCACTCTTGAAAGGGGATAGGGCAGCGGAGAACGCTCCATCACTTCGTCTCGTGGCGCTATCTCGAGGCTGACTCGCCCGCTCCGTATCCGATCGATCTGGTATCCGATCAGAGTCCCCAATCCAAAGAAGATCAGCTCATGCCCGCTGAACAAGCGGGCTGCATGCATCATGGCCATCCGGTAGGCGTCGAGACTGATCGGAATCAGACTGCCATGGTCATTGAAGTAGTAGTTCGAGCCGTCCTGCTGCGGTTGACCTGGAAGTAGGCGCGTCATCAAGAAGAAATCCACAAAGGCATAAAGGAACACCGCGCCGCCCACTACGTAGACCAGGACCGGCAGGCCGGCCATGACCCTCTCCACGGGTATCCGAGCGAAGGCAAGTACCACGACTGCAGGTCCGAACACCAGGAAGACGATTGGGGACAGCGCCAGGGCAAAGTTCATGAGCGTCGGTCCGACTTGATCGGGGCCATAGCTGGATAGGTGCACGGTGAGGGCGGCGCAGGTCATCAGTCCGGCAAACACCACGAAGCCCTTGGTCAGCGCAGATGGGAATTTTCGAATGTCCATGCTTGATACCCCGAGTGAGCTCAGCTAAGCCGGGCCTCGATTCTCAGCCCGGCTGCGGCAATCTTGCTCATCCGCGTCATCGGTTCGCTCCATCAGTACCCTCGCCGTTTTCGGCCCTGAGCACGTGGACGTCGACGCCTGACAGCCTGCGGATCACCTCGCTCGTCGTATCACCCGGCATCCATCGATTGCGCCGGCGATGTCCCAGGATGACCTCAGTTGCCAGAGATTCGTGCACGTAGTCGACAAGCACTCGCGCCACTGATCGGCCATGGAGATGCACGAATTCGCCGCCGAGCTGGTGTGTCAGCGCCGCGTACGCGCCCATCCACTCCTTCTGCTGGTCGCTCTGGGTTCGGGTCCTGACCGAGACGACAGAGAACTTCGCGTCCTGAACCTGGGCGTACGCGGCCGCCTTTCGGATGCGGTTTTCGAGGCCACGCTCGACGGGGATGCCAAGCACGATGCGGCCGCGGACTTCCCAGGGGACCTGAACTCCACTCTCACGCATGTAGCCGACCAGCTGCCGGTCGGCGTGCTCAGCGATCACCCTGAACGCGGATTCACGCAAAGCCTCGAGGATTGGCGGGCGCAGCTCGCGCTGCATGGCGATCGCCAGCTCCGCCGGTCGTAGGATCGGCCGCTCACGCATTCGCTCGAGCAGGTCGGCGGGCGTGATGTCAATCAGCTCCAGCTCGTCGATTGCCTCAAGGGCCGCCTCATCGATCAAGGCGCCTGTGGCGCTGCGGCCCAACGTCGACGCATAGGCGGTCGCGATGCCCTTGATCGACAACACGTGTGCGGTGGCCAGCACAGTGATGCCGGCGCCAAGGAGACGGGACACCTGCTCAATCCGTGGGCCGTCACCATCGTCGACCTCCGCGAGGTCATCGATGCACACGACATCTGGATTCCGAGCGAGGACGGCCACGACGTCGAGGCCCTGGCGATCACTGAGCTGCCGGCCAGCCCCCAATACGTCGAGGTCTCGCAATGCGTTCGTGGTGTCGCCGTGGACGCGATACGCCGCGACGGCCACATCGGTTCCCCGACCGCGCCGCCGCCGGCCCTCGTCCAGCATCGCGGTTGTCGCACCCACGCCACGTGCGTAGCCGAGGTAGACCCGAAACAGAACGCGCCGGCGCGTCTCGGCGGAGACCTGCTTCAGGAGCTGCATCGGGTCCGGCCGTTTGTCCTCGTGCCTCATTGCATCAACCGCGCGATCACGTGGACGTCCGAGTAGGGCAGCCCGTCGATGATGCGATCGACAACGGTCGGTCGCAACCGGCTCCAGTTCGATGTGCTGACCATCTCCCCCACGACTACGTGCTCGGCCGACGAGTCGCGCGCCGCCTGTATCACCGCGGCGGCCATGTCGCTTCCGCCGAGTACAGCGAAGGAACCGCCGAGCTGCTCCGCGAGCGCCCTGAACCGTTCCAGCTCCGGCGTGCTCGAGCCGAAAGTCCGGACCGTGACCACGATGCAGCTGCCGCTCAGCCTCCGGGCCAAGCGGGCGCCGCGACGAATCAAATCCTCAGAAGCCGAATCGCAGGACACCGCCACGAGGACGTCCTCGGGGGAGGTGAGGACATGGCGCGAGCGCGCCATCGAGTCGGCCACGAGCCGCAGGCCGATCTGGCGCATGGCCGAGAGGTTTTGCGGTTGGAAGAAGTTCGCGAGGGCGGTTTCGACCTTGTCGCGAGCGTAGATGTTGCCGTGACCCATCCTCTTTCGCAGTGCCTCCGGTGTGATGTCGATGAACTGGATCTCATCAGCGCCGTCGAGCTCCTTGTCTGGAACGGTCTCACGCACGACGATGCCCGTCACCTTCTCGACCAGATCCTTGACGCTCTCCACGTGCTGCACGTTGACGGTCGTCATGACGTCGATCCCCACG
The DNA here is from genome assembly GCA_036491755.1 of Candidatus Dormiibacterota bacterium. Classification (GTDB taxonomy): domain Bacteria; phylum Chloroflexota; class Dormibacteria; order Dormibacterales; family Dormibacteraceae; genus DASXBJ01. Next base: position 2,681 of record DASXBJ010000092.1, read on the forward strand.
GCGCGAAGGTCTTCCACGTCCTGCCAACGCTTCTCGTGGCGAACGCCGGGAACGTCGGTGTGCGCCAGCTCATCCACGAGTGCGATCTCGGGCTTGCGCCTGATCACCGCGTCGAGGTCCATCTCCTCCAGGACCGTGCCGCGATAGGGCACACGCACCCGGGGGATCACCTCGAGACCCGCCAGCAGCTCGACAGTTCGCGGCCGGTTGTACGTTTCCACATAGCCGACGACCGCGTCATGGCCGTGCGCCACCAATTGGTGGGCGTCGCGCAGCATGGCGTATGTCTTTCCGGCTCCCGGCGTGGCACCGAGAAACACCTTCAGCCGGCCACGTCGCGGTTCTGCCGCCGCGGCGGCCTCGGACTGCGGCACCTTCGCCTCCATGTCGAGGCTAGGCTAGCCCGCCTCTCCCGCGTCGAGCGCCATGTTGAGCTCGAGGACGTTCACGTAGGGCTCGCCGAAGAGCCAGAGGATCCGCCCGTGCACATATTTCTCGACAAGGGCCCGAACCTTTGATTCGTCGAGGCCACGCGCCTGCGCCACCCGCTGCACCTGGTACAACGCCGCCGCTTCGGTGATGTCCGGATCGAAGCCGCTGAAGTCGGCTGTGACAAGGTCA
>DASXBJ010000093.1:0-6297 GCA_036491755.1 Candidatus Dormiibacterota bacterium
GGATCGGCCGGCGGCGGGGCTTCGGCCAGGACGCTGCTGTTGATCGTCACGCCATCTGCCTCGCCCGGGGGTCGATGAGCACGTAAACGACGTCCGCGAGGAGGTTCGTGGCGAGGACCACCAGCGTGATCACGACGAAGATGCCCTGGACCAGCGAGTAGTCGAGCTTGCCGAGCGCGTCGTTGAGGTGGAAGCCGATGCCGGGGTAGTTGAAGACGATCTCGACCAGGATCTGGCCGGACACGATCAGGCTGAGCGCGATCGCGAAGTTGGCAACCACCGGCAGCAGGGCGTTGCGTGCCGCGTACCAGACGACACGCAGCGTGGAAAGGCCCTTGGCCTCCGCGACGAGAACGTAGTCCTCGTCCATCGTCGTGATCATCTGGTTGCGCATCGCCATGAGGAATCCCGCGAGCGACGCCAGAATGACCGTCGCGGCCGGAAGGATGGCGTGGCTGATGACGCTGCCGATGTATGGGCCGTTGAGCCCCGGGGTCACGGCGTAGATGTCGTAACCGAACAGGCTCGGGAAGAGCTTCAGCATCGTCCCGGTCTGCCCGAGGAGAAGGACCAGCACGAGCGCGAGAAAGAAGTAAGGGACCGCCTGGAAGAAGGTGGCCACGGGCATGACCCAATCCAGCCAGGAACCTCGGCGCCACGCGATCAGCGTCCCCAGCGTTGAGCCGGCCAGGAAGCTGATCACCGTCGCCACGCCGAGGAGGCCGAGCGTCCAGGGCAGGTACGAGAGGATCAGGCTCGTCACCGGCGCGTTCTCGGAATACGACTGGCCCAGGTTGCCGTGGAAGAGGTTCCCGAGGTAGTCGGTGTACTGGTCCCACATGCTCTTGTGCACGTCGAAACCGAGCTGCGCCTCGACGGCGTGCACGCAGGCGTCGTTGCAGTTGCCCGACTGCTCAGCCCGGGCGACGGCGCCTGCGACCGGGTTTCCCGGCACGACCCGCGGCAAGAGGAAGCTGACTGTGATCGCCACCCAGGCCGCGATCAGGTAGACGGCCAGGCGCCGGAGGATGGCACCCATCTCAGGCCACCACGCGCGCCGCGTCCGGGGATGTGCCGGCGAGTGCCGGCTGGCGCGGACATCCACAGCTTTCGCGGATGACGAGCTCGACCGGTAGCACGACGTCGGATTCGCCCGTGCCCGAGCTGATCTTCGAGTACAGGATGTCGAAGGCCGTTGCTCCCAGCTCCTGCATCGGCTGGCGGATCGTGGTCAGGGGTGGGTGCAGGTGGCGCGCCACCGGGACGTCGTCGAAGCCTGTGATCGCGACGTCTTGCGGCACCCTGATCCCCCGGCGCGCCAGACCGTGGATGACGCCGAGCGCCGTCTGGTCGTTGGCGCAAAGGATCGCGCGCGGCAGCGTCTTACCCGCGCCCAGCAGCGCGTCGACCACCGCCGCCCCGCCCGCCGCGCTGTAGTTGCCCTGCCACATCGGGCCCGTCTCGATGTCCGCTCCGGTCGCGGCCGCCTCAGATTCGAAGGCGCGGGCACGCGTGCGGTTGTCCGGGCTGTCGGAGCGACCGGTGACGTAGCCGAGGCTCGTGTAGCCGTGATCGACCGCGAGGTGACGCACCAACGCCTTGATGCCCGACTCGTTGTCGCAGCGGACGTTCAGGGACGCCGGGGTCGCCGCGCCGGCGAGGGTCACGATCGGCACGATGTCCGCCATGCGGGCGATGCCGACGGCGGAGAGCATACGGTCGTGGAGGATCAGGCCGTCGGCCTTGCCCGCCAGGGCGCCGATCCGGGCCGCGACGTTGTCGTCGTTGAAGCCGACCGAGCTGATCAGCAGGTCGAATCCGCGACGTTGCGCCCCCACCTCGATGCCGCGGTTGATCACGTCGATGAAGAGAAAGCTCTCGTCCTCGCCCTCGAAGAGCTGCTCGCCGCCGCGGCGGAACACCACGCCGACCACCTCTTTGAGCCCGTTGGACAGCGCGCGCGCGGCGCCGTCCGGGACGAAGCTGAGCTCGCGGACCGCCCGCATCACGGCCTCTCGCGTCTCGGCCCGAGGGGTGCCCTGGCCGTTGAGGACCCTCGAGACCGATGCGATGGATACGCCGGCGCTTTTCGCGACGTCGTAGATCGTCAGCGTCCCCTTGGCTTTTTTCGTCTCGGCCATCCAGCTCCCCTGGCTCATAGACCCTCCGGTAAGCGCTTACCGGTAAGCGCTTACAGACCCTAGCACCGAGGCAGGATTTGCGCAAGAGGCAAGTTTGCGCACCCGGTCGACGCTCCAGAACCGGCCAGATCGGCACAGAAATCTGGCCGCTACCCCATGCTTGTCGGTGCGGTTTCAGACCAGGATTTGAAAGGGGGACAAGCAGCCATGGACCACCCGACTGCCGCCGACACGCAGCCTGACCCGGAACCCAGACCCGAGCCGGAGTCCGAGCCGGAGCCTCGGCCTCTTCCCGGGGAGACCGGCACTCGGCTCAGCGGAGCCTGGACCGCGGTCGTCGTCGGCCTGCTGCTGCTGGTGGTGATCCTGATCTTCATCCTGCAGAACCAGCAGAGCGTCGAGCTGTCCTTCCTCTTCGTCTCAGGCCACCTGCCCCTGGCGGTGGCGCTTCTCTTCGCCATGATCCTTGGCGCGTTGATCGTGTTCGCCTTCGGAGCGGCGCGCATCCTGCAGCTGCGCATGGTGGCGCGCGCGCGCCGGAAATCGTGACGCCATGAAGTGCGACATCTGTGGAGTGGAGGTCGAGGACGCCCAGGCGCTTCAGGAGCACGTCAGGCAGATGCACCCGCCCGGCGCGCAGGGGGACGACCTCGAAGCGCCCGCCAGGCTGGGTGACACGCCGGAAGAGGCATCCGAGGGTGGCACACCCAACCCGACGCACTGAGCGGACTCCTCAGGGTTGGCCTGGCAAGAGCCTCCGGATCCGCGGCGGGTGGTATCGGATGTCCAGCAGCGCCTCGCCGAGCGTGAAGCCCACGGTGTAACGGGCCACCAGCAGGTAGGCGAGGCTGAGCATGGCGAAGATGCCGGCCGCGAATACAAGGTCGTCGATGTCACTGCGGGCCAGGACGCTCAGGACGCTAAGCAGCACGATGACGGCTATGACGCTGACCAGGTCGATCGCCAGCGCCACCGGGAGCCGCCACCGGGCCGGGGCCTCGGGGACCGAATCCAAGATTCGTGCCGCGGGCAGTCGCCGGGCGGCGAAGATCCAGATCACAGCCACGACGAGGATGAAGACGACACCGATCGAATAGACCGCGAGGCGGCTGATCAGATGCTCAACTGGAACGCCGACGAAAAAGCCGAGCCCGATGAACATCAGCACCCACAGCGCGCTCGCGGGCATGACGCCGCCGAAGAAATGGCGGCGTCCAAGCCCCACCGCTCCGGCCACCAAGGACGTGTAGACACGCAACCCTGGCAGGAGCCGCGAGATGGCGATCTGGAGTGGGCTCGCCGCGCGGAGGCGTGCGGCCGCGCGATCGTACGGGCCACCCGCGTGGATGCGCCGCGCCAGGGCCCTCAGCCGCTTGGGCCCGATCCAGCGCGCCCACGAGTACGCGGTGAACACCCCGCCGAGGACAGCCCCATACGCGAGCGGGACCACGAGGTACACGAGGTCCGGCCGGCTGGCGATCAGGAGGCCCGCGCCGAGAAGCACGACCTCGCCGGGCGCAATTGGGAGGGGCAGGCCGGCCTCCTCCAGGTACAGGAGCAGGCAGATCAACGCGATCGCCGGCAGCTGCGCGGGCACCCTACCGGCTGACGGTGAGGACCACGTTTCCCGTCTTCTGCTGCGTGGCGACGTACCGCGTCGCCTCGACGACGTCCTCCAGCGGGTAGGTGCGGTCGATGACGGCGTGGTACTTACCGGCGTCGATCAGCTCCTTCATGAAGAGGACATCCTGCTTTGTATAGCGCGGGGGGATCCGGAAGAGGACTTTTTTGTCTCCGACTCGTGAGGTCCAGGCGGCCCAGAAGAGATTGGCGAGCCCGTCGGTCGCGAGATAGCTGCCGCCGCTCTTCAACGAGCCCCTGCTTCGCTTGAACGAGTGCTTGCCGACGGCATCGAAGATGACATCGTAGGTATGGCCGCTCCTGGTGAAGTCCTCTTTCGTGTAGTCGATCACCCGGTCGGCTCCGAGCGATTTGACGAGCTCCAGGTGCTTGGTGCCGCACACCGCGGTCACGTCGGCTCCAAAGGCCCGAGCCAGCTGAACCCCAGCGGTGCCCAATGACCCGGAGGCTCCGTAGACGAGGATCGACTGTCCTTCGCGCAGATTCGCCCCCCTCAGGCACCAGAGCGCGTTGAGGCCTCCGTCGAGCACCGCGGCGGCCTGCTCAAAGCTCATGGAAGCCGGCTTCGGCGCTATGAGCGCGCTTTCGGCCATGCATGTGTACTCGGCGTGCGCCCCGAACTTGAAACCCATGGCTGCGAAGACCGGGTCCCCCACCTTGAACTGTGTGACAGCCGCGCCGACGGCTGCGATCTCCCCCGACAGCTCGGTCCCTAGGATCCGCTGCCTCGGTCGGGGAAAGCCCGAGACCAGGCGGCTGATGATCGAGAGGAGCAGGCCGCCGCTCCGGTTTGCTTCACGTGTGTGCACATCCGACCGGGAGACGGTCGTGGCGCGGATCCTGATCAGAACCTCGTCCTTTTTGGGGACCGGCTGCTCGACCTCTTCGATCCGCAGGACCTCCGGCGGACCGTACCGGTCGAACACGGCTGCCCTCATCATTTGCGGATCCTGTCAAGGCCGTCGAGGACCGCGCTTCGGGCGTCAGGCGGAGGATCGAAGTCCTGACCGGTTTCCCGGTCAGGACTCAGGCTTCCGACCTTATCTCGACTGGCTGCTCCGCACAATCCAGCGCACTCCCAGGATCAGGCCGACGATCGACACTGCCGACATTCCGGCCAGGATCGCCGCCGAAACTTCAAATGGCATTTGCGATTCCTCCTAGTTGAACCAGCTGCTGTAGTCATACCAGCCCCGGCTGTCCCAGGTCATTTCCTGCCACGCGGTCTCGAGTGTGCTGCCGAGACAGAAGGGTGTGCACGCAACGTAATTATTGGTGACGTAGGTATAAGCGTCAGTGCTGTTGTTGTCATATACGCCCGTCGTGGTGCCAGTGCAGTGGAATGGAGCGAAAGCTTGACATTGTGGGCTGACGTAGGCGACGTGGGAGTAAGGGTAAGCGCCGCCGCAATAACTCCAATATCGGGCCCAGCGCGTCTGATTGTTGATGTAGGTGTCGGCAAACCAATGGCCGTTATTCCAGGTTGACATTTCAGGGCAACCCGAAGCGAGCACGGCGCGACTGGCGGTCAGACCGCCATCCAGGTTGGTCAGTCGGGAGATCGAATATTGATTCACTCCCTCCCGGATGATCAGAGTCTCCGAGTAGCCGGTTAGATTACTGACTGGGCGGATCTGCAACGCGAAACGGCCGGTCTCACTGACCGTCGCCCCGGGCGCGCAACGCTGTGCCTCGGCCAAGGTGAGGAAGTGGCGGTGCGCCGCCCGGGCTGCCACCGCCGCAGAACAAGCCAGCGCGGTCTTGGCCTCATGCTCGACGAACGCGGCCTGCGCGGCCTTGAGTTGCGATGGATCGGACTGCGCGAGCGCTACCGCCTCTGAACCGACGAACATCGTCAGGCCTAAGACGAGGCCCGCCAATAGAGTCGGCAGCCGAACGTGTCTCATAGGACCAACCTCCAAACTTCGAGGTGTAGAGCGGGCCTCCCCGCCTCCTTCCGCGCAGGATCGTTCAGCGTTTTACGATCAATGTCAAGCGATTCTTAACAAGCGCTTTCCGAGGCACCACGGGTATTAGTCGGCCGACGGCGACAATCAACCCAGCCCCAGCCCACACGACCATCGCTACCCGAGCATGAGTCCCGGGGAGCACTGTGATCCGCGCGCTCGCCGATTCGTTCGACGTGCGTGCCGGCTACTCCTACGTGGGGCAGCCTCGACTGCAAACGTGCCGTATCCACGAACGGAATGAGGGAAAAGCCGCAGGCGGGACTGAGCTGCCCGCCGATCCTTTCACGCCCGCCTGAGTGCCGCCTATCGCCTCGACATTCGGACACTTCGAACGTACGGCACCGTCGCGGCAAGAGCCAGCCCGACTGCAATGGCGAGTACGACCCCGACGACCCAGCGAAGAATCACTGGATCTTCCTTCGCGAGCATCCCCGGCAAGAACAGAAGCAAGACGAAAAGCAGGGTCGACGCTGCACCAATAAGAACGTACGACCAGCCCTGCAAGGCGACAACGCGTGGGGTCAAGCCATCACCGAGCGGCCACT